>JAOUGW010000144.1 GCA_029865465.1 Gammaproteobacteria bacterium
CTGCGAGTCGCCGGATGTCCTGCGGTTCGATGTCCATCGCGCGACCGAAGCCCGCGACGTACGTGCCGGCGACGAACTGCAATCGGTAGAGCGTGAAGTCGCCGAGCCCGAAGGTGATGCGGCTGTCGGGGAAGCGTGCGAGGTACAGCTCGCGGCCCGCCTCCCACTCGGCGCTCTTGCGTTCGAACGGCTGCACCGTGCAGTCGAACATCAGCCGCTCGATCTGCAACGGGTCCTTGTCCGGTCCGTCCTGCTCGTGGACCAGGATGCCGGCATGCGCGCCGGCCGTCAGGCCTTGCGTATGCCGTGCGAGCCTCGACGCGTGCACGAGCACGGCCGAGCGGTCAGCCACCGGTACGAAGGGCAGCAGCCCGGCATACGGGCCCTGCCCGGTTTGCACGGCGAGCGTGAGAATGCGCTGACGGTCGAGCATCGACTGCAGCGCACGAATCGTGGACTTGAGCATGAGCCAAGCTTAGCGGAGCGCGCCGCGGCCGGCATCCAGGTCCGTGCTTAGTGAATCAACGTGTCAAGCGGTGCATGAGTAGCGCCGCGCGCTTTGCCTGCAGCGGCAGCGAGTCGAGCAGCACGTACTCACCCGGCGCGTGATCGTTATCGCCGTCCGTGCCGAGACCATCGAGGCAGGCGAGGCGTCCGCCGCCGCACACGAAGGCGATGTCGCCCGCCCCGCGCTCGATCGGCGGCTGCGCGACGATGGGGCCGGCGCCGAGATCGCGGCTCACCGCATCGAGCACGCCGAGGATGCGTTCGCTGCCGGGGTTTGGCGCCATCGAGGGATACTCGTTCTCGACGACGAGTTCCGCCGACGTCTGCGGCAGGCTCGCGGCCACGATCGCCCGCATCTTTGCGCGTGCCGATTCGAACTGGGCGGCGCCGAGGTAACGGAGGTCGCCTTCGACGCGGACTTCGCGCGGGATCACGTTGGTCTTGCCGAGCGCGGTGCCGCTCTTGGTCGCGGTGTCATAGCTCACGCTGGTGCCGCCCACGATCACCGACGGGTTGTACGTCAGGTTGGGTTCGCGCAACTCGGTCCGGAACTGGTCGAGGATGCGTGCGGCCTCGAAGATGGCGCCGTAGCCGCGCGTATCGCCGAACACCCCGGACGAGTGACCCTGCACACCGGTCACGTGCAGCCGCCATGAGCCGATGCCGCGGCGGCCGATGACGGCCTTGCCGGGCGCCGAGCCCTCGAAGGCCAGCGCGATGTCGGACTCCGCAGCGGCAGCCAGGAGCGATTCGCGCGCGACGAGCTGCGGCGAGCCAGGGTCCTCTTCGTCACCCGTGAAGACGGCCGTGACGTTCATGCCACGGAGTCTGCCCGTGGCCTGCAGCGCACGCAGGGCTTCGAGTGCGACCAGGTTGCCGCCTTTCATGTCGGACGATCCGGTGCCGTACGCCCGGTTGCCGTCGCGCCGGAACGGCTCACCCTGCAGGACCGTGTCGAGGTGGCCGATCAGGAGTAAACGTGGACCGCCGCGCTTGCCGCGGTGGGTCGCGACCAGGTGCCCCGCGCGCTTCATGTCCGCGGGCACCTCGACCCAGCGCGTCTCGAAGCCGAGCGCACGGAATTCACGCGCGTAGATGTCGCCCACCGCACGCACGCCGGCGAGATTCTCGGTGGCGCTCTGCACGTTGACCGTCTCGGCCAGCAGTTCGAGTGCTGCGCCAGCGCGCTGGTCGACGGCGGCAACGATCCGCCTTTCGACGGCGGATGAAGCCGCGCCGGCCGTGCCGGCCGTGAGCAGCGCCAGCACACACAGTGGGACGAACGAGCGCTGCGGGGCAGTGATCAAGTGAGGTACCTCGCGGTCGGCAACATCGACGAGCCTGGACCATGCCCCGCCGCCGTGCATGAGCGCGACGGAGCCGACGCAGTGCGCGCGGCGGCGCGCGCGTCGGTCAGTGCGGCAGCATCGGCGGCACGCCGATGAAGCGCTGGTGCGCCCAGGCCACGAAGACGACGTACAGCACGAGCCCGCCGACGATCGCGAGCACGTCGTTCATTCGCGACGGTGCACTCGTGACCACGGGCTTGCGCTGTACGACGCGCTTGCCGACCGCGATGCGGTCCATCACCGCCCAGGCGAGGAAGCCGCCGAACAGCAGCACGTCCGCGAGGTTGCCGTTGACCAGCAGGTGCGCCAGCGCCCAGGCCTTGGTGGCCGTGAGCATCGGATGCTTGACGGCGGCCTTGATGCGGCCGGGCAGGTACGTCGCAAGCAGCAGCGGAAACACCGGCAGCATGAGCAACGCGGCAACGTGGCGCATCCAGACCGGCGGCGTGTAGAGCACTGTCGGATCCGCGCGCGCGAGGCCGTACCCGTGCACCAGCATCACGAAGCCGATGACCGAAAGCAGGGCATAGATCGCTTTCCACGACGCATCGCCGAGCTTCGCAGCCATGCCGTCCCGCCATGCGGGCGCGACGATGGCAATCGAATGCACGCCGAAGAACAGCAGCAGGCCGGCAACCAGGTAGGTCATGTGGGCTCCCTCGGGTTTTGCGCGAGTCTAGCTGACACGGGGGTCGGCAGTCGGGGTGGCTGCCTGATCCAGCGGCGGACTTCTTCGTTCCAGCGCAGCAGCAGGTCCGCGGCGAAATCCGAGAACACGCGCACCTTGGCCAGCTGGTGCCCCGCCGACGGGTAGACGAGGGAAATCTGCGGGCCGGGCACGACGAAGTCCTCGAGGATCAGCTTCAGTTCGCCACGCCCGACGTACTCGGCCACGACCAGGTCGGCCGTGTGCGTGATGCCGAGACCCGCGGCCGCCGCGATGATCGGGGCCTCGGCCGAGTTGAACAGCATCGAGAACTTCAGGCCGAGCCGCTTGGGCGTGTATGGCGGCGGAAACGTCCATTCCGGCGGCGCACCCGACGGCGACGTGAGACCCACGAGCCTGTGCCCCCGCAACTCGTCCGGCGTCTTCGGTTCGCCGTGGTCCTGCAGGTACGCGGGTGCAGCGCACGTGACGATGTTTACCTGCGACACGCGCCGCGCGGCGAGACCGGCCTGCCGGATCGGCCCGACACGCAGAGCCACGTCCACGCTCTCGGCGACCAGGTCGACGATGCGATCGTTGAGGCGCAGGTCCAGCTCGATCAGCGGGTAGCGCCGGGTAAATTCGGGCAGGGCAGGCAGCAGCAGGTAGCGCCCGAACGCGACGGGCACGTCCACCCGCAGCTTGCCCTGCGGTCTGGAACGCGTATCGCGCAGCGTCTCTTCCGCGTCGCGCAGTTCCTCCAGGATGCGGCGCGTCCGGCGCAGGAACTCGGTGCCTTCGGCCGTGAGCGAGACGCGGCGCGTCGTCCGGTTCAACAGGCGTGCGCCCAGGTGCTTTTCGAGTGCGGCGACGTGCGAACTGGCCGCGGGCCGTGAAATTTCGAGTTCGTCGGCGGCCTGGCCGAACGAGCCGCGTTCGGCGACCCGGGCGAAGATCTTCATCGCAAGCAGTTGGTCCATCCGTTGATTGTTCTGAAATTCAAAATAGAGTGCAACGGTTATTCGGATTTATCAGCGCAAAGCCTGGGCGTACCTTGTGCCTCACCAAAGCAGGAGGCTCATCATGTTCAACCGCAAGCAGTCCCGGGTTTCGTTCTTCGACCTCGCCATCGGCTCCGGCCTGGTCGTGTCCGTCGCCTTCGTCGTGACCATCCTGGTCGAGGCGGTGGCAGGCATGCAGAGCTATCTCTGAGTCATGCCGAAGTCCGGCCGGAATCGCCCATCCAGCGCGATTCCGGTGGACTTCTTACATAATAAAATCAATAAATACAGCGGTTTGTAATCTTGCTGCGGCGCAGCACGATTTGCGCTAAGCTAGGGCTCGATCGCCCGGTCGTGAGTCGGCCCGCCGCCTCGCCCGACCCCTTCCCCCCTCCGGCGGGGCTGTACCGACTCCGACCTCGCGATCCTTGCAGGAGGTCGTATGGAAAAACTCACTGGCACGTATCCCTGGGCACTGGCGTTCTGGCTGGCCTTCGCCGCCGCGACCGCCTTCCTGATCCTCGCCCACGCGCTGCACCATGGCAGCGTCACGCTGACCTGACCCACCACCCTCCGGCTGGCGCGGGCGATCGGCCGTAGTAGGCTGCGCCCGGGCGGACCCTTCGCACCGCCAGGCAGAGTCCAGCCGATGACCAATCCCCCCGTCGATGAATCGCTGGACCCAGCCGACTGGGAGGCGTTGCGACGCCTCGCGCATCAGGCGATCGACGATGGCTTCGACTACCTGCAGGGGGCCCGGGACCGTCCTGTGTGGCAGCCGGTGCCCGACGCCGTTGTAGCACGGCTGCGCCAGCCCGCGCCGCGCCTGCCGCAGGGAGCCGAGTCCGCGTACGACGAATTCAAGGAACTCGTGATGCCCTATGCGATGGGCAACACGCATCCGCGGTTCTGGTCCTGGTTCATGGGCAACGGCACGCCCTTCGCGGCCGTGGGCGATTTCCTGGCGGCCGTGCTCAACCCCAACATGGGGGGCGGCAACCACGCCCCGAACTACGTCGAGGCGCAGGTGGTCGACTGGTGCAAGGAGATCGCGGGTTTCCCGATGGAATCGAGCGGCCTGCTCGTCAGCGGCGGATCCATGGCGAACTTCGTCGGCCTCGCCGTCGCGCGCAACTCGCGTGCCGGTGTCGACGTCCGTGCCGAGGGTGTCGCGGCCATTCCGCACAAACTCATTACCTATGCGTCGGCCGAGGTGCACAGCTGCGTGCAGAAGGCGATCGAGTCGCTTGGCCTCGGTGCGCAGTCGCTGCGCAAGGTGCCGGTCAATGCCGACTTCGAAATCGACGTCGGCGCGCTCGAACGCATGATCGCTGAGGATCGGACCGCCGGACGGCAGCCGTTCTGCGTCATCGGCAACGCCGCCACGATCAACACCGGCGCGACGGACAACCTCGACGCGCTCGCCACCGTCTGCGAACGTGAACACCTCTGGTTCCATGTCGACGGCGCGATCGGTGCGCTGCTCGCGCTGGCGCCAGGGCACCGTCACCTGGTGCGCGGCATGGAACGCGCGGATTCCGTCACGCTCGACCTGCACAAGTGGCTGCACGTGCCGTTCGAAGCGGCGTGCGTGCTGGTGCGCGATCGCAAGGCGCATCGTGAAGCGTTTGCCCTGACGCCCGAATACCTCGAGCGCACCGAGCGCGGGCTCGCGAGCGGCGCGCTCTGGTTCAGCGAATACGGGCTGCAGCTGTCACGCGGTTTTCGCGCGCTCAAGGTGTGGCTCTCGATCAAGGAGCACGGGCTCGATCGCTTTGGCCGGCTGATCGACCGCAACATCGCGCAGGCGCACGAACTCGCCGCGCTGGTGCTGGCGGAGCCCGACCTCGAACTGCTGGCGCCCGTGGCGACCAACATCGTCTGCTTCCGCTACAACCCCGGCGGCCTGGGCGACGAGCAGTTGAATGCGCTGAACGAGGAATTGCTGATCCGCCTGCACGAAAGCGGGATCGCCGCGCCGTCCTACACGACCCTGCACGGCCGTTACTGCCTGCGCGCCGCGATCGTCAATTACCGGACGACCAGTGCCGACCTGCCCGTGCTCGTGCGAGCCGTCAGGGAGATCGGGGCGTCACTCCCACGTCCTTGAGCGGCAGCAAGCCGAAGGCGTCGGCATGCAGGCTCTGCACGTAGAGCACGCCGTCGTGCTCGGTCGCACCGCTCGTCTCGGGCAGTTGCCCCGCTGGATCCTGCAGGTCGAGCAGGATGCGCCCCTGTTCGTCGAAAGCGATGACGTGTCCGTACGCGGCCGGCACCGGCCACAGCACCTGCGGCAGCCTCAGCGTGAGGGAGCGCAGCCACGGCTTGCCCGACATGCCGTCGATCGCAGCGCTGCGCGGCTTGGTGAAACCCGTCCAGAAGCGTCCGTCCGCGCCGCGCGTGACGTTGTCCGGGAAGCCGGGCAGGTTATCGAGCAGCACGGCGACACCCGCGGCCCGATCGCGCAATGCCTTGCCCGCATCGATCGCATTCGAACCGCGGTCGATCTTGAGCACGCGATACGTGCCGGTTTCCGCGACGAGCAGTGACCGCTCGTCGGCGGTCAGTGCGACGCCATTCGGAAAGCAGAGACCGGTGGCGACGATGCGGGTCGACCCCGCCGCAGGATCGAATTCGAGCACTCGGCCGGTGCACGATTGCTCGATGATGTCGAACAGCGCCGCGTCGAACGTGCCGTATTGCTGCGGCGAGATGCGCTGCGAGGCATCGGTGAACACCAGCCTGCCGTCCGCGGCGACCATCACGGCATCGGCGTAGCGAATGGGGTCGCCGCCCACGCTGTCGGTCAGCACGCGAATGCGACCATCGGACTCGAGCGCCAGCAGGCCGCGCAGCGCGTCGGCGATGACGAGCCGGCCATCCGCATCGAAGTCCAGTCCGAGCGGCCGCCCGCCCGTATTGGCCACCGTTTCGATCGAGCTGCCGTCGGCGTTCATTCGCAGTACGGCACCCGACAGCGTCGCCGTGTAAAGCCTGCCGTCCGGACCGAAGACGATGTGCTCGGGCCCGACCTCGGGCGTCACCTTGACCAGTTGCAGCTGCGCGAGACGCTCGTTGCGCGCGTGGGCCCCGACATAGCCGGCCGACTTCGGCGCATTCCAGGCCACGGGTTCGACGGGGACGGGCCACGCGAGCAGGTAGACCACCGCTGCCGCAATGACGGCCCCTGCAATCAACAGGCCCTTGCGCATCGAACCTCCCCTCAGTCGATGCCCGTCGCGATCAGGCAGCGAGATGCAGCAGCTTGCGCGCTTCGGCCGGTGTCGCGCACTCGCGTCCTGCTGCGCGCGCCAGGCCGACGATGGCGTCGATCAGTTCGCCATTGCTGCGCGCTTTGCGTCCGTCCGGCAGATAGAAAGTGTCCTCGAGTCCGGTGCGCAGGTTGCCGCCGAGTTCCGCCGTGCGGCGATGCAGCGGCCAGACGTTCTCGCGGCCGATGGCGGTCACCTGCCAGGTCGCGTCCGCGGGCAGCAGCCCGATCAGGATCGGCAGCAGTGCCGGGTCGGCAGGCATGCCGGATTCGACGCCCATGACGAAGTTCACGTCGGGGTGGCCGGCATACAGGCCTGAGCGCACGAACATCTCGACACTGCGCACGATGCCGACGTCGAAGCACTCGAATTCGGGCAACGCCTCGGTCTCCCGCATCACCTGCAGGAAGGCCGCGACTTTCTCCACCGGGTTGTCGAAGAGCATCGGCGGCCAGGCCCAGCGACCGTTGCTGCGCACCTTGAGGTAATTCAGCGAACCCGCGTTGGCGGCCGCAATCTCCGGCCGCACGGCGCGGATGCAGGCGACCGGACCCGAGATGTCCGGACCGACGATGCCAGTAGACTGGTTGAAGATGATGCCGGGGCAGGCTGCCCGGATCGCCTGCGCGATCGCGACGGCAACGGCCGGATCCCAGCTCGGCAAGTGGCCTTTGCCCGCGGCCTGCTGCCTGAAGTGCACGTGGACGACACTGGCGCCCGCATCGTAGGCAGCTCGCGCCTCGCGCGCCATTTCTTCCGGCGTCACAGGCACGCTGTGTTGCGCGGGATCCGTGAGCACGCCCGTCAGGGCACAGGTCACGACGACTTTGGCGGTCATGCGGTCTCTCCCTCGTAACGGACGAGCACCTGGCCTGGGACGACCTGGTCGCCCGGCTTGACACTGACGTCCGCGATCCGGCCCGCACGGGGAGCAAGGATGTCATGTTCCATCTTCATTGCCTCGAGCACGACGAGTCGATCGCCTCCGGCGACTGTCAGGCCAGCCGTTGCAGCTACGTCGACCACGCGGCCGTTGATGGCCGCGCGGACTTCCATCGCGGATGCGCCATCCGACTCGCTCGAGCGGGCGGGTTCCCGCCGCCGGCAATCGAAGGCGTGATCGCCTCGCGGCGTGTGCAGCCACAGCGTCGAGCCCGACCATGCGTAACGGTAGTCGACGTGCTCGCCGTCGATGATGGCCTTCGCGTGCACTCCGGCCGTGACCGGGACGGCTTGCAGCTGGAGCTCGCCCGTCGGGTATTCGACCCGCGCGCTGCAGGGCGTCAGGTAGAGCCGTCCATGCATCTCGGTCGCAGTCCCCGCGAACGCTGCAGGCGCGTGCCAGCGCAGTCGCCACGGTTGCGGCAGCGGCCGACCAGTGCTCCAGTTGCGCCACGCCGACGGTGTG
>JAOUGW010000145.1 GCA_029865465.1 Gammaproteobacteria bacterium
GCGGTTGCCGAACCTCGCCGACGTCTACACCGTGGACGTGCGCCGGCACAGCTCGCCCGCAGGCATCCGCCAGTCGCTCAAGGAACAGTTGTTCAAACCCGTGCGCTGGGCCGACACCGTTCGCGCGATGCTCGCAGGCGGTGCCACGACGTTCGTCGAATGCGGCCCGGGCAAGGTACTGACGTCGCTCAACCGCCGCATCGAGCGCAAGCCCGAGGTCAGGATGTTCGCGCTCGAAGACACGGCATCGATCGCGGCCGCGCTGGCCGCCTGTGGAGCCAACCCATGAGCAGCCTCGCCGGCGAATTCGCCTTGATCACCGGCGCGACGCGTGGCATCGGCCGCGCCATCGCGCTCGAACTCGGCAAGCGCGGGGCGCGCGTCGCGGGCACCGCTACGACGGAAGCCGGCGCGCGGACCATCGATGCGTACCTCGCGGAGGCGGGCATCACGGGGCGCGGCCTGGTACTGAACGTCGCCGATGCGGGTGCCGTCGAGGCCTGCTTCAAGGCTGTGGAGGCGGTGGAGGGCACGCCGTCAATCCTCGTCAACAATGCCGGCATCACGCGCGACGGCCTGCTCATGCGCATGAGCGCGGACGACTGGCAAGCCGTGCTCGATACCGACCTGGGCGCGGTCTACCGCACCTGCAAAGCCGTCATGCGCGGAATGATGAAGGCGCGCAAAGGCCGGATCGTGAACATCGCGTCAGTCATCGGCGTGATGGGTAACGCCGGCCAGACCAACTACGCGGCGGCCAAGGCGGGCATGATCGGCTTCAGCAAGAGCCTCGCGCGCGAGGTCGGCTCGCGCAATATCACGGTGAACGTGGTGGCCCCGGGTTTCATCGTCACCGACATGACCGACGCCCTTGGCGAGGCACAGAAAACGTCGCTGCTGGCGCAGGTTCCGCTCGGCCGCCTGGGATCGCCCGCCGACGTCGCGGCGGCCGTTGCCTTCCTGGCCGGGCCCGAAGCGGCCTACATCACCGGCGAAACCCTGCATGTAAATGGCGGTATGTACATGATTTGATTGGTGTTGTTGGCTTATTGGACCCTTGACACGGCCATAACATAGAATACGCGCCCCATGCCGGTCGCCCGCAGGCCCGGATCGGCAGACCTTGTTTCCTTCCAAAGGATCCCTACGACAATGAGCAGTATTGAACAGCGAGTAAAGGCGATCGTCGCCGAGCAACTGGGCGTCAAGGAAGAGGAAGTCACCAACGAGTCTTCCTTCGTCGACGACCTCGGTGCGGACTCGCTCGACACTGTCGAACTGGTGATGGCGCTCGAAGAGGAATTCGAGACCGAAATCCCCGACGAGGATGCCGAGAAGATCACGACCGTCCAGCAGGCCATCGACTACATCAACGAGCGCCGCACCCAGGCCTGAGCCGCGCCTCGTGCCGGGCCGCCACGGAAGGCGGTCCCGCAACAACGTTTCATTGAATCTCCGGGGGAACCCAGCTTGTCCAGGCGCAGGGTCGTCGTCACAGGTCTAGGCATCGTTTCCCCGCTCGGCAGCACCGTCGCGACCGCCTGGGAAGGTATCGTCAATGGTCGCAGCGGCATCGGTCTCATCGACAAGATGGACCTGAGCGCCTTCCCGGTCCGCATCGGCGGGCAGGCGCACGAATTCAATGCCGAGGCGTACATGGCGCCCAAGGACTTGCGGAAATTCGATCCGTTCGTTCCGTTCGGCGTTGCCTCCGCTACGCAAGCCATCAAGGATTCCGGCTTCGAGGTCAACGAGGCCAACTGTGCGCGCATCGGCGTCGCCATGGGCGCCGGGATCGGCGGGCTCTCGACCATCGAAGAGAACACCGCGAAGTGGCTCGAGGCGAAGACGCCGCGCAAGATTTCCCCGTTCTTCATCCCCGGCAGCATCATCAACGCGGCTGCCGGGCAGGTGTCGATCCATCACGGCCTGCGCGGACCGAACATCGCGCTGGTCACGGCGTGCACGACATCGACGCATTCGATCGGCCTGGCGTGCCGCCTGATCCAGTACGGCGATGCCGACATCATGGTCGCCGGCGGTTCCGAGATGGCGTTCACGCCACTCGGCGTCGGCAGCTTCTGCCAGGCGCGCGCACTTTCGCTGCGCAATGACGAGCCCGCACGGGCCAGCCGGCCCTGGGACAAGGACCGTGATGGTTTCGTCATGGCGGAGGGCGGCGGAGCCGTCGTCCTCGAAGAGTACGAACACGCGAAGGCACGCGGCGCGCAGATTTATGCGGAGCTCATCGGCTTCGGCATGAGCGGCGACGCGCATCACATCACGTCGCCGCCGGAAGACGGCGAGGGCGCGCGACTCGCGATGACCGCGGCCATCCGCGATGCCGGGATCAATCCCGAAGCGGTCGACTACATCAACGCGCACGCCACCTCGACCGAGCTCGGCGACCGCGCCGAGACGGTCGCGATCAAGCGCGCGCTCGGCGACCACTCGCGCAAGGTCGCGGTGAGCTCGACCAAGTCGATGACCGGCCACCTGCTCGGAGCCGCGGGCGTGGTCGAGGCGATCTTCTCGATCCTCGCCATCCGCGATGGCGTGCTGCCGCCGACGATCAACCTCGAGAACCCGGACCCGGAGTGCGACCTCGACTACGTGCCGGGGACCGCGCGCCAGGCGCCAGTCCGCGTCGCGCTGTCGAACTCGTTCGGTTTTGGCGGCACGAACGGCAGCCTGGTCTTCCGCGCGCTCGGCTGAGCGCGCGCGTTGCCTCCAGCCATGCGCGAAGCCGACCTGCTCGCGCTGCACGAGCGCTTTCCCGCCCGTTATCCCGTCCTGCTCGAGAGCGTGGGTGGCGAAGAGCCGCTCGGGCGTCACGACGTCCTGTTCGCGCTACCCGGCGAAAGGCTGGTGCAGGCGCCCGACGGCCAGCTCCTGGGAGACGTCCCCGAAGCGACGTCGGGAGGGACGTTCCTCGAAGCGCTCGACCGCTGGGTGGCCCGCGAACGCGGCACCGGCGACATCGTCCCGGGCGGGGCCGTGTTCGCCGGGGGCTGGTTCCTCTACCTCGGCTACGAGCTCGCGGGTGAGATCGAGCCGACGCTGCGACTGCCTGCCTCGCACCTGCCGCGCGCGGTGGCGTGGCGCATGCATGGCGCATTGCTGCGCGACCGGCGGACCCGCGAGGTGCGCATCGTCGCCCGCGACTCCGCAGTCCTGGACCGACTGCGGGAGCAGGTACGTGCCGATCTCGCCGCCGTCGCCGGCGCGGCAGCACGGATTCCGCCTGCCGTGCTGGCCACGGCGGTCGCAGAGCAGGAACCGCAGGTGTTCCTCGACGGCGTGCACGCAGTGCTCGACGCCATTGCGCGGGGCGACGTCTACCAGGCCAATCTGTCGCGCTCCTGGCGCGCCAGGCTCGCGCCGGGCGCCACGGTGCCGGACCTGTACCAGGCCCTGCGGCTCGCCAACCCGGCACCTTTCGCGGCACTCGCACAGTTCAGCGATTTCGCGCTGCTGAGTTCATCGCCCGAGCGCCTGCTGCAACTGCGGGACGGTATCGCCAGCACGCGCCCTATCGCCGGCACCCGTCCGCGCGGGCGGGACGCTGCCGCCGACGCTTCTCTCAAGGACGAACTCAAGCTCAACGAAAAGGAACGCGCCGAGCACATCATGCTGGTGGACCTCGAACGCAACGACCTCGGTCGCATCTGCCGCGGCGGCACCGTCGAGGTCGACGAGTTCATGACCATCGAGACGTACGCGACCGTGCACCACATCGTCTCGAACGTGCGCGGCGTGCTGCGCGATGATGTGACCCCGGGCCAGGCGATCGCCGCCGTGTTCCCGGGTGGGACGATCACGGGGTGCCCAAAAGTGCGGTGCATGGACCTGCTCGCAGGGCTCGAGCGCGAGCCGCGTGACGCGTATACCGGGTCCCTCGGGTACCTCGACCTGGGCGGCGCGATGGATCTCAACATCCTGATCCGCACGCTGACCGTGCGCGACCGTGAGATCGGATTTCGGACCGGGGCCGGCATCGTGGCAGACTCCGTACCCGAGGCGGAATTGGCTGAAACCCGTGCGAAGGCGAATGGAATCCTGCGCGCGCTGGGAGAACGACGATGATGGGCCGGAAGTTCGTGAATGGCGTCGAAGGCGGCAGCGTGTCGGTGGACGACCGCGGGCTGCAGTACGGCGATGGCTTGTTCGAGACCATGGGTGCGACGGACGGGCGGGTGCGGCGCTTTCAGAGCCACATGGCGCGTCTCACGGAAGGCTGCCACCGCTTGGGGCTGCCGACGCCGCCGGTCGACCTCATCGAAACCGATTGCCTGCGTGCCGTCGAAGGCTTCGGCGCGGCCGTGGTCAAGCTCACCCTGACGCGGGGCCCTGGGCCCCGTTCGTACCCGCCTCCGGCCGAACCGAGTCCGACCCGCATCATCGTCTCGACAGCCCAGCAGGTGTCCGAGTCCGAGGCGGCCCGGCCGCTCATCGTGCGCGTGTGCGAAACCCGGCTGGGCCGCAATCCCCGGCTTGCGGGCATGAAACACCTCAATCGCCTCGAGCAGGTGCTCGCCGGCGCCGAGTTGCGCGAACCCGCAGTCGACGAGGGCCTCATGCGTTCGACCGACGACCGCATCGTTTGTGCCACGGCCGCCAATGTGTTCCTGGTGCGCAGCGGTGAACTGCTGACGCCGCAGATCAGTGACTGCGGCGTTGCGGGCGTGATGCGGGAGGTGGTGCTGCGCCTGGCGAAGTCGCTCGGCATCCACGTCGAGGTCGGTGACTACACGCTCGACGACCTGGTCCAGGCCGACGAATGCTTCCTGACCAACGCCGTGCGTGGCATCCGGCCGGTCGGCTGCATCCTGGGTCTGAAAGACTTCCAGCCCGGCGAGCTGACGGCGCGGCTGCGCGATGCGCTCGAGACTGCAGAAGAATGAAGTCGGTGCGGCGTACGCTGCTCGCGCTGCTGGCGATCGCCGTGCTCGCCGCCGCCGCCGGCGCGCTCTATGTGCGTCACTGGCTGGCGCAGCCGCTCGCGATCGGATCCGGACCAGTCATCATCGAAGTGGAGCCCGGGCAATCGCTCACGGCCGTGTCGCGGCAACTCGCTGCACGAGGCCTGCTCACGCACCCGCGGTTGCTGGCGCTCTATGGCCGGTTCATCGGCGCCGATTCCCGGATGCACGCGGGGGAGTTCTCGATCAAACCGGGCACGTCGCCCCGGGGACTGCTGCAGGTCCTGGTGAGCGGGGCCGTCGTCCAGCATTCGGTCACGGTCGTCGAGGGCTGGACGTTCCGCGATCTGCGCAAGGCACTCGCGGCCCAACCGACGCTCGAGCACACGACGCGCGGCATGCGGGACGACGCAGTCATGCGTGCGCTCGGGGAGGACGGCAAGCCCGCCGAAGGCCTGTTCTTTCCCGATACGTACCTGTTCGGCAAGGGTACGCGCGACCTCGACCTGCTGCGCCAGTCGCGCGATCGCATGCGCAGGGAACTGGCGGCGGCCTGGGAGACTCGGCACGAGAACCTGCCGCTCAAGGACGAGTACGAGGCGCTGGTGCTGGCCTCGATCATCGAGCGCGAAACAGGGCACCCGGACGAGCGTGCGCGCATCGCGGGAGTATTCGTCGAGCGATTGCGCCGCGGCATGCGCCTGCAGACCGATCCGACGGTCATCTACGGGCTCGGCGAAAAGTTCGATGGCAACCTGCGGCGCTCCGATCTCGAGCGCGACGGGCCGTACAATACCTACACGCGGGCAGGCCTGCCGCCGACACCGATTGCGCTTCCCGGGGCCGCGTCGTTGCGGGCGGCGGTACAACCCGACGAGCGCGGCGAACTGTTCTTCGTCGCGACGGGCGAGGGCGATGGCAGGCACGCGTTTTCGAAGTCGCTGGCAGAGCACGAGGCAGCCGTGCGGCGGTACCTCGTGCGTTATCGTCAAAACCACGGCAAGGGTCGTTGAGCAGCGTGCAAGGCAGGTTCATCACGTTCGAAGGCGGGGAGGGCGTCGGCAAGTCGACGCAGATCAGGCGCGTTGCTGCCTGGCTGGAGGCGGAGGGCGTCGAGGTCGTGCTTACGCGTGAGCCGGGCGGCACACCGCGGGCCGAACAGTTGCGCCGCATCCTGCTCGAGCGCACCGACGAGCCCATGCCGCAGTCATGCGAACTGCTGCTGATGTTCGCGGCGCGCGCGAGCCACCTCGCCAACCTGATCGAACCGGCCGTTGCGCGGGGGGCGTGGATCCTGTGCGACCGGTTCACCGATGCCACCTACGCCTACCAGGGGGGCGGCCGCGGCGTGCCCACGGCTGACATCGATGCGCTCGTCCGCATCGTGCATCCGCAGCGCCAGCCCGACCTCACCGTCCTGCTCGACGCACCTGTTGCCATCGGCATGGCTCGCGCGCACGTGCGCAACGGCACCGATGGGCCTGACCGGTTCGAGTCCGAACGTGCCGAATTCTTCGAACGTGTCCGCCAGAATTATCTGCAGCGCGCGGCGCAGGAATCAGCGCGGTTCCGCGTCGTCGACGCGAGCGGTGAACTCGAGGACGTCGCGTCGACCATCCGGGCAGCCCTGCGGCCGTTACTGGTTACGCGGGCGCAGTCGCGATGAGCCAGGACGCGGACGACGGCACCGCCGGGAGCGCCGACGACCATGATTTCGCGCCGCTGCCGATCGCCCTGCTGCCATGGCACGAGTCCGCGTGTGACAAGCTGACCGCGGCGGTCGCCTCCAAGCGCCTGTCGCACGGATTGCTGCTGCAGGGACCGGCGGGCGTAGGCAAGGAGCGTTTCGCCTCCGCCCTTGCAGCAGCGTTGTTCTGCACTGCTCGCGGCGAGCGTCTCGAGGCCTGCGGCGAATGCGCCGAGTGCCACCTCAGCAAGGCCGGGACCCATCCGGACCTGCACTGGTTGCGAATTCCCGAGGACAAGAAATCGATCGGCGTCGACCAGGTACGCGATGTCTGCGAGCAGCTCTCGATGACGAGCATGCGGCGTGGCTACCGGGTGGCAGTGATCGCGCCGGCCGAGAAGATGACGCCATCTGCGCAGAACGCGTTGCTCAAGACGCTCGAGGAGCCTGCGCCACGCACCGTGCTGGTGCTGGTCACTGCGCGGCCGTCCGCGCTGCTGCCCACGCTGCGCAGCCGGTGCCAGCGCATCGAGGTGGCGCGTCCTGAGACCGCGTCAGCCCTGCGCTGGCTCGCAGCGGCTCTCGGCGGCGCGCCGCCACCCCGCCTGCTGGCCGTCGCCGGAGGGTCGCCGCTCAAGGCTCTCGCGCTTGCGCCGAATTTCGCGGCTCTCGAGGAGCAGATGGCGGGATTGCTCGAAGCGTTGCTGGACGGCCGGATCGAGGTGACACGTGCCGCCGCCGACATGCAGGGCGCGGGGCTGCCGACGCGCCTCGACTGGCTCGAAGCATGGCTCGTAGCAGCCGTACAGGCCGCGACCGGGGTAACCAATGAGACTCCCCTCACGTTTCCGACCGGTTCGCTCTTGCAAAGGGCAGCGGCCGAGTTGAACATAACCAGGGCGTTCCAGGTATTGGACCGCTTGCGCGAGGCCCGCCGCCTGCTCGAAGGCCCGGTATCCGCGTCCCTCGTGGTCGAAACCTTGCTGCTGGAATTGCGAACCGCGGCGACGGCCCGCTGATGGAACACTGAAAAGGTCGTGATGAGCCCCGCCCCCGCGCGACAACCGAACAAGCCTGGCCTGCTGACGCTCACCATCAAGGACAAGAGCGCGCTGTACCTCGCTTACATGCCGTTCGTGAAGAACGGCGGGCTGTTCATCCCGACGAGCAGCAACTATCGCCTCGGTGACGAGGTGTTCATGCTGCTCAACCTGATGGGCGAAGACGAGAAACTGCCCGTGGCCGGGCGCGTCATCTGGATGACGCCCAAGGGCGCGCAAGGCAAACGCACGGCAGGCATCGGCGTGCAGTTCAGCGAGCAGGATCGCGGCAACACCCAGCGCAAGATCGAGTCGTACCTCGCGGGCGCGCTTGGCGGCGACAAGCCTACCCACACGATGTAGCTGCGGACGGCGCCGAGCCATCGGGCTATGATCAGCGCACCCGGTTGGAGGGAGCACATGAATACCCGGATTCGTCCCCTGTTCGTCCTTGTGGCCCTCGGCAGTTGCCTGCCTGCGTCCGCCGCAGAACCCGGGCAGGCCGTGGCCAAGCCG
>JAOUGW010000146.1 GCA_029865465.1 Gammaproteobacteria bacterium
GCCGTACTTGGACAGTCCGGCGAGTTGCCGCGCACGCGGGCCCAGTTCGAGGCGCTGGTGGAGCGGGGACGCGCCGACGTGGTCGATCGGGCAGGTGAGATCGCGAGGGTCGTGAAAGCCGTGCTGCTGGCGCTGAAGGACGTGCGCGCGCAGATGGGTCAGTCGAACGGCGCAGCTTTCGCCCCCGTACGCGGCAGCGTGAATGACCAGCTGGCCGAACTGCTCGCTCCGGGCTGGGTGCGCGAAACCCCCGCTGGCTGGTGGACCCAGCTGCCGAAATACGTGCGTGCGATCGCGCGCCGCCTGGAACGCGCGCGCGGAGACGTCGAACGGGATCGCAAGCTGCAGGCGCAGGTCGAGCCTTATGCACAACAGGTCCGGCGCCTGCGCCTGTCTGCGGACCTCGACATGAGCGGCAATGAACGCGAGCGGTTGCGCTGGATGGTCGAGGAATTCCGGCTGTCGCTGTTTGCGCAGGACCTGCGCACGTTGCTGCCGGTATCGGCCAGGCGACTCGACGAGCAGCTGCAGCTGGCCTTGCGCGAGGCCGCAGGCCCGGCCACGACGCCCGCCGCGCGCGGAAGAAGTCAGCGCTGAGCCTGTGCGACTATACTGGCGCGAGGAGACGGCACGAATGACGGCAGATCGTAGCAGCATTAAGTATTGCAGCAGGGCCCTGGCGGTCCTGGCAGCGCTGTGCGCGCCCGTCGTCGCCCACACGCAGGCTCCCGCTACGCCGGCGGCCAAACCGCCGGAACCCGCGGCCGACCTGCAAGTGCAGGTTGTGCGACCGGGCCTGAACGTCATCATGGGGGCAGGCGGCAACGTCGTCGCCTGGTCCGGAGTGGATGGCCTCGTGCTCGTGGACACGGGCCTCGCCTCGTCCGAGGCGGCGCTGGTCGATGCTGTCACGCGCATATCCCCGGCACCGGTCAGGTTCGTCATCAACACGAACGGGCACGCCGATCACGCGGGCGGCAACGAGGTCTTCTTGCGCAAGGGTGCCGTGATGATTGGCGTCGAATCAGCGCTCGAGCATGATGGCCGCGACCCGCCCGTGCCCGCGGGTAATGGCGACGGCGTTGCAGCAGCTGCCGGGCGCCCCATGATCACGACGACCGACACGCTGGCGCTGCACGTCAACGGCGACCGGCTCGACATGGTCCATGTCGCCGACTCGCACACGTCCTCCGACATGGTCGTGCGCTGGAGCGATGCCGACGTCGTCGCGCTTGGCGACATCTACTGGAACGGGCAATACCCAGGCATCGCCGTCGAGTCCGGCGGATCGCTGGCCGGTATGGTGGCTGCGATCGAAGCCGCCCTCGCGCGCTCGACAGCGCGCACGGTCGTCGTTCCGGGGCATGGACCCGTATCGAACCGTGCGGAACTTGCCGCATATCGGGACATGCTGGTCGCCGTCGGACGCAAGGTGCGTGAGGCGGTGGAGGAGGGGATGGGTATCGTGGAGATCCTGGACTCGAAGCCCACCGCCGAATTCGACGCGAAGTACGGGGGCCCCGGCGCGCTGGTCGCGCCGGAAGAATTCGTCCGCAGCGTCTACCGGGACCTGGCGCCGAAGCGACCGGGCCGTTAGCGCTCGTCAGGAACAGGTGAGCTCCCCTATTTCCCCGAGACGTCGAAGTTGATCCCCTGGGCCAGCGGCAGGTCCGCGCCCCAGTTGACGGTGCAGGTCTGCCGGCGCATGTAAGCCTTCCACGAGTCCGAACCGGACTCGCGCCCGCCACCCGTGTCCTTCTCGCCGCCGAACGCGCCGCCGATCTCGGCCCCCGACGTGCCGATGTTGACGTTGGCGATGCCGCAGTCCGAACCGGCCGGCGACAGGAAACGCTCGGCGTGCTGCAACCGATCCGTGAAGATCGCGGACGACAGGCCGTGCGCGACGGCATTCTGCGCCTCGATCGCTTCATCGAGCGTCCTGAACGGAATCAGGTAGAGCACCGGTCCAAACGTCTCGGTCCTGACGATCTCCCATTCGCCGCGCGCGACGACGATGGCCGGTTCCACGAAGAAACCTGGGCGGTCGAGGCGCTTGCCACCGCACAGCAGCCGGCCGCCGCTCGCGACAGCCTGCGTCACTGCAGATTCGAAGCGCGCTACCGAGGCTGCGTCGATCAACGGGCCCATCAGCGTGCCGGGCGCGAGCGGATCGCCGATGCGCACCTGCCTGTACGCGCCGGTCAGCCGGCGCTCGAGTTCCGGCATCTGCGACTCGTGCACGAACACGCGTCGCGTCGTCGTACAGCGCTGGCCCGCGGTGCCGACGGCGCCGAAGACGATGGCGGGCACGACCAGGTCGAGGTTCGCGAATTCGTCGACGATGATCGCGTTGTTGCCGCCCAGTTCAAGCAGCGACTTGCCGAGGCGCTTCGCCACGCGCATGCCGACATCGCGGCCGACGGCGGTCGAGCCCGTGAACGAGACGAGATCCACGCGCCGGTCTTCGACGAAGCGGATCGCAAGCTCCGTGCCTTCGTCGATGAACAGCTGGAAGATCGGTGGCAGCCCGTGCCGCTCGAGCACGCGGTTGCACAGGTGCTGGATCGCCACGGCGCAGAGCGCGGTCTTGGGCGAGGGTTTCCACACGGTCACGTTGCCGCAGATCGCCGCGAGGAATGCATTCCACGACCACACTGCCACCGGGAAGTTGAATGCGCTGATCACACCGACCACGCCGAGCGGATGCCACTGCTCGAACATGCGGTGATTGGGGCGCTCCGAATGCATCTGCACGCCGTAAAGCATGCGCGACTGGCCGACCGCGAAGTCGGCGATGTCGATCATCTCCTGCACCTCGCCGTCGCCCTCGGGCTTGATCTTGCCCATCTCTAGCGCGACCAGGCTGCCGAGTTCCGACTTGTGCTTGCGCAGTTCCTCGCCCACCAGGCGCACGGCTTCGCCGCGCTTCGGCGCGGGCACCGAGCGCCAGGTCTTCGCTGCAGCGACGGCCGAGGCCATTACCTGCTCGTACTGAGCGGGTGTCGTGGCGCGCACGCGCGCAATCACTCCGCCCGTCGTGGGATTGATCGACTCGATGACCTGCGCCGACGCGTCGTCGAGCCAGCCGCCCGCACCCGACCAGGTGCCGGCGTTGGTCTGCGCGAGGCCGAGGCTCTTGCAGAGTGCATCGATCATCGTGCGCCTCCCGCGGCGCGCTGCTGGCCCGTGGTGCCGGCCACGATCATGCGCGAAGAGATTTCCTTGCCGCCGCCGTCGGAATAGTGCTTGCCGAAGCGGTTGGCGAGCACGTCCACCAGGCTGAAGTCTTCCTGGCGCACGAAGCCGTGGTAGCGGCCCGGGCTCTGCATCACGAGGTCGACCACGGCACAGATGCCCGCCGCCGTCGTGACCTGGATCGCCGACCACAGCCGGCCCGCGATCACCTGCGGGTAAATCTTGCTGACGTAGTTCTCTTCACGCAGCTCGCCGTGCTGCCGGCCCGCTACTGCGACGTAGACGATCACGACGTCCTGCAGCGTCTGCGGCACGGCGTTCTCGAGCACTCGCTTCAGCGTGGCGCGGTCGAAATTGAGCTTGAGGTCGTTCATGAGCAGGCGCATCTGCGCGCAATGGCCCGGGTAACGAATGGTCTTGTAATCCATCGTCTGGGCCTTCTCCCCGTAGGTCTCGGCGAGCGAGCCCAGGCCACCGGACGTGTTGAACGCCTCGTAGATCATGCCATCGATCTCGATTTCCTCGAGGCCTTCGAGCGGGGCCACTTCGACGGCGCGGCCATCGACCAGCGCTTCGCACGGATTGCCGTACTCGTTGATCAGGCCGTCCGTGGACCAGGTCAGCGAGTACTTGAGCGCGTTGTTCGGATGCTGGGGCAGGGCGCCGACGCGCAGCTTCACGCTGCGGATCTCGTCGAAGTGCTGGATCAGCGCGTTGGCCGCGATGCTGATGAAGCCAGGCGCCAGGCCGCACTGCGGCACGAACGCGCGCGCGGAGCCCGCGGCGAGCTTGCGCACCGAGCGGGTCACGGCGACGTCCTCGGTCAGGTCGAAGTAGTGCGCGTTCACCTTGCGGGCGATCTCCGCCACCTTCACGTTGCAGTAGAAGGGCAGGCTCGAAATGATCGCGTCGGCCGGGTGCTCGCGCAGGTGTGCTTCGAGCAGCGCCGGGTCTGCAGCGTCGAGTTCGTAGGCGTGCAGGTTCGGCAGGCCGTGGGCCGCCACCACCGAATTGGCGGCATTGCCGTTGACGTCGGCCACGTGGACTTCGTAATCCCGGCATTCCGCGAGGAAGCCGGAGATGAGGGCGCCGATCTTGCCGGCCCCGAGGATGAGTACCTTCTGCATCGTCGAGAACTCCTGGTAACGCCTCTGTGACGGGCCTGGCGGCCGATCGCGGGCGTGAATGCTGTTTTGAGGGCGCGATTCTGACGAAACCGCGTCCCGCCGTACATCCGGTTTCTTTTGCATTGCAAAGTTTCCCGGTAGGATCAATGGGATGAACGCCGTTCCCCACAGTCCAGAGTGGTCGCCTTCGAGCTGGACGTCGCGTCCCGCGCAGCAACAGCCGTCCTACAGGGACCCGGTCGCACTGAAGCATGCGGTCGATTCCCTGGGCCGGCTGCCCCCGATCGTCGTGTCCTGGGAGGTCGAAGCGCTCAGGCAGCAGATTGCCGAGGCGCAGCGGGGCGAGCGGTTCCTGCTGCAGGGCGGGGATTGCGCCGAGTCCTTTGCCGACTGCGATTCGGGCCAGATCGCCCGCAAGCTCAAGATCCTGCTGCAGATGAGCCTGGTGCTGCTGCACGGGATGAAGAAGCCGGTGATTCGCGTGGGCCGCTTCGCCGGCCAGTACGCCAAGCCGCGTTCCACCGACACCGAGACCAGGGATGGCGTGACGCTCCCTTGCTACCGCGGCGACCTCGTCAACCGGCCCGGCTTCACGGCAGCCGAGCGCGAGCCCGATCCCGAGCTGCTGCTGCGCGGTTACGAACGTGCGGCGCTGACGCTGAATTTCGTGCGTGCGCTCGTCGACGGCGGCTTCGCGGACCTGCATCACCCCGAGTACTGGGACCTGGGGTTCATGAAGCATTCGCCGCTCGCGGATCAATTCCGGCAGATTGCGGCGTCGATCGCGGACTCGCTCGACTTCTTCGAGGCCATGAGCGGCAGCCAGGTGCACGAGGCAAGCCGGGCCCCGTTCTATGCGAGCCACGAGGCGTTGCACCTGCTGTACGAGCAGGCGCAGACGCGTTTCATCCCACGCAGCGAGCGCTGGTACAACCTGTCGACGCACCTGCCGTGGATCGGCATGCGCACGGCCGATCTCGGCGGCGCCCACGTGGAGTATTGCCGCGGCATCTCGAACCCGGTCGGCGTGAAGGTCGGGCCGTCGATGGATGCGGCGTGGGTGCAGGGACTGGCCCATACGCTCAATCCGCACAAGGAAGCAGGGCGCCTGGTGCTGATCCATCGCATGGGCGCGAAGAACGTCGAGGCGAAACTGCCCGGACTGATCGAATCCGTACGCGCGACGGGTGTGCCGGTGCTATGGGTATGCGATCCGATGCACGGCAACACCGAGTCGACCGCAGCGGGCGTGAAGACGCGCCGCTTCGAGAACATCCTGGCAGAGCTCGAGGCCGCGTTCAGGGTGCACCGTGCGATGGGCAGCTACCTCGGCGGCGTACATTTCGAACTCACGGGAGAGGAAGTCACGGAATGCACCGGTGGAGCCCGCGGCCTCGCCGATGCCGATCTCGCCAAGGACTACCGCTCGCAGGTCGACCCGCGGCTCAACTACGAGCAGTCCCTCGAACTCGCGATGCGGATCTCGACCCTGGCCCGTTCGGCCTGACCTGGGGCAGTTCACGCCGGCCGGCTGCCAGCACAGCCTCGGCCTCGGCGCGCGGCACCTCGCGCCACTGACCCGGCGCCAGGCCCTCGACGGTCCAGGGTCCCACCGCCCAGCGGATGAGCCGCAACGTCGGCAAGCCGATCGCGGCCGTCATCCTTCGGACCTGCCGGTTGCGGCCCTCGCTCAACTCGAGCTCGATCCAGGCGGTGGGAATCGCCTTGCGGGTGCGGATCGGCGGGTTGCGCGGCCATAGCCCGGCGGGCTCCGGGATCACGCGGGCAGGGGCGGGTCGGGTAGCGCCGTCGTTGAGCACGAGGCCCCGCCGCATGGGCTCGAGTGCCGCATCCGTGGGGTCGCCCTCGACCTGCACCCGATAACGTTTCGCCAGCTGCGAACCCGGTTGGGTGATGCGAGCCTGCCAGGGGCCGAAATCCGTCAATAACATCAGGCCCTCGCTGTCGTAATCGAGCCGCCCGGCTGGGTACAGGCCCGGCAACGACAGGAAATCGGCGAGCGAGCGGCGGCCGTCCGGCGAGGTGAACTGCGGCAGCACCTGGAAGGGCTTGTTGAACAGGACGAGCTGCATGAACCGGATTGTCCCGGATGCAGGCATTTCGCGCTTGCCCGGACCGGACCGCGCGTCTATTCTTCAATTGTGCGGTGCAACACGAAGCTTCGGTGCGCTTTCCCGGCCCGCAATGAATTCCACCAGAGGACGACGACATGACGAATCCGGCTCAACAACTGCGAGATTCCTGGGCGAAAGATCCGCGCTGGGCGGGCATTCGCCGCACCTACACCGCCGAAGACGTCGTCCGCCTGCGCGGCAGCGTGCAGATCGAGCACACCCTGGCGCGCCTCGGCGCCGAAAAGCTCTGGAAGCTGGTCAATACCGAGCCGTACGTGAACTGCCTCGGCGCTCTGACGGGCGGCCAGGCGATGCAGCAGGTCAAGGCCGGCATCAAGGCCATCTACCTGTCGGGCTGGCAGGTTGCCGCCGACAACAACAGCTACCTGTCGATGTATCCCGACCAGTCGCTGTACCCGGTCGACTCCGTGCCGAAGGTGGTCGAGCGCATCAATTCGACCTTCAAGCGCGCGGACGAGATCCAGCACTCGAAGGGCATCACGCCGGGTCACAAGGACTACGTCGACTACTTCGCGCCGATCGTCGCGGACGCGGAGGCGGGTTTCGGTGGCGTGCTGAACGCGTTCGAACTGATGAAGGCGATGATCCGGGCGGGCGCCGGTGGCGTGCATTTCGAGGACCAGCTGGCCTCGGTGAAGAAGTGCGGCCACATGGGTGGCAAGGTGCTGGTGCCGACGCAGGAAGCGGTGCAGAAGCTCACCGCCGCGCGTCTCGCGGCAGACGTGATGGGCGTGCCGACGATCATCCTCGCGCGCACGGACGCTGAAGCAGCCGACCTGCTCACGAGCGACGTGGACCCGAACGACAAGCCGTTCTGCACGGGCGAGCGTACACCGGAAGGTTTCTACCGCACGAAGCCGGGTGTCGCGCAGTCGATCTCCCGCGGCCTGGCCTACGCGCCGTACGCCGACATGGTCTGGTGTGAAACCGGCAAGCCGGACCTCGCGTTCGCGAAGACGTTCGCCGAGGCGATCCGCAAGCAGTTCCCGGGCAAGCTGCTCGCATACAACTGCTCGCCGAGCTTCAACTGGAAGAAGAACCTCGACGACGCGACCATCGCCAGGTTCCAGCGCGAACTCGGCGCGATGGGCTACAAGTACCAGTTCATCACGCTCGCGGGCATCCACAACATGTGGTTCCACATGTTCGATCTTGCCCAGGAGTACGTGAAGAGCGGCATGACTGCCTACGTCGAGAAGGTGCAGGAGCCCGAGTTCGCGGCGCGCGACCGTGGCTACACGTTCGTATCGCACCAGCAGGAAGTGGGCACCGGCTACTTCGACGACGTCACCAACGTGATCCAGGAAGGGCATTCCTCGACTACGGCCATGCACGGCTCGACCGAGGAAGAGCAGTTCGACACGGGTGGCGCCCACCACTGAGCTGACTGCTGCGCAAGCCTCTCCCGGTCCGCCGGGCGAGGTCGCGCAGGGCGCGGGTGAGAGTCCTGGCGTTCGATCCGGGACCTTTCCCCGAGCTCGGAAAGGCAGGCACGCAAAGCCGTCACAAGCAGCTGATCCGGAGCCTTTCCCCGAGCTTGGAAAGGCAGACACGCGCCCAGGGAAAGGCTCCGGATCAGCCGCTTGCGAGACTGCGCCTGAGCTCCTTTTCCGCGCAGCGGAAAAGGTCGCACGGCGCACGCAACA
>JAOUGW010000147.1 GCA_029865465.1 Gammaproteobacteria bacterium
CGAAGAAGCCCGTACCGCCCCGGCTGATGCGGCGGTAGACGATGGCGCGCGCGATGCCGTACTGGGTGCCGACCCTGGCGTCGGGCGGCAGCCCCGAGAGATCGAACAGTCCGCCGAGCGTGAAGAGTTCCTGCGGCGACACGACCTCGTCGTCCAGGGCCGAGCCGCCGTCCATCGACCACACGAGGCTGTAGCGGCCGCGGCTGCGCGCCAGCTGCCACGAGGCGCGCACGACGTCCGCGTCACGGGTGGCGCCGAGAGATTCGCGATCGGCGAGCCAGCTCGCGCGGAACGCCTGGCCCTGCTTCGGGAAATAGCCGCTGTCGAGCCGGTCGTAGCCGAAATGCACGAACGCGCCACCTAGGTCGAACGAAGTGTTGGGCAGGCCTGGGTCACCGATGAGCACGCGGCTGCTGCCATCGCCACGCCGCACGCCCACGCGCACCTCACCCCAGTTCGACAGCTCGGCGCCCACCGCCAGCGACACTTCGGTGTCGCGCGTGCGATAGCGCCCGAGCCGCTGCCCCTCGTCACTGACGACCTGCAGCGTGGTTTCCTCGTAACGGAAAGCCGGCGCAATGAAGTACGGCCGGCGCAGGGACAACGGCTGGTAGAACTCGGTCAGCAGCTTCGGCTCCTCGCCGATCTGGCCGTCGATGATCCACTCGGCGTCGAGCGCATTGAGGCGCGTCATGCGCAGCTGCGCTGCTGCATTCGCCGTAGCGCCGCCTTCGTAGTCGTTTTCCACGCCCACGCCGAGCCGCAGGAACGCCGGACCCCAGGACTTGCGGCGCAGATCGATCTCCAGCCCCGGTTCGTCTTCGCCCTCGCGCACGAGCCGGTAATCGACGGACTCGAAGTCGTCGCGGCGATACTGCGAGGCCAGGCGCTCCTGCAGTTCCGGCCGGTCGAGCGGCCTGCCAGCCAGGTCGCCGAAGACGGCCTCGACCCGCTTCGCCTCTTGCTGCGACTGCGCATCCGGCCGCACAAATGCGACCTGCACGGCGGGCTCCGCAGGACGGGCGCGGCTCGCGACGTACCGCTCGTAGTCGGCGACGGGCAACGACAGCACGGCGAGTGCAGGGGCCTGCGCCAGGGCAGCCGCCTTCCCCTGTTCCATCACCTGTGGCATGCGGCCGAAGTCGATCGCGGTCATCGCGCCGAGGTCGGGTTCGATCAGCACGTCGCCGGGCTGCAGGTGCTTCTTGGATTCTAGCGTGCCGCGTCGGACCATGATGCCGACCATCTGGTTCGTGATGTCGAAAGCCGAATCCAGTCCGTCCCGCCTCGCCAGCGGAAAGCTCACGTCGACGACGATGAGCACGTCGACACCCATGCTCTGCGCGAGTTCCACCGGCAGGTTGTCGACGAGGCCGCCATCGACCAGCAGGCGGCCATTCATCTCGACCGGTGTCAGCACTCCCGGGGCCGACATGCTGGCGCGCAGGACGGTCACGAGGTCGCCCTCGCCCATGACGACGGCCTCGCCCGTCTCGAGATCCGTCGCGAGCGCGCGGAAACGCGTCGGCAACTGGTCGAAGTCCCGCACGTCGGCGACGCGGGCCGTGGCATCGCGCAGCACCTGCGTGATCTTGTGGCCCTGCACCAGGCCGAGCGGCAGCACGACGCCTTCGCTCATGTTCACGCCCAGGGCGCCTTTGGCGAGGATATTGCGGTCGTCCTGCTTGCGGCGGTAAGCGCGTTCGCGCCGCGGCGCGCGATCACGGATCACCTCCTGCCAGTCGAGTTCGCGAAACACGCGCTCGATTTCGTCGCCGCTCAGTCCGGCGGCATAGAGCCCGCCCACGACGGCGCCCATGCTCGTGCCGGTGATCGCGTCGATCGGGATGTGCATCTGCTCGAGCATGCGGATCACGCCGACGTGGGCGGCGCCGCGCGCTCCGCCACCGCTCAACACCAGCCCGATTCGGGGTCGCGCGGGCTCGGATGCAACCTGTACCGGTGCGCCCTGCGCGGCGCTTTCCGGCGCAGCCGCCCGTGCCGGCAGGACATGAGCCGTGCAGGCGATGCCGATGCAGGCCAGCAGCGCTCGCCGCTGCCACGCCGGAACGGATGGAAGTTGCAGTCGATGTACGCGCACGCGGCGGGGCGGGAATGGGATTCGCATTGCCAGCTCCAGGAGGTGCGGCGATGGTAGCAAACGCCGGCACCACTCCTGCGTCCGGTCGGTGATAATGGACGGCGAAACCGCATCCCGCGCCACTGCCGAATCCCTCCTCCATGACTCTGCTGAACTTCCGATCAGCGCGCTGGCTCGTGTGTCTCATCGCCGGCGCGGGCATCACCATGACCGCAACTGCGCGGGCAGCAGCGCCTGCGCTCGAAGAAATCGTGGTGACTGCGCAACGGCAACCGGTGCCTGCGCTGGCAACACCGCTCAGCATCGGGCGCATCGACCAGGACGCCATCGACCTGCTCGGCGCCACCCACAGCTCCGAAGCGCTCAATCGCGTGCCGGGAGTGATGGTGCAGCGTGGCAGCGGGCAGGAAAGCCTCACCGCGATCCGCTCGCCGGTACTGACAGGCGCGGGCTCGTGCGGCGCGTTCCTGTTCCTGGAAAACGGCGTGCCGATTCGCCCCGTCGGCTTCTGCAACGTCAACGAGATGCTCGAGATCGACACCGAGCAGGCCGATGCAATCGAAGTCCTGCGCGGCACGGGATCCGCGCTCTACGGCTCGAATTCGGTGCACGGCACGATCAACGTGCTGCAGGACGCGCCTGCGGAATTGCCGACCTGGCAACTGGGGCTCGGTGTCGGCCCGGACGACTACGTGCGTGGCAGCTTCGTCGCCACGCATCAAGGCGACGCCACGGGTTTCGGCTTGAAGGCGCTGTATACGCACGACGGCGGCTGGCGCGACCAGTCCGGCTTCGTCGAAGGCAAGCTCAACGCCACCCTCACGACCGGTGCGGGTGGCAGCATTCCGTCCCGGTTCGATCTCGCGGCGACGAAGCTCGAGCAGGAGACGGCCGGATTCATCCTCGGCAAGAATGCCTACCGCGACCCGGAATTGAGCGAGCAGAACCTGAACCCGGAGGCCTATCGCAACGCGCAGGCCGTTCGAATCACGGGGCTGGTGCAGCCGCAGACGTCCCTGCGCGGCCGGATCGAGCTGCGACCTTACTTCCGCACCTCACGCATGGATTTCCTGCAGCACTTCCTGCTCGGCCAACCCGTCGAACGCAACGGCCAGGACAGCGCGGGTGTGATGAGCAGCTTCGACTGGGACCTTGGCGACCGCGTCTCGCTCATCACGGGTCTCGACCTCGAGTGGGCCGACACGTTCCTGGTCGAAGACCAGGCAGGGCCCACGACGGGCGGCAGCCCGGCTGCCAATGCGATCCGGCCAGCCGGCCTGCACTACGACTACAGCGTGACTTCGAACGTGGCCGGCGGCTATGCGCAGCTCGACTATGCCTTGACGCCCTCGCTGCACGCCGGCGCAGGCGTGCGCGTGGAATACGTCGGCTACGACTACGACAACCACATGCTGGCCGGCAACACGGACGCGAACGGAGTGCCGTGCCTGCCGGCGGGTTGCCTGTACAGCCGGCCGGCCGATCGCAGCGATACGTTCACCAATGCGGCGCCCAAGATCAGCCTGCGCTGGGACGCGGCCGCAGGCCTGATGCTGTACGCAAATGCGTCGCGCGGCTTCCGTCCGCCCGAGATGACGGAGCTCTACAGGCTGCAGCGCAATCAGTCCGTGGCCGAGCTCGATTCCGAGCAGGTGGACGCTTACGAGATCGGCCTGAAGTTCGCGCGCGACGGCTGGCGCGGCGAACTTGCCGCGTTCGACATGCGCAAGGACAACGTCATCCTCCGCGATTCCAGCGGCTTCTACGTGAGCGACGGTCGCACCTCGCACGCAGGCGTGGAGTACGCGCTGACGTGGCAAGCGCTCGATTCGCTGGCGGCCACGGTATCAGGCACCTATGCGCGGCATCGCTACGAGTTCTCGCGCGCCATCGAGGGCGGCGAGACGATCACCGCGGGCAACGACGTGGACACAGCGCCGCGCGAGCTGCTGCGCGCCGCGCTCGAATTCAGGCCATTACCCACGGTGGCGGCGGAAGCCGAGTGGCTCGTGGTGGGCGACTATTTCGTCGATGCCGCCAACGCCCATCGCTACACCGGCCACGAACTGCTCAACCTGCGGGCGCGCTGGGAATTCGTGCCGCGATGGTCGCTGACGCTGCGCGTCAACAATGCGCTCGATCGCGCGTATGCGGACCGCGCCGACTTTGCTTTCGGAAATTACCGTTATTTTCCGGGACGTCCGCGCTCGGTGTTTGCGGAGCTCAGCTGGCAAGCGGAGTGATCGCCCGCGCGGGCGGTCGTCAGGCCACTGCCCGCAAGGTGCGCCACTGGACCGGTGCCGATCCGAACCAGTGCAGGCTTGCGGCCAGCGCGGCCACCTCACCCACGATGACGAGCGCCGGCGACTTGATGGCTGCGGCGCGTCCGGCATCTTCGAGCTCCGCGAGGTTCGCGAGCACCACGCGCTGATTCGGGCGCGAGCCGTTCTCGACGATGGCCACCGGCGTCGAGGGTGCCCGTCCGTGCCGCACCAGCTGGTCGCGAATCGTGCCGAGCCCAGCCACACCCATGTACAGCGCGAGCGTCTGCCGCTCCCGGGCCAGCGTCGCCCAGTCGAGGCCGTCCATCGAGTCGCCGCTGTGCGCCGTCACGAACCGCACCGACTGCGCGTGTTCGCGGTGCGTGAGCGGGATTCCGGCATACGCGCCACACGCGACGGCGGCGGTGATGCCCGGGACGACCTCGAACGGGATGCCGTGCTGCTCGAGGAATTCCAGCTCCTCCCCGCCGCGGCCGAAGATGAACGGATCGCCGCCCTTCAACCGCACCACGCGCCGGCCGAGCCGTGCCTGCTCCAGCAGCATTTCATTGATGCGGCCCTGCGAGACCGAGTGGCCACCGGCCATCTTGCCGACGCAGATGCGGTCGGCATCGCGCCGCGCGAGGTTCAGCACTTCGTCGGCGACCAGGCGGTCGTGCAGGATCACGTCCGCTTCCTGCAGCGCGCGCAATGCGTTCAAGGTCAGCAAGCCGGCAGCGCCAGGCCCGGCACCCACCAGCACGACACTGCCGCGTCGCGGCGCATCGGGATGCTGCAAGGTGCGTTCGAGTTCACGCTCGGCGCCCGGCAAGTCGTTGTTGCGCACCAGCGTCGCAACCTGCCCGCGCACCACCGTCTCGTAGAAGCGGCGACGCGCATTGACGTCGGGCAGCCCGCCCTTGATCCGGCTGCGCCACCGTTGCAGCAGGTCCGCAAGCTGGCCGAACGATCCGTCGAGCAGTGACTCGAGCCGCTCCCGCACGAGCCGCGCCAGCACGGGGGCGACGCCGCCGGTCGAAATTGCGATGACCAGGGGCGACCGGTCGACGATCGCGGGCACGATGAAGCTCGAGAGCTCCGCCACGTCGACGACATTGACGAGCACGTCGCGATCGCGCCCGGCGGCGGCGACCGCTTCGTTCACGGCACGATCGTCCGTCGCTGCGATGGCGAGCACGGCGCCTTCGAAGTATTGCGGATCGAAATGCCCGCGGTGAACTTCGATGGCCGGGTTCCCGTCCAGCCATGCCGTGACCTCAGGCGCGACGAGCCGCACGCTGGCACCCGCGTCGAGCAGCAGCCGCACTTTCCGCTCGGCCACCGCACCGCCGCCGACGACGAGGACGCGTCGGCCCTGCAGGTCGGCGAACAGCGGAAAGAAGCGCACGTCAGCCTCCCAGCCCGTGGATGCCGCACTCGCGCTTCAAGCCGAAGAATCGCGTTGCCTCGGCGTCGCCCGCCTCGGCCAGCGTGCGCGTGGTGTGCCAGTCGCCGATCGAGACATACCCTTCGTGCCAGAGCGGGTGGTACGGCAGCTCGTGCTGGCGCAGGTAGTCGAAGACCTGGCGGTCGGTCCAGTCGAAGATCGGGTGCACTTTCCAGCGGTCCTCGCGCCACTCGAGCGGGCGGATGCGGCGGCGCGTCCCGGCCTGGTCGCGGCGCAGGCCGGCGAACCACGTATGCACGCCAAGTTCCTGCAGCGCGCGCTGCATCGGCTCGGTCTTGCGCGCCTCGTTGTAGCGGTCGATGCCGTCGAGACCCTGCTCCCAGAGCCGGCCGTGACGTGCTTCGAGCCAGGCTGGCGAGACCCGCGGCTGGTACACCTTGAGATTGAGTTCGAACTTCTCGACCAGGTCGTCGATGAAGCGGTAGGTTTCCGGGAACAGGTAACCGGTGTCGATCAGCACGACCGGCAGCGCAGGCAATTCGCGCGTTACCATGTGCAGTGACACGGCCGCCTGCGCACCGAAGCTCGACGAGAGCGCGTGCTCGCCGGGCAGGTTCGCCACGGCCCAGCGCACGCGGCCCGCGGCGCTCATGCGCTCGAGGTCGCCGTTCACCTCGTCCATGATGGCCGGCTCGTGCATCGCCCGGTCCGGATCCCAGGCCAGTGCTCTCATCCTTGCCAATCCTCCGCGACTCATGTCGCCTGCGCCCCGACCAGGCCCGCACGCCAGGCGAAATCGCCGAAACGTTCACCCGCCGTGCGCTCCCTGGCATAGCGAGCGAACGCCGTGTCCAGTGCCGCGACGATCGTCGGCTCGTCGACGTTCTCGAGGTGCAGCGCGTTGAGGCGCTGGCCCTTGCCGTCGCCGCCGTAGAACAGGTTGTAGCGTCCCGGAGCCTTGCCCACGAGCGCGACCTCCGCGAGATACGGCCGCGCGCAGCCATTCGGGCAGCCGGTGATGCGCAGCACCAGCGGCGCACCCGCCAGGCCGTTCGCGGCGAGACGCTCGTCGACCAGCTGCGTGAGTCGCGGCAGGTAGCGTTCGGCCTCGGCCATCGCCAGTGCGCAGGTCGGCAAGGCAACGCACGCCAGCGCGTTGAGCGCAACGGGCGTGGCCCGGGCATGCCGGTCGAGGCCGTAACGGACGACGAGTCCGTCGATGAACGCGCGTGCGTTCGCGTCCACGTTCGCGATCGTCAGGTTCTGGTTCGGCGTCAGGCGGAAATCGCCGCGGTGCACCTTGGCGATCTCGCGCAGGCCCGTGAGCCACGGCCCCCTGGCCGTATCGGCGACGCGGCCGGCGTCGATGCGCAGCGTGAGGTGCCAACGGCCGTCGAACCCTTCGATCCAGCCGAACCGGTCACCGGTCGTCTCGAACCTGAATGGGCGCGCAGGCTCGAGCGCGAAACCCATGCGTCGCGTGATCTCGGCTACGAACCACTCGAGGCCGCGGTCTTCGATCGTGTACTTGAGACGGGCGCGCTTGCGCACGGCACGGTTGCCGAAATCGCGCTGGGTGGTGAGCACGGCCTCCGCCACCGCAAGCAACTGCTCGGGCCGCAGGAATCCCGCTACGTCCGCGACGCGCGGGTGCGTCTCGGCATCATTGTGCGTGGCGCCCATGCCGCCGCCGACGGTGAGATTGAAACCCTGCAGCTCGCCGTGCTCGACGATCGCGATGAAGCCGAGGTCGTGCGCAAAGACGTCGACGTCGTTGACGGGCGGCACGACGATCGCGGCCTTGAACTTGCGCGGCAGGTAGGTCGGGCCGTAGAGCGGCTCGACTTCGTCTTCCGTGCTCGACACCTTCTCGCCGTCGAGCCAGATCTCGTGGTAGGCGCGCGTCCTCGGCAGCAGGTGCTCCGAGAGTTGCTTCGCCCATCCGTGCACGACCGGGTGAGCACGCGTCTCGACCGGGTTCGCGCTCGCCATCACGTTGCGGTTGACGTCGCCGCACGCCGCGAGGGTATCCAGCAGCGAGGCGTTGATCGCCTGCATCGTCGTCTTGAGCTCGGTCTTGATCACGCCGTGGAACTGGAAGGCCTGCCGCGTCGTGATCCGCAGCGTGCCATTCGCATGGCGGCGCGCGATTTCGTCGAGCTGCAGCCACTGCGCGGGCGTGCAGACGCCGCCCGGCAGGCGCGTGCGGATCATGAAGCTGTACGCGGGCTCGAGCTTCTGCCGCCGGCGCTCGTCGCGGATGTCGCGATCGTCCTGCTGGTAGCTGCCGTGGAACTTGATCAGGACGGTGTCGTCCTCGCGGATCGCGCCGGTCAGCGGGTCCTGC
>JAOUGW010000148.1 GCA_029865465.1 Gammaproteobacteria bacterium
CGGCGCCGTCGCCTCTCACATACCGACTGGGAACTGGCGCGCTTGAGCCCGGTGCCCGTGTTGATGTGCCGCAGTGCCGCGCCTTACTCGAAACCGCACGTCATCGCCGCCGTAGACCCGGGCGGGCACGGGCTGCGGCCCTCGAGTCTGGACGTTCGGATCGTGAAACTCGCGGCTTCGGTGGCGTCGGAGGCGGACGGCTCGGTGCGAATCGTTCACTGCGTGAGGGAACCGCCGATCTCGCTCGCGGTGCGACCGGAGGTGCTGCGCAGCGAGAAGGAGCGCGTGCGCAGCGTGCTCAGTCACCTCGCGCGGGGCGCAGGCGTGAAGTCGCGGGCCGTGTGGCTCGTGCGGGGTGAGCCGGCGGTTGCGCTGCTGGACGCCGTCGAGAAGGAGGAAGGCGACCTCCTGGTGATGGGTGCAGTCGTCCGCAGCCGCATCGGCGAGTGGCTCATCGGCAGCACCGCCGAACGACTGCTGCACGAAGCGCCGTGCGACATCCTGCTCGTCAAGGCGTCCTCGTAGTCGCCGCCAATGAGCGACAGTTACGGAGTGAATTGACGTCGGATGGCACCTTCGGCCGGACGGGCACGCGCAACGAGATGACCGTCAGCGCGCTCTGGTTGCCAGGCGGACGCACCATCGCTGTCTCGGGGGTAGGGTACGCGCCGTAAGGCGTGCTCACGGAAGCGGGGGCGCCGGTCGACGTCACCGATGTGGCCGTGGCTGCGCTGATGCACGGGATCACCCTGTGCAATGGCGCGGAACTGGTGCCGCCGCAGGATGGGATGGCGCAATGGACCGTACTCGGCGACCCGACCGACTCCGCCTTGCTCGCCGCCGCCGGCAAGGCTGGCATCGATGTCCGACGTCTGCGGCGGGGGTTCCCGCGCGCGGCTGAGCTGCCGTTCGACTCCGATACGAAAATGATGGCCACGTGCCACGCTGTTGCGAAAGCGCCTCGACGTGTGTTCATCAAGGGGGCGCCGGAAGCGGTGCTGCGCTTGTGCGTGACCGATGGTGAGGCCGCGCTGCACGCGGCCCGCGAGGCCGCTGAATGCATGGCTGGCCACGCGCTACGCGTGCTCGCCGTCGCCACTGTGGCCGACGACCAGTTCGATGTCGCCGCCGGTCTTGACGCCCTGGCCGGCCGGGCGACGCTGCTCGGGCTGGTCGGCCAGATCGACCCGCCGCGCGAGGAGGCCAAGGTGGCTGCTGCTGAGTGCCGCCTGGCGGGCATCCGGCCGATCATGGTCACCGGCGACCACAGGCTCACCGGCCTGGCCATTGCGCGCGAACTCGGTATTGCCCGGGATGGCGACCTCGCCGTGGACGGCGCCGAGCTTGAACGCATGAATGAGGCCGAGCTGCTGGAGGGCCTGGACCGCATCGCCGTCTTTGCACGTGTGCACCCGGCACAGAAACTGCGCATCGTAGAGGCACTGCAATCCCGCGGTGACGTGGTGGCGATGACCGGCGATGGCGTCAACGACGCGCCGGCGCTGGCACGCGCCGACGTTGGCGTCGCGATGGGCATCAGCGGCACCGAGGTGGCCAAGAGCGCGGCCAGGATCGTCAGCACCGACGACAACTTCGCCACCATCGTTGGTGCGGTCGAACAGGGCCGCGTGGTCTACGGCAATCTGAAGAAGGTCATCCTGTACCTGTTCGCCACTTCGATGGCCGAGGTGCTGGTGCTGCTGGCTCTGGTACTGGGCTACAGGCTGCCGCTGGCAGCCGTGCAGATCCTCTGGATCAACATCGTCACCGAAGGCACCGTGACGGTGAACCTCGTGATGGACCCGCCCGACGGCGACGAGATGAAGCGCACGCCGGTGCCGCGCAATGATCGGTTGCTCAGCGGCGAAATGCTGCGGCGCGTGGCGTTGATGACACCGATGATCGCGCTGGCAACCTTTGGCTGGTTCGTCTGGCGGCAGGCCGGCGACATGCCCTACGAAATGGTGCGCACCGAGACCTTCACCGTGCTGGCGGTGTGCCAGTGGTTCAACGTGCTGAACTGCCAGTCGGCCACACGCTCGGCGCTGCAGTTCGGCATCTTCCGCAACCGCTGGCTGCTGGCCGGCCTGTCACTCAGCATGATGTTGCAGGCGACCGTGCTGTACTGGCCGCCGCTGAACGAACTCTTCCACACCGTGCCGATCCCGCTGGCTGACCTGCTGCCCATCGTGGCCGTGGCGAGTCTGGTGCTGTGGACGGAAGAAGCACGCAAGCTGTTCGCAAGCTCGCGCCGCGTCGGTCCTGCGAGAAACCCAGCACCGCCCACTGCCTGACTCGTGGCGGCTCTCTCACAGGTAGGGCGACAGCAGCCGCGCTAGCCCGTCGCGCAGCCGCGCCGGGAAAGCCCGGCTCTCCAGATCGACGAGACCGAGCGGCCGAGCGGCGGCGATCTTCGCGTCGATGATCGCGTCCAGGCGCGCGGCGAGGTCGTGGTCATAGCACTCGAGGTTGTATTCGAAATTGAGTCGCAGGCTGCGGGCGTCCCAGTTCGTCGAACCGATGAGCGACCACGTGCCGTCCACGACGAACAGCTTCGTATGGTCGAACGGCGGCGGCGCAAGGTGGATTCGGCAGCCCTTCTCGATCAGCTCGGGCAGCTGCGGCTTCATCGCCCAATCCATCAGCGGCACGTTGCTGCGGCCAGGCAGCACGATGTCTACCTCGACTCCGCGCAGTGCGGCCACCTGCACCGCACGCAACAGTACGCTGTCGGGGAGAAAGTACGGCGTGACGATCCGGGCGCGGCGCGTCGCGACGCTGAGCGCTCCCACGATGATCTGCGGCAGATTGTCGAGGTCGGCGTCCGGCCCATCCGGCACCCCGCGCACCGCCACCGGGCCGCAGTTGACGGCCGGCGCGAACCAGCGCTCGCCCTTGAGCCCCTCGCCCGTGGTAAACGCCCAGTCGATCGCGAACGCCACCTGCATGTCGGTCACCACCGGCCCGTCCACCCGGAAGTGCAGGCATTGCACGGGGTGCGCCGGACGGCGCCCGAGCCAGTGACCCGCACGAATATTGATGCCGCCGGTGAAGCCGACGCATCCGTCCACCACGAGGATCTTTCGATGGTTGCGCAGATTCGCGTACTGGAAGAGGCGCGGCACACGGGTCGGCAGAAACGCGGCGACAGGCACCCCGGCCGCGCGCAGCACCCGGATCATCGTAGGCCGCGTGTAGCGCGCGCCTACATCGTCGATGAGCACCCTGACCTCGACACCACGCGCACGCGCGCGCACCAGGGCGTCGTGGAACGCACGGCCGACCGCATCGTTGTCGAAGATGTAGGTTGCGAGGGTGACCGACGTTCGAGCCGCGTCGATGCTGGAGAGCATGGCCGGGAACGCCGCGTCACCGTCCTGCAGCGGCTCAACGCGGTTGCCGTCGAGCAACGGGTTGCGCGTCACCCATTCGCCGAGCCGGTCCAGGCCGGCGAATCCGGGATGGCGCGCAGCAAACTCCTCGCGTGGCACGGCGCCCGCCCGGACGCGCCGCGCCACGCCGTGCGCGGCGGACTCGGCCTTTAGATCCAGCGCGCTTGCGGCGCGCCGGATGCGATTGATGCCGAACAGGAAGTATGCGAGCGCGCCGAGGATCGGAGCGAGCCATGCAAGCCCGACCCAGCCGATGATGGCCGGCACGTGGCGCTTGCGCAGCACGGCATCCACGGTGACCCAGACAGCCCCGATGACGTATGCCACCGATACGATGATGGGCCAGAGAGCCGCAACGCCCGCGACGATGTCCTGCTGCATGGTTGAGTGAGGTGTCCGCGCGCTTGCCGAACGGGCTCCGCAGTCTAACCGACCCTGTCGTCCTGGCGCGCCAAGCCCCATGGGGCGATCGCATCGGCGCCTTCTACATATTGTTCCTGTCGCGTGAGAGGTGTATCGAATAAGGTGAGTCGATGGCCCCGAGGCTGAGGATGCGACAGCGATCCATCACGGAGGCGCGCACATGACCGGCATCCGCGGGGACGGCATCAGCTGGCATGCGCGAGCGTGGCGCTGGCTCGCGCTCGGATGGCTGGCGCTCGCCGGCCCGATCGCGGCCGGGCAAGACCCCGCGATCTCTCCTGCCGCCCCCAAGGTGACGACGGTGCCGCTGTTGCACGTGAGCGGTGCGATCGGGCCGGCGACCGCAGATTACATTGCGCGCGGCCTGCAGCAGGCGGCCCGTGACGGCGCACCGCTGGCGGTGCTGCAGATCGACACTCCGGGCGGGCTGGACAGCTCGACCCGTCAGATCGTCAAGGACATCCTGTCGTCGCCAGTGCCCGTCGCAGCCTGGGTGGCCCCCAGCGGCGCGCGCGCGGCCAGCGCCGGCGCGTACATCGTCTATGCCAGCCATATTGCCGCCATGGCGCCGGGAACGAACCTCGGTGCGGCCACCCCGATACAGATCGGCGGGCTGCCCGGCACGCGGCCACAGCCTGCGCCCGGCACGTCCCCCCAGCCGGCGCCGGAGAAGCCCGGCGCGCCGCGCTCGCCGGATGAGAAGCCGGCCGCAGGCAAGGACGCGACCGGGAGCGCCGATGCAATGACGCGCAAGATGGTCAACGATTCCGCCGCCTACCTGCGCTCGCTGGCACAGATGCGCGGGCGCAATGCCGACTGGGCGGACCGCGCCGTGCGCGAAGGTGCCAGTATGTCCTCGACGGAGGCGCAGACCAACGGCGTAATCGACTTCATCGCCGCCGACGTCACGGCCCTGCTGGACCAGGCGCATGGCCGCTCGGTGCAGATGAACGACGGCGGCAAACGCGAACTGGACACGCGAACCGCGCAAACCGTGCCGGTCGATCCCGACTGGCGCACACGCGTGCTGAGCATCATCACCGAGCCGACGGTCGCCTACCTGCTGCTGCTGCTCGGCATCTACGGCCTGTATTTCGAATTGACGTCGCCGGGTTTCGGCGTGCCCGGCGTGGCCGGCGCGATCTCGTTGCTGCTCGGCATGTTCGCGCTGCAGATGCTGCCGGTGAGTTATGCCGGCGTGGCGCTGATCGTGCTCGGCTTCGCGCTACTGGTGGCCGAGGCGTTGCTGCCCAGCTTTGGCGCCCTGGGTGTCGGCGGCATCATCGCTTTCGTCATCGGCTCGGTCATGCTGATCGACACCGACGTGCCTGGCTTCGGCATTCCGCTCGGTCTGATCGCAGCATTCGCCGTACTCAACCTGCTGTTCGTGGCCGCGGTCTTCCGGTTCGCGCTCAAGGCAAGGCGGCGGCCCGTCGTGAGCGGCTCCGAAGAGATGCTGGGTGCCGGTGGCGAAGTTCTCGAGATCGGGGAGGATGGCGCCTGGATCCAGGTCCACAGTGAACGCTGGCGCGGGCGTTCTAACGCGCCGCTGCGCGCGGGACAGCAGGTACGCGTCACAGGCCGCGATGGACTCGTGCTGCAGGTCGAGCCCGAAGCGCCACCGCTTGCCGACCAGCCCGCCGGAACCGGCTCGCCCGGCGCTGCGCGGCAGTGAATCAGGTCCAAGGAGAAATGAACATGTACTGGGAAATCGGCTATGGCTTCATCCCTGTCATTCTGCTCATGCTGGTGGCCGCCTCGCTGCGCATCCTGCGCGAGTACCAGCGCGGCGTGGTGTTCCAGCTGGGCCGCTTCTGGAAGGTCAAGGGCCCGGGGCTCGTCATCCTGATTCCCGGCATCCAGCAGATGGTCAGGGTGGACTTGCGGACCGTCGTCATGGACGTGCCGCCGCAGGACGTGATCACCCGGGACAACGTCTCGGTCAAGGTGAATGCGGTGGTGTACTTCCGCGTGATGGATCCACAGCGCGCGGTCATCCAGGTCGAGGACTTCCTGATGGCCACCAGCCAGCTGGCACAGACGACGCTGCGCGCGATTCTCGGCAAGCACGAACTCGACCAGCTGCTGGCCGAACGGGAAAAGCTCAACCTGGCCATTCAGCAGGTTCTCGACGTGCAGACCGACGCCTGGGGCATCAAGGTCGCCAATGTCGAGATCAAGCACGTCGACCTGAACGAAACGATGGTGCGTGCCATCGCGCGGCAAGCCGAAGCCGAGCGCGAGCGGCGCGCCAAGGTGATCCATGCCGAAGGCGAACTGCAGGCGTCGGAGAAGCTGTTGCAGGCGGCGCAGAAGCTGGCGGAGGCGCCGGAGGCCATGCAGCTTCGTTACCTGCAGACCCTCACCCAGATCGCCGGAGAAAAGAGTTCCACCATCGTCTTCCCGATGCCCATCGACCTCTTCAAGCCGGCGCTCGATCGCTTGCTGGGTCAGTCGGCCCCGAGGGACCAGGGCTGAATCTCCGCGAGGGCTGAACTGCACTTCCGACCAACCCCCAACCCCTATCCCCTAACCCCTTCTCGGATAAACGCGCCGCGTCGCATACGCCGCCCTCAGCTCCGCACCCAGGTATTCGCGCAAGGTCGAGAGAACGCCGCGTGAAATGTCGGCGGGTCTGCCCTTCGCGAGCTCGAAGATCTGGCAGTAGTACCAGGACTGCGCTGCGAATGCATTGAGCGCCTTGGCTGCGACGCTCGTACCCTGAGGCGAAAGCCAGCCGCGATCGCGCAACCGCAGGCGATCGTCGAGGTCCTCGATGCCGTCCCTCTCTCCGGCCAGCAACTGGCGCGGGAAATCCGGCATCCAGCAGAGCGGCCGCCCGAGTCCGATCACGTCGCAATCCCCCTCGCCCGGCGCGGCGCCAAGCGCGGCTGCCATGCCCGCGCGCGTGCGGAAACCGCCGGTGACCATCAAGGGCATGCGGGCGACGCGGCGGATCGCCGTCGCGTACTCGAGGAAATAGGCTTCGCGCGCCCGCGTGCTGCGACGGACAGGCAGCGCGTCTTCGGACCGGCCTTCGAATCCGATCAGTCGCGGCTGTTCATACGTGCCGCCCGAGACCTCGAGCAGGTCGACGTTCTCGTCGTTCAGCCACGCGACGACCTGCAGGCACTCCTCGTGCGAGAAGCCGCCCTTGCGAAAGTCGTCCGAATTCAGCTTCAGCGCCACGGGATAGTCCCGGCCCACCGCCTTGCGCACGGCACGCAGCGTCTCGAGCAGGAAGCGCGCCCGGTTCGTGAGTGATCCGCCCCAGTCATCCATGCGCCGGTTCGTGACCGGCGACAGGAACGAGCTGATCAGGTACCCGTGGGCCCCGTGCACCTGCACGCCGGTGAAGCCGCACTCGCGCACGACCTGCGCGGCGTGCGCAAACCTGCCGATGAGGCCGACGATCTCGCCCTCGGTCAGGGCTCGCGGCCTCGCGTAGTTGCCCAGCAGGTCGAGCTGCACCGCCGAAGGCGCCAGTGGACGTCCCGTGACGTAACGCGGCGCCTGCCGGCCCGTGTGCGAAATCTGCACCCAGAGCTGGTTGCCGCCGGCCGTCCCTGCCCTGGCCCAGGCGGCAAGCCGCGCGCGGGCCTCGGCGTCGAAAGTGCGTGGCTCCGACTGGTCGACGGCGACGTTACCGGGCCGCTCGAGGTCGAACCGGTCCACCTGCACGTTGCCGGTAAGCAGCAGTCCGCTCCCCCCCTCGCTCCAGGTGCGGTACAGGCGCTCGAGCGCGGGCGTTGCACGCAACCAGGCGTCGGCCAGCCCTTCGGTCATCGCAGCCTTGGCGAGCCGGTTCGGCAGCACGGTGCCACAGGGCAGCGACAGGGGCTGTGCCAGGACGTCCATCGTTTAACCTCTCCCGAATGCGGGGTATGATCATTCCATCGAATGCGCAGGCGCCGTGACGTCCCGCGCCACACCGACCAGAACAGGGTGGAGGTTTCGCCGATGCTGACCAGGGACAAGCTGACGATTGTGCAGTGGCAAGCGGTGCGCAACACGCCGCATCACGTGATCATCGCAGTATCGTCCTCGGGCGGCAGCGCCTTCGACGATATGCTCGAGCGTTCGGCCGGCCTGCAGGGCATCGTCGATGCCAGTCACAGCTCGCATCCGCTGGTGAGCGAGATCGGCGGCAGCACGCACATCATGCATGCGCAGGACGACGTCCGTAAGTGGTTCTACACGCTGGACGAAAGCCACCGCACGCCGGACAGGCTGCAGGAAAAAGCGCTCGAGACGGCACGCCACGCGCTCGAAGCGCTCGGCACCCACGGCAGCGCGGA
>JAOUGW010000149.1 GCA_029865465.1 Gammaproteobacteria bacterium
GACGCTCGCGATCGGCGGACCAGGCGGCGCGCGCGTGGTACTGCCCGTGGTGCCGAGATCGATACGCCCTGCCCCGACCTTCCTGCCGCCGGAGGCGAGCCCGCACATGCCGGATTTCGAGCCACTCGACGATGGCACGCCCTCTGGCTACGGCGAAATCTCTGAAGTGAAGCGTAATCCGCAGACGGGCGCGGTCACCGCGGTCGCGACCAACACCGGCAGCGAACGACACCCCTGGGGCATCGAGCGTTACGATGAGCGGATCGAACACAGCACCTCGGACGCGCACCCCGAGAACACCTCGATGACCGGTACGCACCGCATGGAGGTGGACCTGCCCGACCGCAAGCTGAAGTGGGAGGCGAAGCTGGTCTTCCGCAGTGACCTCGAGGCCTACTACTACGAGTACGAGCGGCGCGTTTACGAGAACGGCAAGCTGCTGCGGGAGAAGCGCTGGACGCAGCGCTTTCCGCGCGATCCCTGAAACGGCTGGCCTGGCCGTTCAACGCCCCGGCCGGCGGCAGACCACCCGGTGGCCTACGTCTCGCTGCCGGCCGCGAGGGCCGCCCGGGACCGGGCCAGCAATTCCCGAACCTCGTCGTCTTCGGTCTGGTCGAAGCGCTCGTACCACTGGCCGACTGCGCTGAAGAACGGCGGGGCCTGCAGGCACACGACCTCGTCAGCCACGGCAGCGATGCGCTCGCGGGCCTCGACCGACGTGACGGGGACTGCCACCACGATGCGATCCGCATCCAGGCTGCGCAGGGCACGCACGGCGGCTTCCATCGTCGCGCCGGTGGCGAGCCCGTCGTCCACCACGATTCCCGTGCGACCGCGCATCTGCAGCGCGGGCCGGTCGCCGCGGTAGGACTTTTCGCGCCGGGCCAGTTCCTGCAGCTCGCGCGCCTTGACCTGCTCGACCGCGTTGCTGCCCGCGGGCAGGTAGCGCAGCACGTCCTCGTTCAGGACGACGGCGCCGCCGCTGGCCACGGCACCCATTGCGAGTTCCGGCTGTGACGGCATTCCGAGCTTGCGCACGACCAGCACGTCGAGCGGCAAGCCGAGTGCTGTCGCCACTTCATAACCCACCGGCACGCCGCCGCGAGGCAACGCGAGCACGATCGCGTTCGCGTCGGCCTGGTAGCGGGCAAGCAGGACAGCCAGGGCCCTGCCGGCGTCCGTTCGATCCTGGAACCTGTACGTCATGGCAAGTCACCGTTCACGGCAGGTTCATGTTCCACCACGGCCGCCAGCCGACCATTCGCAGTTTTGCCTAGTGCTATGCTCGGCCACGATGCCGGTTGATTCTCCGACACTGGACGCGAAGGTCGCATTCCTGCGCGGCTGCTGCGGGCGCGACGACGAAGCGATCGAGACTCACTTCGCCTGGGTGTTCCTGATCGGCGACCGCGCCTGGAAGCTGCGCAAGCCGGTCCGCCGCGACACGATGGACTACGGCTCTCTCGAGGCGCGTCGTATCGACTCCGTGGACGAGATCCGCCTCAACCGGCGGCTCGCGCCCGACGTCTATCTCGGCACCGCGCCCCTGACGCTGGCCGCCAGTGGCCGGATGGCGATCGACGGCCAGGGCGAGATCGTGGACTGGCTGGTCTGCATGCGGCGTCTCGATCGGACCCGTCTCCTCGACGCGCGGCTGGCGCAGGGATCGGTCAATCCGGAATCGCTGCGACCGGTCGTGCGCCTGCTCGCCGATTTCTATCGGGCGGCCGCGCCGGCGATCAGCGACGGGCCGGCGTTCGTGGCCCGCGTGGGGCGACAGGTCGAGGCCAACCAGCGAGTCCTGGCGCCTGCGGGTGTCGCCGGAAGCGAAACGCTCCTTGCGCTGCAGCGGGAGTTCATTGCGAAGCATTCGTCGCTGCTCGCGCAGCGCGCCGGCGGCGGCTGCGTCGTGGAGGCGCACGGCGACCTGCGGCCGGAGCATGTCTACGTCGACGATTCGCCCGCGATCATCGACTGCCTGGAGTTCGATCGCGATCTCCGGGTGCTCGATCGCGCCGAGGAACTGAGCTTCCTGCACCTGGAGTGCGCGCGCATCGGCCACGAGGCGACCGGGCACGCGCTGTTGCGTGGCTGCCTGGCGCAGCTCGCCGATCACGCGACGGACGCCCTGCTCCACTTCTACCGCAGCCATCGCGCGACGACTCGCGCCAAGCTCTATGTCTGGCGCGCCTCCGAGCCGGACGGCGGGACGCCGCGTCATTGGCTCGAGCTCGCCGACGTCTACGTGCGCCTCGCGCTGCAAGACGCCGCTCGCAGTCTCGACTGAACGCAATCAGCCCTTGGCGGGTTCGAGCTCGCGCAGGTCGACGACGGATCCACCGCTCACGATGCGACGCACCGCTTCCGCGAACAATCCCGACGCCGGCAGGACGACTGGCGCGCGTTGACCGGCCGCCGGGACGAGGCGCGTCGGCAGAATCGAATCGGTGACGATGAGCTGGTCCGGGCCCTCCGGACCCAGCAGGCGCCGGGCCTCGGGCAGGAAGACCCCATGTGTCGCACACGCGTCCACGCGACTGGCTCCTGCCTCGCGGCACGCCTGCACCGCGCGCAGGATCGTCGAACCCCCGCTGATGAGATCGTCAAAGATCACGACGTGGCAGCCCGCGACCGGGCCGACGAGCAGGTCGCCGCTGACGATGCCGCTGCTGCGGCGCTTCTCGTGCAGCGCAAAGCCGATGTCGCGCTGCGCATGGATGGCCAGCAGATCCTGCAGTCGTTGCGCCCGCTTCGCGCCGCCGAAATCCGGGGACACGACGGTGACGGACTCCGGCCCGAGCGCCTGCGCGAGATGGCGGGCCATCATCGGCACGGCCTCGAGGTGGTCGACGGGGCAGCGGAACGCATTCTCGAACGCCGCCAGGTTGTGCGCATCCAGCGCGATGACGCGGTCGGTGCCGACTGCCTCGAGCAATTGCGCCACGTAGCGCAACGTGACCGGGTCGCGCTCCTTGGTACGGCGGTCCTTGCGCGCATAACAGAGGTACGGCAGGCAGGCCGTGACGGTCAGTGCGCCGCCGTCCTTCAAGCCTGCAATGAAGAACAGCAGCCGGCACAGCCGGTCGTTCGCGCTGCCCGCTGCATCGCCGCTCAGCGACTGCACGACGAAGACTGCGCGGCCGCGGACGCTCACCAGCGGACGCGTCTTGTGCTCGCCGCCTTCGAACTCGCGTTCCTCCAGCGGCGCCAGCGACACGCCGAGCGCCGCGACCATGCGCTCTGCGAAGGGCCGCGTCGCGGCCGGCGCGAAGACCAGGGGTGTCTTCATGAGTTCATCCTTTGACGCAGATCATCGGCTCGAGTCGCGCCACCTTCCGGGCGAGCCCGGCTCGCTCAGCGGCATCCACGACTTCTTCCACCGGCTTGTAGGCCCCGGGGGCTTCCTCGGCGACTCCGCGCATCGACGGGCTGCGGATGAGCACCCCGCGCCCGGCCAGCTCATGCACGAGCTGGCGGCCGTGCCAGCGGCGGGTTGCTTCATGACGCGACATGCTGCGCCCCGCGCCGTGGCAGGCGGAGCTGAAAGCCACCATCTCCCCGCCGGCCGCTCCCGCCAGCACGTACGAGGCCGTTCCCATCGAGCCGCCGATCAGCACCGGCTGGCCGAACTCCCTGAGGCTCTCCGGCACGGCCGCGTGACCCGGGCCGAAGGCTCGCGTGGCGCCCTTGCGGTGCACGTGCAGTGACCGCAACTGGCCCTGCACGACGTGTTCCTCCACCTTGCAGATGTTGTGCGACACGTCGTAGAGCACGCGCAGTTCCGCCCTGGCGAGCATGCGCCGGAACGACTCGCGGCAAAGGTGCGTCAGGATCTGCCGGTTGGCGAGCGCGCAGTTCATGGCGGCCCGCATCGCGCCGAGATAGCTCTGCCCGAGCTCGGAATGGATCGGCGCGCAGGCGAGTTCACGATCCGGCAACAGGATGCCGAAAGACGGGGCCTGCAGCGCCATGTCGCGCAGGTAGTCGGTGCCGATCTGGTGACCCAGCCCGCGCGACCCGCAGTGAATGCTCACCACGACCTCGCCCTGGCGCAGGCCGTAGCCTGCCGCGATCCTGGCGTCGTGAACTGCGGCAACCCATTGGACTTCGAGATAGTGATTGCCCGAGCCGAGCGTCCCCATTTCGTGGCGCTGCCGCTCGCGCGCGCGCGGCGAGACCGAACCAGGCTTGGCGTGCGCGATACTGCCGTGCTCCTCGACACGATCGAGGTCGGCGACATCGCCATAACCGCGCGCCACTGCCCAGCGGGCACCGCGCGTCAGCATCTCGTCCATTTCGCTGCTCGACAGGCGCAGCTGGCCGGTGCTGCCGACGCCGGCCGGAATCGCCCGAGCGAGTTCGTGCGCCAGCTCCTGCTGGACCGCCACGATCTCCTCGCGCCGGCAGCCCGTCAGCAGGCTGCGTACGCCGCAGGAGATGTCGAACCCCACGCCGCCGGCAGACACGACGCCGCCCCGTTCGGCGTCAAATGCGGCAACCCCGCCTATCGGAAACCCGTAGCCCCAGTGCGCGTCCGGCATCGCGTACGCGGCGCCGACGATGCCCGGCAACGTAGCCACGTTGCACAACTGCTGGCGCACCTTGTCGTCCATGCCGCGGAGCAGCGGCTCGTCGGCATACAGGATGGCGGGAACGCGCATCGTGCCGGTCGGCTCGATCACCCAGCAGCACTCCGACTCACGACGCAGCCCCTGCAGGTCCATGTGGCGTTCCCGTCGCTCAGACGTCGACCACGCATTGCGCGAGCCAGCGGCCGTCCGGCTCCTGCCGCACCGCAAGCTCCGTGAGGGTTGCGCCCTTCACCTCGACGGCCGGTGCGTGGCGGGCGATGTCGACGGGCTCGCCCCATGCGTCTGCTTCGAGTGTGTCTCCGGCGATACGCACGTCGAAGCGCGAGAACAGCATGCGTCGCGTCGCCATGAGGAAGATCAGTGAATTGAGCCACTCGTAGAACAGGAGTCCGAGGTCCGCCATCGCGCACTCGACGCGCACGGATTCGACCGGGCTCACCCGCAAGGGATCGGCAACGATCGCAGTCAGGCCCACCGCCGCTGCCGCGAACGCCTCGGCCAGCGTTGCACCGCGCCCACGCACGCCAATGTCGGCGCCGTGCGCGAAGTGCTGCCAATCGCTCATCGCGGCCCCGCTGTCAGGCCAGGCTGGAGTCTCATTGTCGAGCTACGCCCCGTGGCGATCATCCGTATTGTTGGCAGGGGCGCCCTGTGCCGGGGTCATGGGTACACTGACACAGCGCCAGCGAGTACCGATTCCACAGAAGGTGCCCATGCAAGCCCCAGGACCGGGCGACGCACTGATCGTCGTCGACGTGCAGGCTGATTTCCTGCCGGGCGGGGCGCTGGGCGTGCCGCACGGTGACGTCGTCGTCGCGCCGCTGAACCGGCTGATCGATGCGTGGTCGGCACGAGGACTCCCTCTGTATCTCACGCGCGACTGGCACCCTCCGGACCATTGCTCATTTGCGGCGCAGGGCGGCCCCTGGCCGGTGCACTGCGTGGCAGGCACGCCGGGTGCGGAGTTCTCGCGGGCGCTGCACATTCCGTCCAGCGCGAAAGTCGTTTCCAAGGCGGTGCGCGCGGACGAAGAGGCGTATTCCGTCTTCAAGGGCACCGGCCTGCTGCATGAGCTGCGCACCGCAGGCGTGACACGCATCGTGGTGGGCGGGCTCGCGACCGACTACTGCGTGCGTTACAGCGGTGCGGACGCGCTTGCAGCCGGACTCGATGTCGTCGTGCTGCAGGATGCCGTGTGCGCGGTGGATGTCCACCCGGGGGACGGAGACCGGGCGCTGCGGGAGCTGGCAGCGGCCGGCGCGGAGCTTGTGACCTGCGAACAGTTCCTCGCGCGACCCGGGTCCGGATGATGACTGACGCCAGCCCCCCTGCAGCGCAAGGCGTGCTGCTGACGGACCTGTACCAGCTGACCATGGTCACGGCGTACCAGGAACTCGGCATGGATCGCGAAGCGGTGTTCGAGTTCTTCGTGCGCAGGCTGCCGGTGCAGCGTGGCTTCCTCGTTGCGGCCGGGCTGCAGCAGGTCGTCGAGTACCTCGAGGGGCTGCATTTTGCGGACGACGAGATCCAGTGGCTCGAGTCGACCGGCCGCTTCTCCGCGGCCGCGCTGGGCCGGCTGGCCCGGCTGCGATTCACCGGGGATGTCGATGCGATGGCGGAAGGCACGGCGTTCTTCGCCAACGAGCCCGTGCTGCGGGTGACGGCACCGCTGCCGCAAGCCCAACTGGTCGAGAGTCGCATCGTCAACCTGCTCAATTTCCAGACGATGGTGGCGAGCAAGGCCGCTCGCTGCCGCATTGCCGCGGGCACGCGCCGGCTCGTCGACTTCGGCATGCGCCGGGCGCACGGCGCCGAGGCTGCCCTGCACGCGGCACGTGCCTGTTACCTCGCTGGCTTCGATGCCACGGCCACCGTGGCCGCGGGCCGGGCGTTCGGCATGCCTCTGTCCGGTACGATGGCGCATTCGTTCGTGCAGGCACACGCCGATGAGGCCACGGCGTTCCGGCACTTCGCACGAGTGCACCCGCGCGGTCTCACCTTGCTCATCGACACCTACGACACGCTGCGCGCCGCGCGCCTGGTCGTCGAGTTGCACCGGGAGGGCATGCGCGTCGAAGCGGTGCGCCTGGACAGCGGCGATGTCGGCGCCCTCGCCCGCGACGTGCGCGCAATTCTCGATGCCGGCGGCTGCGGCGACATCAGGATCGTCGCGAGCGGGAACATGGACGAGTTCGAGATTGCCCGGCTGCTCGCGGGAGGGGCGCCCATCGACGTGTTCGGCGTCGGGACGCAACTCGACGTTTCCGCGGACGCGCCCAGCCTCGACTGCGTCTACAAGCTGCAGGAGTACGAAGGACAGCCGCGCCGCAAGCGCTCGGCAGGCAAAGCCACCTGGCCCGGACGCAAGCAGGTGCTGCGCGAGTTCGACGAGGAAGGCCGGATTCGCAGCGACCTCATCGTCCCTGTCGGCGTGGACGGCGCAGGCCGGCCATTACTGGTGCCGGTCATGCGCGGCGGCTGTCGCGTCGGAGCGCTGCCCGACCTCGAGCGCTCCCGCGACCTGGCGCGCCGCGAGCTCGCGTCGATCCCGGTCACCTGCACCCGCATCGCAGACCCCGAACCGCTGACAGCAGGGATCTCCCCGCAGTTGCGCCAGCTGGCCGAACGAGTCGACCGCGACTTTCCCTGAGCAGGGCTCGATGCGCCCCGCGTCAGTCCCAGAGCGAAACGACGTGCCCGACGTCGGGCGCAACGTGCCCGGCATGGACCTCGCTCCACGTCGCCTTCGCGGCCGCGGCGCCGCGCGACTGCTGCACCTGCAGCCAATCGGCACTCCACGTGACGAAGCCGCTCAACGCCGTGACGACTCGCTCCCGGTAGCCGCGCGGGCCCCAGTCCTGCAAGCGCTTCTTGACTTGCGTCGGCGCGAAGAAGAACACCGGTTTCGGCCCCGGCATTCCTGGCACGCGTGCGGGGGCTTCGTGATGGCTGCGGCCAATGGCCATCGAATGCTTCAGCTGGCTGCCGAGGTGCGCGTGGACCGACGCCAGCACCGGTCCGCTGCCGGCCATGTCGATCGAAACGATCGGCGTGCCCGGCGGAATGGCTGCCACGTCATCATAGGTGACCACTTCGTCGTAGCAACCGAGCGCATGCGTGAACGCGTGGTTGCGCGACGAGGTCACGCCGATGACTTCGATCCCGGCACGCGCATCTGCGCAGCGCGCGAAGCCGATCGCCGTCTTGCTCGATGCGGAGAGCACCAGCACGCGTCGCGCGCCGAACCAGTCGTTGTCGGCGAAGAAATCCTCGGCGAGCCACCCGGTCAGAAACAGCCCGCGCAGCAGCGCGTGGCGATCCTCCGCGTCGGTCCCTGCCTGGTAGAGCGGGTCGCGGGTCGTCGCGGTACAGGCTCGATACACGGGGGCATGGGCGGCTCGGTGCGGTCCTTCGTCACGCAGCCCGTCCGCATTCGGCGTGACCGCCATGTCGACATAGCGCGCCATCGGGTACCAGCCGTAGTAGCGACCGCCGCTCGAGACCTCGGGGTGCCGTGA
>JAOUGW010000349.1 GCA_029865465.1 Gammaproteobacteria bacterium
GAAGGCCGCGCGACCGCACGTCATCATCGGCGTGGGCGGTTGCGTGGCGAGCCAGGAAGGGGAGGGCATCACCGACCGGGCGCCGTTCGTCGATCTCGTGTTCGGTCCGCAGACGATCCATCGCCTGCCCGACATGCTCGAGGAGTTACGCAGCCAGGGTCGCGCCGTGGTCGACATCAGCTTCCCCGAGATCGAGAAGTTCGACCGGCTGCCCGAGCCGCGTGCCGACGGCGTGACGGCTTTCGTCTCGATCATGGAAGGCTGCAGCAAGTACTGCACGTTCTGCGTGGTGCCGTACACGCGCGGCGAAGAAGTCAGCCGCCCGCTCGAACAGGTGCTCGCCGAGGTGCGTTCGCTGGCGCAGCAGGGCGTGGTCGAGATCACGCTGCTCGGCCAGAACGTGAACGCCTATCGCGGCCCGCTGGCGGGGGGCGGCCAGGCGGACCTTGCCGCGCTCATCTACCTCGTCGCGGACGTGCCCGGCATCGAACGCATTCGCTTCACCACCTCGCACCCGGTCGAATTCCGCGACAGCCTTGTCGAGGCCTACCGCGACGTGCCGCAGCTCGCCAACTACCTGCACCTGCCGGTGCAGAGTGGCTCGGACCGTGTGCTGGCATTGATGAAACGCGGGCACACCGTGCTCGAGTACAAGCAGAAGCTGCGTCGGCTGCGCGAAGTCCGGCCGGACATCAGCCTGACGACGGACATCATCGTGGGCTTTCCGGGCGAGACGGAACGCGATTTCGAGGCGACGCTCGACCTCGTGCGCGAGATCGGTTTCGACCAGAGCTTCAGCTTCATCTACAGCCAGCGGCCAGGCACGCCCGCGTCGTCGCTGCCCGATGACGTGACGCACGCGGAGAAGCAGGCGCGCCTCGAGCGGCTGCAGGCCCAGCTGAATGCCCAGGCCCGGGCGATCAGCCGCAGCATGGTCGGCACGACCCAGCGGGTGCTGGTCGAGCGGCCGTCGAAACGCGACACGCGCCAGCTCGCGGGCCGCACCGAGAACAATCGCTGGGTCAATTTCGACGGCCCGGCCTCGCTGATCAACCGTTTCACCGACGTCGTCGTCACCGAGGCCATGCCGAATTCGCTGCGGGGCCGGCTGGCCGCCTTGGAACCCGCCCGGAGCAGCGCTTGAACGCGCAGGTCGAATCGCGCGAGCTTGCGCTCGCCGGCGCGGACAATGCGCGGCTCGCAAATTTTGCGGGACCGATGGAGCAGAACCTGCGGCACGTCGAAGAGCGTCTCGGCGTCGAAGTGCGCCGGCGCGGCTACGACCTGCAGGTGCTCGGCCCCGCCGAGGCGGTGGCCAATGCCGCAACGGTGCTGCAGAGGATGTACGAAATGTCGGCGCAAGAAACCCTCTCGCCGGACCGCGTGCATCTCTGCGTGCAGGAATTCGGCTTCCCGCGCCCGGTTGCGGAGCAGGCGGCAGGCGGCAGCGAGACGATCGTGCACACCCAGCGCGGCGGCATCCGCGGCCGCGGACCGAACCAGCGCCAGTATCTCGACCAGATCCGTGTGCACGACCTCACGTTCGGCATCGGACCTGCCGGTACGGGCAAGACCTATCTCGCGGTCGCAAGCGCCATCGAAGCGCTGCATTCAGGCAGCGTGCGCCGCATCGTGCTGGTGCGTCCGGCAGTCGAGGCGGGTGAGCGGCTCGGTTTCCTGCCGGGCGACATGGCGCAGAAAGTCGACCCGTACCTGCGGCCCATGTACGACGCGCTCTACGAGATGATGGGTTTCGACCGCGTCGCCCGCAACGTCGAACGGCAGGTCATCGAGGTGGCGCCGCTCGCGTTCATGCGCGGCCGCTCGCTGAACGACTCGTTCATCATCCTCGACGAGGCGCAGAACACCTCGGTCGAGCAGATGAAGATGTTCCTGACGCGCCTCGGCTTCGGCTCGAAGGCCGTCGTCACCGGCGACATCACGCAGGTGGACCTCCCGCGGCAGCAGCGCTCCGGCTTGCGTCACGCAATCGAGGTGCTGCGCGGCGTCGATGGCGTCGCCTTCACGTTCTTCAACGCGCTCGACGTGGTGCGTCACCCGCTGGTGCAGCGGATCGTGCAGGCATACGAGCGCAACACCGACGCCGAGGACGCGCGGGACCGCTGATGCACAGCCAGTCCACCCGCGGTTCCGCCAGGGCGACGCCGTCCCTGCAGGTCGAGTTGCAGCTCGCGACGCGGCGGCCCTGGGTGCCGGGACCCGTGACCCTGCGACGCTGGGCCCGCGCGGCCCACGAGGCGGGGCTCGCGTCCCTGCCGGTGCGCAAGCGCCGGATGCACGAGTCGGTCGAGCGGGGCGCCGCGGTGTGCCTGCGCGTCGTGGGCCGTGCCGAAAGCCGCCGCCTGGACCGCGAATACCGCGGCAAGGACCAGCCGACCAACGTGCTGTCGTTTCCCTCGTCGACCGAGGAGCGCGTCGCCACCGGCATC
>JAOUGW010000150.1 GCA_029865465.1 Gammaproteobacteria bacterium
GAGCGTCCTCGCCAAGATCGAGAGGGAACTCGCCGCCTCAGGACTCACGATGGCCGACGTCGTGAAGATGAACGTCTTCATGGTGGGCGACCCGGCGAAGGGCGGCGGCATGGATTTCGGCGGCCTGATGAAGGCTTACTCGCGCTACTTCGGCGAAGCGAGCAACGGCAACCTGCCGGCGCGGACCACCGTGCAGGTGGCGGCGCTGCCCTTGCCGGGCGCGCTGGTCGAAATCGAAGTCGTGGCGGCGCGCTGAAGGCGGGCGTCACCGGTATGCCTGTCGACCCCGCTTTCGCCGGGTTGCTCGCCGACAAGCGCAGCGAATTGCGCGCGCCGCCCGCCCACGTTTCGGTCGACGACATGCGGGCCGGTAACAAGGCGTACTTGATCACGGCGCCGAAGACGCCGATCCATGCGGTCGAGGATCGGGTGCTGCCGGGTCCTGCAGGTCCGCTGCAGGTGCGGATCTACCGGCCGACGAGCGTGGCTCGCGTGCCGGCCATCGTGTTCTGCCACGGCGGCGGCTTCGTGCTCGGCGATCTCGACACGCACGATTCGATCTGCCACCGGCTGGCGTCGAGCAGTGGGTGCGCGGTCGTTGCCGTCGATTATCGACGCGCGCCGGAAACGCGCTTTCCCGGTGCCCTCGATGACTGCACGGCGGCGCTCCGCCGGGTTGCGGCGGACGCCGTGAGCCTGGATGTCGATGGCGAACGAATCGCGCTCTGCGGCGACAGCGCGGGAGGCAATCTCGCCGCGGCAACCGCTTTGCGCGCGAGGCGCGACGGGCCCTGCGTGCGTCATGTCGCGCTGCTTTATCCCATGCTGGATCCGGCGTGCGATACCGAATCGATGCATGCCTACGGGCGCGGGCACCTCCTCGCCCGCAGCGGGGTGCAATGGTCCTGGAGCCAGTACCTGGGCGCACCGGACGATGCCGTCAACCCGCTGGTGGCTTTGCTGCGGGCGGATCTTGCAGGGCTGCCGACGACCAGCGTCGTGACGGCCGAGTACGATCCACTGCGTGACGAGGGCGAGGCGTTCGCCGCGAGATTGCTGGCCGCGGGCGTCGACGTCATTTCCCGTCGGTACGCGGGGATGGTCCATGGCTTTGCAGGGCTGCCGCAGGTCACGCCGGTGGCAACGCAGGCAATCGACGACATCGCGGGTGACATTCGCAGCACGTTCGCGTAGCCAGGCCGCTCGACGAATCCCCCTGTCCGGTGGCAAGCTCCCGCCTCACGCACCGCCCACGCGAGGAGCATCGTCATGGCAGAAAACGCCGTTCGCTGGTTCGAGATCTACGTGCAGGACATGGCCCGCGCTCGACGTTTCTACGAGACGGTCCTGGGGGTGAAACTCGAGCAGCTCGGCCCCGTCGGCCAGGATCTCGAGATGTGGGCGTTCCAGATGTCGCCCGATGGGCCCGGCGCCGGCGGGGCGCTCGTCCGCGCACCGGGCATGCCCTCGACGCCCGGCGGCACGATGGTTTACTTCGGGTGCGAGGACTGCGCCGTCGAAGGCGGCCGCGTGGAGGCTGCGGGCGGCAGGATACAGCGGGAGAAGATGTCGATCGGCCAGTACGGCCACATCGTCCTGGCCGTCGACACCGAGGGCAACCTCATCGGGCTGCACTCGATGAACTGATGCGTGCTCCCGCTCCCGGTCCCGCTGCAGCGGGAGCGGACCGACGCTATTCGATCGCCTGCACCTGGAACTGTTCGAGCTTGCCGTCCGGCAGTTCGTAGGTCCAGACGCGCAGTTTTCGATCGGGATAGACGGCGTGGTACGAGCGACCCGTCATGCCGCCTCGCTGCCACGTGCGGACATGCTCAAATTCCTTCGGCGCACCGAGCGGGCCGAGGCTTGCCTGGAAGTCGGCCAGGGCCTGTGTCGAGAAGTAACCGTTCGCATTCGACGTGAACAGGGCGCGGTCGATGCGGCCGGCAGCCAGGCCCTCGAAGATCGCCTTGGCCTGCGTCGTCCGTGCCGTGTCCGTCGCATCGACGTGTTCGAAGACGATGTCCGCGATCTTCCCCGCAAGCTGGTCGGGCGCGCGCGATGCCATGAGATTGGTCAACACCACGATGGCCACGCGGTCGTCGGGATAGACGACATTCAGCGCCGTGAACCCTGCGACTTCGCCACCGTGTTCCAGCTTGCGCCGCTGGCGATCGATCGCCACGTCGAGTCCCAGCGCGTAGTCGGTGCCCGCGCCATTGTTCAGCAATGTTTCGGTCTCGAGCGCGCGGTAGGAGCTGGCGCTCAGCAAGGTGCGTTCCATCAACGAAATGTCCCAGCGAGCCAGGTCCTCGGCGGTCATCGCGAGGCCGCCTGCGCCGAACAGCCAGCCCGGGCCGCTGTACCCGGACGGACGCGGGGGCCCCAGCGCATACGATTCGTAGCCAGGTACCGTGCCGTGGGCCAGCGGTTCATCGTCAAAGTTGCGGACCGACTCGATCCCCAGCGGTTCGAAGATGCGGCGCTCGAGGAACCGGTACAGCGGCTCGCCGCTGACTTTCTCGACGATGAGTCCCGCGAGCACGTAGCCCGTGTTGCTGTACTGCCAGCGCGTACCGGGTTCGTAATCGAGCGGCTGGCGGGCCCAGCGATCGAGGATCGCCGCGGGCTGCGTCGGCTGCCGCATCTGCGCAAAGGTGTAGTCCTGCGGCCAGTAGTCCTGGTAGCCCGAGGTGTGGGTCAGCAGCTGGCGGATCGTGATCTCCCTGGCACGCGTCAGCCGCGGGAAGTACTTCGCCACCTTGTCGTCGAGCGAGAGCTTACCCTGCTGCTGCAGCAGGAGCAGCGCAGATGCCGTGAACTGCTTCGAGATCGAGCCGATCGCGTAGCGCATCGCCGGGCGGGCACGCAGGACTTTCGGTCCCAGCTCGGCATTGCCATAGGCCTGCACGTAGACGACGTGGCCGTCTTTCACCACCGCGATCGAGGCGCTCGGCGCGCCCGTCTGCTCGAGCACCGCCGTGGCCGCCGCGTCGATGCGCCGGGCCGTGGCGGGTTCCAGCGACGGTGGGTCCGGCTTCCTCGCGAGCGCGCTCTGCGCCGCGCAGAGGAGGCTGACCGAGACGATTAAACAGCGAAGTGTACTCGGCATGGCGTGTCTCACGCGGTGAACTGTTGCACGGCCAGTTGCGTCAGCGCACCCGGGGCGTCGAGCAGCGAATCGATCGGATTGGCCATGAGGTGATCCTACCGCATGGGCTTCGGCTCAATCGCGGCGACCGGCGCCCCGGCCTTCTTCCACGCGCCGAACCCGCCGTGGAGGTGGGCCACGGGCGTGAGCCCCATGTCCTGGGCGGTCTTCGCGGCAAGTGCGGAACGCCAGCCGCCGGCACAGAAGAAGACGAATCGGTTGCCCGAGGCAAAGAAGTCCTTGTGGTACGGGCTGGCCGGGTCGATCCAGAACTCGAGCATGCCGCGGGTCACGTTCACTGCGCCGGGCATGCCGCCTTCGCGCCAGAGTTCGCGCGGATCGCGCAAGTCGATGAAGGTGACATCCGGCCGGCCGAGCAGTGCCCGCGCCTCGTCGACGCTCAGCGTCTCGATTTCGGCCAACGCCTCGTCCACCAGTTGCTTCACGCCTTTCTTGAGCGTCAGCGGCACGGTCATCTCCTTGGGAAGGACGGGCGGGACGCGTCCACGTTTCAGAATCCGCAGCGTTCGAGCGCGTTCGCCAGGCGCGCCCTCGTGACTTCGGACTTCATCGGGAACGAGCGGAAGAAGTCTGCGCGCGTCAGCACGGGGTTGCGTTCACGAACGTTGGCAGCCCAGTGCGCGGCCTTCACGTCGTTGCCGATCATGGACTGCGTGGCGGAGGCGATCATCGCGATCAGCACGTGGGCACCCGGCGAGCGCGCTGCCCGTTCGGCCCACTCGGCAGCGGCGAGGTCTTCGCCAACGACCATGTGGGTGAAGGCGCGCGTGCCCAGCATCGCGTAATAGAGCGGGTCGAGCGGGCTCAGCCGCATCGACAGGTCGACGTGCGCGCGGCCCTGCAGGCCACGGCCCGCGAGCGTCTCCGTCCAGGCCTTCGCATAAATGCCCTGCGCGTAGTTCGGGCTGATCGCGGTGGCGCGCTCGAGCCAGGCCAGCCCGCCTTCCAGGTCGCCCGAGAGCCAGAAGGTGCGGCCCATGGTGAAGTTCACGAACGGGTCGAGCGGGTCGAGTTCGAGTCCGCGCTCTGCGAAGCGACGGGCGAGGTCGGATTCGCCGGCAATGTCGTCCGTGTGCCGCATGAACGCCGTTTGAAAGTGCACGAACGACAGCCCGGCGTGCGCGCGTGCGAACCCGGGATCCTGCGCGACGGCCTGCTGGAACAGCGCGGTGGCCGCGGCATTGTCCGTGCGGTTGAAGCGGTACATGTGCTGCAGCCCGAGGTGGTAAGCCGACCACGCGTCGAGATTTCCGGTCACCGTCAGGCGGGCAAGGCTCGCTTCGTGCAACGGGATCTGCAGCTCGAGCGCCGTCAGGATCCGCGAGCGGATGTCCTCGCGGATTGCGTGCACGTCGTCGACCAGGCCGGCGAAGCGGTCCGCCCAGACGACGCCGCCGCTGCGCGTATCGACGAGTTCGACGGTGACGACGAGGGCGGTGCCCGCGACGTCCACGGTGCCCGAAAGGCAATACCGCACCCCGAGCACGCGACCGATTTCGCGCATGTCGGCGTCCTCGGAGCGCAGGCGGAACGACGAACCGCGCGCCGTGACGAACAGCCAGCGCAGGCGCGACAGCTCGGTGATCAGTTCGTGCGGCAGCGCATCGGCAATCGCTGTGTAGCGCCCGGCGTCCCCGACGAGCCGAAACGGCAGCACGGCGATCGAGGGCCGCGTGGGCTGTTCCGCCTGCTGTCCGGCGGGCAGATCGACGGGCGGAGGCTCGGCGAGCGGTACCGCTCGCGCGACCTTCACCTCGGCGACGAAGCGCAGGCCCCGGCCGTGGATCGTCCGGATGAACCGCTGTGACTGGCCGTCGTCGCCGATCGCCTGCCGCGCCGACTTGATGCGGCTCGAGAGCGCCGCATCGGATACCACGCGCCCGTCCCAGATCTTGTCGAGGATTTCGTCGCGCGAGACCAGGCGCTCGCGGTTTTCGACCAGCAGGGTGAGCAGGGCAAGAACCTGTGGTTCGACCGGGCGAGCCGCGCCGTCCTTACGCAGTTCGGCCTTGGCCGTGTCGAGCTCGATGCTGTCGAACCGGTAGAGCATGGCCGGAGGATACCGCCGGCCAGTGCCCTCGCCCAGAAACCTCCATGAAATCTCCATGCCGTCTGCAAGCTTCGGCTGGCGCGGGTTGTCAAGCTGTGCCCACTCGCCGCCAGACCAAGGAATACGACCATGACCCGACCCAGTTACCGTCTGACCGTGTCCGCCATCCTGTTCGCCGCCCTCGGAGCTGCCGGCGCATTGAACGCCGAGGTCCCAGTTGCGCCGGGGCTCGATCGCCCGTTGGCCGTCGCCGCGGCCGCCGCCGACCTGCAATGGGGGGATTGCCCTGCCATCTTCCCGCCCGGCTGCAAGATCTCGGTGCTGCACGGCAACCCGGCCGAGCCCGGTGCCGACGTATTCCTGCGCGTGCCGTCGGGCTACACGATTCCGGCGCACTCACACACGTCGGCCGAACGCATGGTGCTCGTCGCCGGCCAGCTCGACGTGACCTACGCCGGCCATCCAACCGTGAGCCTGAAGCGCGGCGATTACGCGTATGGGCCGGCCATGCTGGCGCACACGGCCCGCTGCAACGGCGCTGAAGCCTGCACGTTGTTCATCGCGTTCAACAGCGCGGTCGACGCCCTGCCATTCGAAGGAACGATTTGACCAACCAACGCAAGGAGAAACGACATGCCCCTCGTTACCATCGACGTCATCACGGACGTGTTCACGCCGCAGCAGAAGGCCGACATGATCGCCAAGGTCACCGCGGCGATGATCGAAGTCGAAGGCGAAAGGATGCGCGGCGTCACCACGGTCCGCATCAACGAGTTCAAGAGCGGCGACTGGGCCATCGGCGGCCAGGCGCTCAAGACCGCGGATGTGAAGGCGCTCGCGGAAGGAAAAGCCGCGTAGCTGGGCTTGCTCCTGTTCTCACTCCCTCTCCTAATTTCCGCGGGAGAGGGTCGGCGTGACGGTCCTAGCTGATTCCCGGCAATGTCGGCACGGCCGTCAATTTTGCAGATTTGCAGCGGATGACGCGCCTGGCATTCTGCCTATGGTAAGTTTGTGTCCATGAGGCGGTCATCGACCCGTGTGCGCCGTATGCGAAAGTCCTACAGCGTGAAGTGCGATTGGGATGCCGACGCTCGCGTCTGGTTCGTCAGTGAGACGAACGTCCCGGGACTCGCGACGGAATCGGCGACGGTCGAAGCGATGACCAAGAAGCTGCGGACCCTCATTCCCGAACTGCTGGCGATGAACGTCGGCGAGTCGGAAGTCGAAGTCCCGGTCGAACTTCTCTGGCACAAGCAGGAACTCATCAGCGTCAAGCGGGGCTAGGGCGGGCGCTCCGTGGGCGACTTCGCGCCCGACCTGCGACAAGGCGTTTTGACTTCCCCAAGAAAGAACGCTTGACCCCATGCGCCGCGCCCCGCTCAATATCGGCCGATGTCACGCGCGCCACAACTCCAGACGCTCCAAGCCGTATTTTCGTCGAGCCTGACCGCGACCCTCGGCACGCCACGGCCGCTGCTCTACGACCACGGCGCCCACCCGCTGGAAGACCTGCCTGCCCACGTGCGGGCTGCTTCTTCGATTCGCCGCCAGGGCCATCGCCTGGTAATCCTGCAGGACGACGTCAGCGCGCTCGCCGTGCTCGATCCCGCGACGGGTTCGACGCAACCGATCCTTCTGCCCGCCGGGCCGAACGGCGCGCGTGTGTTCGATGACGAGCGTGGCAACAAGAAATTCAAGCTGGATCTCGAGGCGTGCATCGTGTTGCCGGACGGCCGGCTCGTCGCACTGGGATCGGGCTCGAGCCCGCAGCGCGAAAAGATCGTGACGGTCGCGGCGACAATCGGCGCGATGGCGCAGCAGTTCTCGGGCAGCGATCTCTATGCCAGCCTGCGTGTCCACGCGGCTCAGCGTGGTGCCCGACTGAACATCGAAGGCGCCGTCCTGCAGGGCCGCTGGCTGCGGCTGTTGCAGCGGGGCCATGGCAAGCGCGGCTTCGAGCCGTGGAACGCGATCCTCGACGTCTCGCTGGACAAGTTCGTGGGCTGGCTGGACGGTCGCAACGCTGTCCCGCCGGTGCGCCGGGTTCTCGAGATCCATCTCGGCGAGGTGGCGGGCGTGCCGTTTGGTTTCACCGACGCTGCAGTGACCGACGACGGACGCGTCGCTTTCCTTGCCTGCGCCGAAGACACCGAAGATGCGCTCATCGACGGGCCGGTGATGGGCTGCCGGTTCGGGTGGCTCGATGCGGATGACCGGGCCGTCGTCATGACCGACGTCGTCGAAGGTGACGGGCAGCCGACTCGCCTCAAGCTCGAGGGGATCGAGACCCGCGCTGGCAACGGGACCGCGTTCGATGTGGTCGCCGACATGGACCGCGGGGACCAACCGGGGCAGATCGCGGAGCTCGTGGTCCGCGCCTGATCCCTGATCGCGCGAAACTCGCTGTCCGCCCGCCAGTTGGGCCACCGCGACGAATTCGCGATGCCCAGCCCGACCTCGTAGTAGAGCTGCAGGTCCTGCAGGGTGCCGCTCACGTCCCAGTCCGGCGAGTATTCGTCCGCCGGCTTGTGATACTTCTGCGCGGTGTACTCGTCGAGCCAGCGCTTGCCGTAGTCGGCACCCTGCGTCGGGCTGTCGATACCGGCCTTCGTGTACAGCATCGGCACGCCGACCTTCGCCAGGTTGAAGTGATCCGACCGGTAGTAGAAGCCTTTCTCGGGCGACGGTTCCTGCGCCGGCACGCGGCCCTGCCTGGCCGCAGCGGCGCGCAGGTCGTCCTCGAGTTCCGACTTGCCGAACCCGATGACGGTGATGTCGCGCGTCTTGCCGACGCTGTAGAGGTTGTCCATGTTCAGGCCTCCCGCCATCTGCGCGACCGGGATCGGCGGATGCGCGGCGAAG
>JAOUGW010000009.1 GCA_029865465.1 Gammaproteobacteria bacterium
AGGAAGCTGCCAGATCGGAAACTCGACTGGACTGCGCAACTCTTGGTGAGTTATCACACGGCCTCGGCCAGAAACGGACATTAGGTCGGTGTCCGGAGAATCGGGGGAAGCCCACAAAGCCCACATCAGTGTGCCATTCAGATTCGCGGGCATTGCCCCATGCATGACTCAACGAGCTGTCCGTACTGTGGAACCCAACTGCCCGTTTCCAAAATCTGGAGATCGGCGTTCCTGTGGGACGGTATCTTCCTGTGGCGACGAACCGGGCTCACGTGCCCCGAGTGCAATCACGACGTCGTGATCAAACAGGCCCGTGCAGTTGTGGCCGGCTATACCTTACTCCTGGGTGGCGCAGGCGCGTTGGCTTGTGTAGAGCAATACATCGAAAAGGCCCGTGGCATCGAATTCTCCAAGGTAGGGCATGCCCTATTTCTCCTTGGGGGGATTGGCGCTTTGATTTGGATTCACGAATTAGTCACCCCTCTGTTTCTACGAGTCCGCAAACCGAAGCCGATGGAAGATGTCGATCTGAGGGAATGACCGGGTTGGGTCGAGAGCAGACAACCCCTCCCACCTGTACAGGACCTGATTAAGCGAATTCTCGCTCGCGGACGCTGTCGCGCTACTTGCGTTGCGCAGCACTCGCGTCCCGCACCGCCCTGAACTCTGTGCCCGGGTTCCACTGCGGCCACGCGCGCGAATTCGCAAGCTGGCTGGCCATCTGGTAGACGAGCGTGACGTCCTGGGCTGCTCCGCTCAGGTCCCACGACTCGCTCCACCGATCGCACGCCTGGTGATAGCACTGTGCCGTGAATTCCGAGACCCAGCGATCACCGGCTTCGCGCCCACCCTTGACAAGGTCGTGACCGCCGCCGAGACCCATCAGCACCAACGCCGGTACGCCGCGCTTCGCGAAGGGGAAGTGATCGGCGCGGAAGGCGAGGCCGCGCTCGGGTTTCGCGTCCGGTGTGACGACGCGGCCCTGGCCTGCAGCTTGCTGCGCCAGCAGCGACTCGAGTTCGTTCTGTCCCGCACCGACCAGCACGATGTCGCGCGCCAGGCCGTTCGGCTGCAGCACGTCCATCGTGAAATTCGCGACCGTGGTCTCGATCGGCAGCCAGGGATGGGACGCGTAGTACTCCGATCCCAGCAGGTTGCGTTCCTCGGCGGTCCACGCCGAGAACAGGATCGTGCGATCCGGGCGCGGACCCTGCTTGAACGCACGCGCGATCTCGATGACTGCTGCAATGCCAATCGCGTCGTCCAGGGCGCCAGACCGGAATCGCAAGCCGTTGGTGTCGGGTTCGCCGATGCCGTACGCGTCCCAGTGCGCGCCGATCATGATGCTCTCGCGTGGACGCTTCTGGCCCGTGATCCTGCCGAGCACGTTGTGGCTGTCGATGCGTGTGTGGGCGAGCGGGAAGTCTGCCGCGAAGGTCGCGTCCTTGAGTTGGACGGGGCGGAAGGCCTTGCTGCGTGCGCTCTGCTTGAGCGCTTCGAGATCGAGGCCGGCGTCGCGGAAGATCTCGACGGCCGCGTCACGGTGCAGCCACGACTGCAGCAACAGTCTCTCCCTGGCAGCGTCGGGGCGCACGATGTCGTAGCCCTCGCCGTTCGGCGCGATGGCCGTCTTCCAGCCGTAGGCGGCCGGCTCAGTCTCGTGCACGATCAGCGCAGCGATCGCCCCGCGGCGCGCAGCTTCCTCGTACTTGTAGGTCCAGCGTGCATAGTAGGTCGCCGCCTTGCCGCCGAATTTGCCGAACGCATCGTCGCCCGACGCGGCCTCGAAGTCCGGATCGTTGACCAGGTACACGGCAACCTTGCCGCGCAGGTCGATGTCCTTGTAGTCATCCCAGCCACGTTCCGGCGCGCTGACGCCGTAGCCGACGAACACCAGCGGGGCATTTCCGATGCGCACGCGATCGACGGGACGCAAGGCGAGGGCCGCCATGTCCTGCTGCTGCACGAGAGGCCGGCGCTTGCCGCCGACGGTCACGCTCATGGACGCATCCATGGGCACTTGCGTGCGCACGAGCGGCACGACCTGCGTATACGAACCCTTCGGACCCGCGGGTTCGAGTCCTGCCGCCTTGAATTGTTCGACGAGGTAGGCGATGGCCTTCGTCTCGCCAGGCGTGCCCGGCGCGCGCCCTTCGAACTCGTCGGACGACAAGGCGCGGGTGATGTCCGACAGGCGCTGCGGGTCGACAGGGTTCGTCGCCGACTCGGCGGCATTCGTCGGCGTCCATCCCAGAGCGGACAAGCCGAACAGCGCCGACGCGAGACGGAGCCTGGTCTTCAGCATGTTTCGTAATCCTCGAGCTTCGCCTCGCGCAGCAGTCGCTGGTAGCGGATGGTGCTGTGCGGCCAGTTGTTGGTGATGGTGCCGTCGGCAAGCTTGTACCAGCTGGCGCCGGTGGCAGCCCACACGGACCTGGCGAGGTCCTGCTGCAGGCTGCGATTGTAGGCCTCCAGCACGTCACGCTTGACGTCGATGCGCCTGGCGCCTCGCGCCTTCATCTTCGCCAGGGCGTCCAGGACATAGCCCACCTGCGCCTCGATCATGACGAGAATGCTGTTGTGACCCAGGTTGGTATTGGGGCCATACAGCATGAAGAAGTTCGGGAAGCCGGTGACGGTGACGCCGAGGTAAGCGCGCGCGCCCCTGGTCCATTCCTGCTTGAGATCGAGTCCGCCACGGCCGGTGATCCGCATCGGCGCGAGGAAGTCCGTGCTCTTGAAGCCTGTCGCATAGATGATGACGTCGGCGGCGTACAACTGCCCCGTCCGGGTACGCACGCCCTCCGGCTCGATGCGTTCGATGGAGTCCGTCACCAGCTCGACGTTCGACCGCGACAGCGTCGGGTAGTAGTCGTCGTTGAACAGCACGCGCTTGGCGCCGATCGGATAGTCCGGCACCAGCTTCGCGCGCAGCGCGGGATCCTTCACCTGGCGACGCAGGTGCGCGAGCGATTTCCAGCGCGCGAGCACCTGCACCGGCTTGACCTGCTTCATGAGCGGGGTGAGCTGCATTTCGCCGAAGAAGAACCACTGCGCGTCGTGGTACAGCTTCGCCAGCCCGGGGAACCGCGTGAGCAGCCGTTGCGTGCGCGACGCATACAGGCGGTCCTTGCGCGGCATGAGCCAGTTGGCCGAGCGCTGGAAGACAGTGAGCCGTGTTGCGAGCGGCGCGATCTGCGGCACGAACTGGACGGCGCTCGCGGCGTTGCCGATCACGGCGATGCGCTTGCCGGCGAGATCCACTCCATGGTTCCACTGCGCGGAATGAAACTGCATGCCGCGGAATGCTTGCTGGCCCGGGATCGCCGGGACGGACGGTCGATTGAGCTGCCCGACGCCCGTGATCACGAAGTCCGCGACGATCCTGCAGCCATCCGCGCAGGTCAGCGTCCACGTGTTGGCGTCGTCGTCATAGGCGATCTGCACGACCTCCGCATTGAAGCGGCAGTGCGGCAGCAAGCCATGCCCGATCGCCAGTTCGGTCGAGTAACCGAGCAATTCGGACTGCCAGGCGAAACGCCGGCTCCAGTCGGTCTTCTGTGCGAACGAAAAGCTGTACAGGAAGGAGGGCGCGTCACACGACGCGCCGGGGTACGTGTTGTCACGCCACGTGCCGCCGAGCGTGGCGGCCTTTTCGAGGATCACGAAGTCGTCGACGCCGGACTGCTTGAGGCGCATTCCCATGCACAGGCCGGAGTGCCCCGCGCCGATCACGGCAACATGGGTCCGGCGTGGCTGCATCGGTTCGTTCATCGCTACTCCTGGCCGCGCGCCACGGCCTTGCCCGTCGCCAAGCTTGCAGCGGTCAGTGCAACTCCGCCAGATAGGACGTTCCGCCGAGCGCGTTCATCTGCCGCTGGATCCAGGCCTGCCGTCTCTGGACGTAGCGCGACGGCGCACCGGCCCTGAAGACCCTGGGAGCAGGCAGCACGGCTGCGAGCAGCGCGGCCTCGGACCGGTTCAGCCGGGCCGCATCCTTGTGAAAGAAGCGGCGGCTCGCAGCCTGCACGCCGTACGTGCCGCGCCCGAACTCGGCGATGTTCAGGTACACCTCGAGAATGCGCTGCTTGCTCCAGCAGGTCTCGATCAGCACGGTGATGCCCGCTTCGAGACCCTTGCGGAACCAGCTCTGTCCGCGCCACAGGAAGATGTTCTTTGCGACCTGCTGCGAGATCGTGCTGGCGCCGCGCACGCGGCGGCCGCGCTCGCGGTCCGCGAGCGCCTTGTCGATCTGCTTGAAGTCGAACCCGCGGTGAAGCGGGAACTTCTGGTCCTCGGACGCAACTACGGCAACGGCCGCGTGCTTCGAAATGTGGTCCCAGTCGACCCAGTCGTGGCTGAAGTCGTAGCCCTTCTCGCGCGAGAACAGCGCGCCCGCGCGGTCCGCGAGCATGAACATCGTGAACGGCGGATCGATCCAGCGGAACGCGAGCACGGTGACGAGCGTCAGCGCCGCCCAGGCCAGGCCTGCGAGCAGCAGGCCGCGCAGGATCCGGCCCGCACGCCCGCGCCGACGTTTCGCCATGCGGTGTCGCCCCGGCAAAGGGTGCGGCCTGCTGCGCGGACTACTGTGCCGCTGCGACGCGTCTGGCGCTGATGACCTTGATCGGCTCGACCGGCACGTCGTCGTGCATGCCGCGACGGCCGGTCTTGACCTTGGCCATGGCGTCGATCACCGACATCCCTTCGGACACGCAGCCGAACACCGCATAACCGGCACTGCCGCGACCCGGGTCGAGGCTGGAGTTGTCGACCAGGTTGATGAAGAACTGCGAGGTGGCGCTGTGCGGATCGCTGGTGCGCGCCATCGAGAGCGTGCCGCGCCGGTTCTTGACGCCATTGCCGGCTTCGTTCTTGATCGGGGCGCGTGTCGACTTCTGCTTCATGTCCTCGGTCATGCCGCCGCCCTGCACGACGAACCCCGGGATCACGCGATGGAATACGGTGCCGTCGAAATGGCCGGCGTCCACGTAGTCGAGGAAGTTCTGCACCGTGACGGGCGCGTCCTGGTCGAAGAGTTCGATCGTGAAAGCGCCGAGCGAAGTTTCGAATCGGATCATGGCTGCGTGACCTGCCTGCGAGAAGTGGAACGGAAGGGGGTGCGCATAGTGAACGCGCAGGCGCGCGATGTCACGCGCCGGGGAGGCCCGGCCAGCGGCCCTCAGTGCAGCGGTCCAGGCCGGCCAGGTCCGCATGGGTCGCGACGTCGGCGAACCCCGCCACACTCAGCAGTTCGCGTACGGCCGGGCCCTGGCGGTCGCCGTGCTCGACGACCAGCCAGCCTCCTGGCGACAGGTGACGGCCGGCCGCACCGGTGATCACGCGCAGTGCTTCGAGCCCGTCGGTCCCCGCGAACAATGCCGCGTGCGGTTCGAAGCGGCGCACGGCAGGTTCGACCCGATCGTCGGTTTCGGCGATGTACGGCGGATTGCTGGCGACCAGGTCGAACCGTTCCTCGGCGACCGGATCGAACCAGTGGCCCGTCCTGAACAGGACGTTGGCGAGGCCGAGCCGCTGCGCGTTGCGCCGCGCCACCGCGATGGCCGCTGCAGAGAGGTCCGTGCCGACGACTGCAGCGCGCGGCAGTTCCCGGGCCAGTGCGAGTGCAATCGCACCGCTGCCCGCAGCGAGATCGAGCACCCGGGCCTCCTGGTCGCGCGGGAGGTGGGTCAGCGCGAGTTCGACGACGAGCTCGGTTTCGGGCCGCGGAATGAGGACGTCAGGCGTCACCTCGAGCGGGAGGGACCAGAACTCCTTCTCCCCGAGCACGTAAGCCACGGGCTCGCCGTGCGAGCGCCGCGTGACGTGGGACTCGTAGCGATCGGTGGCCTCGCAGTCGAGGACGCGTTCGTCGGGGTGGGCCATGATCCAGGCACGGGTCCTGCCGAGCGCGGCGCCGAGCAGTATCTCCGCTTCGTGCCGCGGATCGTCGGCGACCCGCCGCAGGCGCGCGCTGCCTTCCGCGATCAGTTGGGAGACTTCGGTGGCCATGGCGGAAGTGACTAGTGACTATTGATTAGCCAGAGGGACAGTCGCAGCGGCAGCGACAACCGCGCCTCCGACTATTCACTAATCACTAATCACTATTCACTCCAGCTGCGCCAGCTGCTCCGCCTGCCATTCCTGCTGCAGCGGGCCGATCACGTCGCCGAGCGCGCCATCCAGGATCGACGGCAGCTGGTACAGCGTCAGGTTGACGCGGTGATCCGTCACGCGCCCCTGCGGGTAGTTGTAGGTGCGGATCCGCTCGGAGCGGTCGCCCGTGCCCACCTGCAGCTTGCGCTCCTGCGCCTGCTGCGCCGTCTGCTTCTGCCGTTGTGCCTCGAGCAGGCGCGCCCGCAGCAGCGACATCGCGCGCGAGCGGTTCTTGTGCTGGGAGCGTTCGTCCTGGCACTCGACCACGACGCCCGTGGGGATGTGCGTGATGCGGATCGCCGAATCGGTCTTGTTGACGTGCTGGCCGCCGGCACCCGACGCGCGGAACGTGTCGACGCGCAGCTCGGCGGGATTGATCGGCAGGTCCTCGATCTCGTCGAGTTCCGGCAGGATCGCAACCGTGCACGCCGAGGTGTGGATGCGGCCCTGCGCTTCCGTCGCCGGCACGCGCTGCACGCGGTGCGCACCCGATTCGAACTTGAGCTTCGAGTACGCGCCTTTGCCCACGACGCGGCTGATGATTTCCTTGTAGCCGCCGTGCTCGCCCGCGCTCTCGCTCAGCACCTCGACCTTCCAGCCCTGCCGCTCGGCATAGCGCACATACATGCGGAAGAGGTCGCCGGCAAAAATGGCGGCTTCGTCACCGCCCGTGCCGGCGCGGATTTCCAGGAAGATGTTCGAGTCGTCGCGCGGGTCCTTCGGGACCAGCAGGTGCGTTAGTTCGAGACCCTCCGCGTCGATGCGGTCGCGCAGCTCGCGCGCTTCGTCGGCGGCCAGCTCGCGCATCTCGACGTCGGTGCCGGCGGCCATTTCTTCCGCGGCGCGCAGTTCGCCTTCGAGCCGGGAAAACTCCCTGAACCGCTGCGCGACGGGCTCGAGCCGCGAATACTCCATGGAGAGATCGCGGAACTGGCCCTGCTTCGCGATGACATCGGGGTCGGCGAGCAGTGCGCCCACTTCCTCGAAGCGCTCGACCGTCCTTTCGAGACGGCGTCGGATCGACTCTTTCATCAATCGTGCGGCTGATCGAGCCGGTAGATGTCGGCGATCGTCTCGATGACGTCGCCGTCGCCGGTCTCCGCGGCGTCGCGCAACCGCTGGCTGGGAGCGTGGATGAGCCGGTTGGTGAGCGTGTTGGCAAGGAAGCTCAGGACTTCGTCCTGGCTCTTGCCGTGGGCCAGCATCAGCCGGGCCTGCTCGAGCGTGCGCTGGCGCGTGCGGTCCGCGTCTTCGCGCAGGCGGCGGATCAGCGGCACCGCGTCGCGCGTGCGCAGCAGGTGCGAGAAGCGCTCGACCTCGGCGTCGATCAGTTCGCCGGCTTCCCGCGCAGCCTGGCGGCGGCCCTCCAGGTTCTCGTTGACGACCGACTGCAGGTCGTCGACCGTGAACAGGTAGATGTCCTCGAGCTCGGCCACGTCGGCGTCGATGTCGCGCGGCACCGCGATGTCCACCATGAACATCGGGCGGCGCTTGCGCGCGCGCAGCGCCTGTTCCGTCATTTGCCGCGTGATGATCGAGTGCGGGGCCGCGGTGGAAGCGACGACGATGTCGGCTTCCTTGAGGTGGTTCGGTATCTCGTCGAGGCCGATCGCAAAACCGTGGAACTCGGCAGCCAGTTCGCGTGCGCGATCCACGCTGCGGTTCGCGATGATCATCCGGCTCAAGCCATCAGCGTGCAGGTGCCTGGCCGCGAGCGCTACCGTCTCGCCGGCGCCCACGAGCAGCGCGGTGCGGTTGTCGAAACTCGCAAACACGGTGCGCGCCATCGCCACGGCGGCGGAGGCCACCGAAACGGCATTCGCGCCGATCTTGGTTTCGGTGCGCACACGCTTGGCGACCGAGAACGCAGACTGGAACAGGCGGTTCAGCACCGGACCGGTCGTGCCTGCTTCCTGCGCGAGCCGGTAGGCGTCCTTGAGCTGGCCGAGGATCTGCGGCTCGCCGAGCACCATCGAGTCGAGGCCCGACGCGACCGAGAACGCGTGGCTGACCGCCTTGTCCGCGTCGTGGTGGTACAGGCTGTGATGCAGCGGGACGCCGATGCCATGGTACTGCTGCAGCCAGTCGCCGAGCTCGGTGCGGCCCAGGTTCTCGGTGACGCAATAGAGCTCGGTCCGGTTGCACGTCGAGACGATCACGGTCTCGTGCACGTCCGGCAGGTTTCGCAGTTGTTGCAACGCTTCCGGAAGGCGAGCCGGCTCGAAGACCACGCGCTCGCGAATTTCGACGGGAGCGGTGCGGTGGTTGATGCCGACGACGACGAGAGACATCCGGGTCCTGGTCTGGAAAGTCGCGAAATTCTGGGTGAACCGACCCCGCAACACAAGCTGCGGTGAGCTTCGGCTATAGTGGAGAAGCCATGCCAATCCGCATTATCCGTGCCTCCCGCTGCGCCCTTGGCGCGATCTTCCTCGGTTTGCTCGCGGCTTGCGTCGCGACGGATGGCGCCGGCCCGGTTGCCACGGGCGACGCGGCGCTGCCCGAGGCCCGGCTGGCGGATGCCGAGGCCGCGTTCGACCGGGGCGACTATCCCGACGGCGCGCGGCTGTACCGCGAGGCCGCCCAGCGCTCGGACGACGAGATGATCGCCGAGCAGGCCACGCGCGCGGCGTTCGATCACGCCCAGCTGCGGGAGGCTGCGCTGGCCGCCGGTCGCTGGCTGGAGATCAACCCGACCAGCGAGAACGCGCATCGTTATGCCGGCATCGCTGCGCTCAAGCTGCATCGGCTCGATGACGCGGCGGCCCGGTTCGGCTACCTGCTCGACACGGTTTACCTGAGCCCGGCCGCAGGGTTCCTGGCGTCGCTGCCCGTGATCGGCGACGAAGGCGTCTCGACGGACGTCATGGAACTCTTCCGGCGCCTCTCGGCCCGGTACCCCGACGTCGGTGAAGGGTATTACGCTTACGCCAGCGCGGCCCTGCGGGCCGACAATTTCGCGGTGGCCGAAGAAGCGGCGGAGACGGCCGTCGCCAAGGCGCCGTTCTGGAAGCCCGCGAAGATGCTGCTTGCGCGCACGCTGGTCGCCAGCGGCAAGGACGAGCAGGGTCTCGCCATGGCGCGCGATCTCGTCACCGGGCCCGATTCCGACATCAGCACCCACCTCGAGTACGCGCTGCTGCTGTCGGCGACGGGCCGCGACCAGGAGGCGAGGGCCATGCTCACGCCTTACACCACGGGCAAGACCGTGGTGCCGGGAGCGATCCGCGCACTGGGCGCGATGGAACTCGATGCCGACAACCTCGACGCGGCGACGGCGCAGTTCGAGAACCTGCTGGCGACGGGCGCGCAGTCGAACGAAGCGCTGTATTTCCTCGGCGCGATTGCCGAGCGGCGCAAGGACACCGACCGTGCCATGCGTTATTACTCGCGCGTTGCCGGCGGCGACTACAACCTCGCGGCGCAGCTGCGCGTGGCGCGCATCAAGGCCGGGCAGTCGGGCACCGACGCCGGCGTCACGCACCTCGACGAACTCGCCCGCACGCAACCGCAGCTGGCACCCGACGTCTATTCGGCGAAGGCGGGCCTGCTGGAGTATCGCGGTGATGCGCGCCGCGCCGGGCAGGTCTACGAGGAAGGCCTGTCGCGCTATCCGGACGCGCTCGAGCTGCGGCTGAACCGCGCGTTCTTCCTCGAGCGCACGGGCAAGGAAGACGCGGCCATCCGCGACCTGCGCGCGCTGCTTGCCGAACGTCCGGGCGACGCGCACGTGCAGAACGCGCTCGGCTACACGCTGGCCGACAACGGCAGGAACCTGCCCGAGGCGCGTGGGCTGCTCACGGCCGCACTGGCCCAGTCACCCGACAACGCAGCCACGCTCGATAGCATGGGTTGGCTGTTGTACAAGGAAGGCAACTACCCCGCCGCGCTCGACTACCTGCAGCGCGCCAACGAGTCGGGCGCCGATCCTGAGATCGACCTGCACATCGGCGAGGTGCAGTGGGCGATGGGCGACCAGAAGGCGGCCCGCGCGACGTGGCAGGAGGCGTTAAAGAAGGCGCCGGAGAACGCGAAACTGCGCGAGCGCATCGAGCGCGCCGGGCCCTGAGCCACGGGCAGGTCCATGTTGCGCATGCGTCCGCTGCTGGCTGCCCTGGTTTGTGCCCTGCTCGTGACGGGTTGCGTGACGGCTCCGATGGGCCGCCCGCCCGAATCGCGAACGGCCGACCCCGCGCAACTCACTCAATGGCTGGCCAAGGGACGCATTGCCCTTGCTGCGCAAGGCGAGGGCGGCAGCGGCAGCTTCGTCTGGCAGCAGCGCTCCGAGCGCACGGAACTCACCGTGCGCGGGCCACTGGGTGCGGGCGGGTTGGCGCTGGTCACGGACGGCGCGACGATCGAACTGTCTGACGGTGCGGGTAAGCCCCTCGATGGCGAGGCCGCGCGGGCCGAACTCGAGCGTCGGCTCGGCGTGAAGCTGCCCCTGGCCGAACTCCGTTACTGGATGCTCGGTGTGCCGGCGCCCGACCGCCCGGGCAGCGGGCCGGTGCAAACCAGGCCGGGTTCGGCGCCCGGGTTCGTCCAGGGCGGCTGGGTCGTCAGTTATGAGGAGCTGAAATCGCAGGCGGGCTGGAGCCTGCCCGCGCGCCTGACGGCCACGACCAACGGGGCACGGGTGAGAATCGTCGTCGACGACTGGATCCTGCCGGCTCCATGAACCGCTCGCTGGGATACCCCGCGTCGTGGCCTGCGCCGGGCAAGCTGAACCTGTTCCTCCACGTCGTCGGGCGCCGGGCCGACGGCCATCACGAGCTGCAGACGGCGTTTCAGTTCATCGACCTTTGCGACTCGATCCGCTTTTACCAGCGGCCGCCCGGCGTCATTGAAAGGCTGGGCGCCCTCCCGGGAGTCGCGGCCGAGGATGACCTCGTCGTGCGAGCCGCCCGTCGCCTGGCGGCCGCCGCGGCGGAAAGCGGGGTGCCCCTGGTGCACGGAGTGGCGATCGAAGTTGAAAAGCGGCTTCCCATGGGTGGCGGTGTGGGCGGCGGCAGCTCCGACGCCGCGACGGTGTTGGTCGCGCTGAACCAGTTATGGGAAACCGGCTTCGCCAGCGAGCGCCTGGCCGAGCTCGGGCTGGGCCTCGGTGCCGACGTGCCTGTTTTTGTGCACGGCCGCGCGGCCTGGGCCGAAGGCGTGGGCGAACGGCTGGCGCCGGTCGACTTCCCGGAGCCCGTCTACCTGCTGCTGCAGCCCGGGGTCGCCATCAGCACGGCTGAAGTGTTCAAAGCCCCTGAATTGACAAGGGATTCTCCGATCATCACAATTGCCGGCTTCCTGCAGACCGGCGGCCGGAATGACTGTGAACCCGTGGTCCGGCGTCGGTACCCGGACGTTGCGGGCGCGCTCGACTGGCTCGGTCGTCACGGGCCCGCACGACTTACGGGCACCGGCTCCTGTGTCTTCGCGCCGATGACGGATGCGGCGCATGCGGCCGCGGTGCTCGCGGGCAAGCCACGCGAGTGGCGGGGATGGATTACGCGTGGTCTCAACCGGTCGCCACTCGCTGCGCGTCTGCAGTTCGAGCGGCAGGTCGGGCCGGGATGATGCGGCTGGTGACGGTTCGAGGGCGGTACGACGACGGGCTTGAGCAACGAACGCGTTGGGGTGTCGCCAAGTGGTAAGGCAGCGGGTTTTGATCCCGCCATTCGGAGGTTCGAATCCTTCCACCCCAGCCAACCGAGATTACGGGAGAGGCGCGTAGATGGACGGCCCCATGATGGCGGTGTTTACGGGCAACGCGAACCCGCAGCTCGCGCAGGACATCGCGCGCTACCTGCAGGTGCCGCTGGGCCGCGCCCACGTCGGTCGCTTCAGTGACGGCGAAGTCACGGTCGAACTGATGGAGAACGTGCGCGGGCGCGACGTCTTCATCCTGCAGTCGACGTGCCCGCCGGCGAACGATCACCTGATGGAGCTGCTGGTGATGGCCGATGCGTGCCGGCGCGCTTCGGCCGCCCGCATCACCGCCGTGATGCCGTATTTCGGCTACGCCCGCCAGGATCGCCGCCCGCGCGCCACGCGCGTCGCGATCACGGCCAAGGTGGTGGCCAACATGGTGGCCGGGGTGGGCGTGCATCGGGTGCTGACGGTCGACCTGCACGCGGACCAGATCCAGGGGTTCTTCGACATCCCCGTGGACAACGTTTATTCGTCGCCGGTGCTGCTCGGCGAAGTATGGCGGCAGAAGTACGACGACCTCGTGGTCGTCTCGCCGGACGTCGGCGGCGTGGTGCGCGCACGGGCGATCGCGAAGCGCCTCGACGACGCGGACCTCGCGATCATCGACAAGCGTCGCGCGCGGGCCAACGTGTCGGAAGTGATGAACATCATCGGCGAGGTCGAGGGCAAGAGCTGCGTCCTCGTCGACGACATGGTGGATACCGCGGGCACGCTGTGCCACGCGGCGAAGGCGTTGAAGGACCACGGCGCGAAGCGCGTGGTGGCCTACATCACCCACCCGGTGCTTTCGGGCCCCGCGGTGGACCGCATCGAGGCTTCGGCGCTCGACGAGCTGGTGGTGACGGACACGATCCCGCTGCGTGAGAACGCGCAGGCGTGCCGCAAGATCCGCCAGTTGTCGGTCGCGGGCCTGCTCGCCGAGACGATGCGGCGTATCCGGGACGAGGAGAGCGTCAGCTCGCTCTACCTGGACTGACTTTGGTGTCGTCGAGTACTGGTCGCGGACTCGACGGCTTGTTGTTGTCAACTGGAGATACTCATGAAAACCGCTTTCGAACTCGTCGCCGAGTTCCGTGACGCGCAGGGCAAAGGTGCGAGCCGCCGCCTGCGTCACGCGAACAAGGTCCCCGCCATCCTCTACGGTGGCCACCGTGATGCGCGCGCGCTGTCGCTCGATCACACCAAGCTGCTGCTGCTGCTCGACAACGAGCGCTTCTACTCGACGATCATCAACCTGAGGGTCGGCGAGCTGAACCAGGCGGCGATCCTCAAGGACGTGCAGCGTCACCCGGCGAGGAACGCAATCGTTCACATCGACCTGCAGCGCGTCCTCGACGACGAGAAGATCCGCATCACGATCCCGCTGCACTACAAGGGCGAGGCCGGTTCGCCGGGCGTCAAGAAGGGCGGCGTGGTTTCGCACCTGCGCAACGAGGTCGAGATCACCTGCCTGCCGAAGGACCTGCCGGAGTTCATCGAGGTCGACCTGTCGGCTGTTGATCTGAACCAGATGCTGTACCTTGCGGATCTCAACGTGCCGGCAGGCGTCGAGGTCCCCGAGCTGACGCATGGCCGCAACGCGCCGATCGTCTCGATCCACCACGCGCGCGCAGCCGAAGAGCCGGAAGCGGTGGCGGGTGCCGAAGCGGCAGCGGGAGCTGCGCCTGCGGCGACTCCGGCGGCGGGTGCGGCAGCGGCCAAGCCGGCGGCAGGTGCGGCAGCAGCCAAGCCGGCCGAAGCCAAGAAGGACGCCAAGAAGTAACGCGAACGCTCCGGCCGCAGTGCATGCGGCCGGGGGGAGCGGGCCGTCCTGCACGGGGCGGCCCGACTTTCGTTTTTTCCAGGCAGAACGATCATCATGGCCGGCACACCGTTGCAGATCGTGGTCGGGCTCGGCAATCCGGGACCCGAGCACCGGCTCACGCGCCACAACGCGGGATTCTGGTTCGTCGACGCGCTTGCCTACCGGCACGGCGCGCAGTTTCGTGCGCACGCGCGCTACCAGGGCGAGATCGCCAGGGTGGTCGTCGAGGGCACGGAGCTGGTGCTGCTGAAGCCGCAGACGTACATGAACCGCAGCGGTCTTTCGATCCGCGCGCTCATGGATTACATCAAGGCGCCCGTGTCGGCCGTGCTCGTCGTGCACGACGACCTCGACCTGCCTTGCGGCGTCGCGCGACTCAAGCTCGGCGGCGGTCACGGCGGCCACAACGGCCTGCGCGACACCATCACCCACTGCGGTGCCGAATTCTGGCGCCTGCGGCTCGGCATCGGCCATCCGGGCGACAAGTCGCAGGTCATCGATTACGTGCTGCAGCGTGCACGGCCGGACGAGGAGAACGCCATCGTCGATGCAATCGACGCCGGTCTCGACTCGCTCTCCCTGCTGCTGCGCGAAGGCGCCGAGAAGGCGATGAACCGCCTCCATACCAAAGCGATCAGCGAGTAGCCACCAGACCATGGGCATCAAGTGCGGCATCGTCGGCCTCCCCAACGTGGGCAAGTCGACGCTCTTCAACGCGGTCACGCAGGCGCAGAACGCCGCGGCCGCGAATTATCCGTTCTGCACGATCGACCCGAACGTGGGCGTCGTGCCGGTGCCGGACCTGCGCCTCAAGGCGCTGGCCGACATCGTCAAGCCCGAGAAGATCCTGCCCACGACGGTCGAGTTCGTCGATATCGCCGGCCTCGTGGCGGGTGCGTCGAAAGGCGAAGGGCTCGGCAACAAGTTCCTGGCGCACATCCGTGAAACCGATGCCATCGCGCACGTGGTGCGCTGCTTCGTCAACGACGACATCGTGCACGTCGCGGGCCGCATCGACCCGCTCGGCGACATCGACGTCATCAACACCGAACTCGCGCTCGCCGACCTCGACACCGTCGAGCGTGCGCACCGCCGCGCCGAGAAGGACGCCAAGACGGGCGACAAGGACGCCGTGCGCCTGCGCGACCTCCTGAAGCGCATGCAGGAGCACCTCGATGCGGGCAAGCCGGCGCGCACTCTGCCGCTCGACCCGCTCTCGGAGCGCCCGCTGCTGCGCGACTGCCACCTGCTCACGCTCAAGCCGATGATGTACGTGGCCAACGTGGCCGAGGGCGGCTTCGCGAATAATCCGTACCTCGACGCGGTGCGCGAACGCGCTGCGACCGAAGGCGCGGACGTCGTGCCCGTGTGCGCCGCGATCGAAGCCGAGATCGCGCAGCTCGACGAGGGCGATCGCCTCGCGTTTCTCGAGGAACTCGGGCTGCACGAGCCGGGCCTCGACCGCGTCATCCGCGCGGCGTATCACCTGCTCGGATTGCTGACGTTCTTCACGGCGGGCCCAAAGGAAGTGCGAGCCTGGACGACGCACCTCGGTGCGCATGCACCGCAGGCGGCCGGCGAGATCCACACGGACTTCGAGAAGGGCTTCATCCGCGCCGAGGTGATCGCCTACAGCGACTTCATCGCCTGCAAGGGCGAGCAGGGCGCGAAAGAGGCCGGCAAGATGCGGCTCGAGGGCAAGGAGTACGTCGTGCGCGAGGGCGACGTGATGCACTTCCGCTTCAACGTCTGACGCTCACCTCGCCTGCGCGTGCAATCGGCCGCAGGCCGGGTGAGGGTCGTGGCGTCCGATCCGACCTGTCCTGTCGCGCTTGGAAAGGCAGACACGCGCGCGCCAAGACAGGTCGGATCGGACCCCTGCGCCTCGCGCGACCTGTCGCCGCAACCTTCTCCCGCGGACGCGGGCGAGAGAGACGCTTCAGTGCGGCACGGCGTCCTTCACGACGTCCAGCGCGTCCATCAGGCCGAACTTCTTCTTTTTCTTCGGCTGCTCGGCCGGTGCCGTGACGTCAGTGGACGAGCCTTCGCCGCCCTCCGCGGAGCCGTCTTCCACCGCGTCGCCACCGCCCATCGCCGGCATGCCCAGCATCGTGAAGGCCACCGACTTCACGCGCACCTTGAGCGCCCAGTCGGGTTCCCAGGCGATCTTCGGGTCCGTTGGACGCGGCGGGTGCGCAAGGTTCAACTCCGTGCCGTACGCAATCATGCGCAGCATTGCGCCCGCTGATTCCTCGCCATCGCCGAAGATGCCCTTCGGCACGTCGCAACGGGTCGTCGTCGGTGGCAGCAGCACTTTCTCCTTCAGCCACTGGTCGACTGACTTGTTGGTCTGGTAGTCGACGAGACCGAAGCCGGAGTCGGGCAGTTCGCTCGATGTCCACAGCGTCATTTCGGCCCCTTCGCCGGACTCGTCGCCCTTGCCGCCCATGGCGGCAATGAAGTAGCCGCGCGCCGTGGGCAGCGCCTGCCAGCTGAGCTGTGTCACGCCGTTCGCTTGCGCCTGCTGCAGGGCGATTGCCGGCATGATGTCCTGCGCCGGCGGCAGCGTGAACTTGAAGCTCTCAGGCACGCCCTGGCCGGTGAACGAGTGCTCGCCCGCGAACGTTGCGCCGTCGGGCACGAGGCGGTTGTCGACGGGATTCGGCCAGACGGGACGGCCCGGTGCCGAATGCGTGCCGCGCTGCGTGGCGCGCCGGCCCTTGAAGATGTCGCCGAACTCCTTGATCGTGCTCGTCTCGAAGTCCACGACCTTCGGCTGCCCCGGCCGGATGGTCGTCCCGCAGCCCCAGTAGAGCTTGATCTTGCCTTTTGGTTGCTCGGTCGGCTCCTCGATGGAATCATCCCCGCGGTCGGTGGGAACCGGCTTGGCCTGCGGCAGTACCTTGAGTTGCAGTGTCGGCGCAAGCTTGGTGCCCGGCGGCACGGCCTGCAGGGCTTCGGCGAGGCTCGGGTTGCGGCTGGTGCGCAGCGTCACGTCGACGTAGCTGCCGCTGCCGCCCGCACGCGTCAGGCCGAACTGGTTCCCCTTCTTTTTTCCGCCGAACAGTGCCGACATCGGCGTGTCGCCGCCGCCGCCGCCCATCATCATGCCGGCCATGCCGCCCATCCCGCCGGGCGACGCGAACGTGGCGATGTCGATCCAGCCCTGGGCGATCGGGGGCTTGTCGGGCGGGCGGACCGGCGCGGGCTGTTGCGCCCACGCGGCAGGCGTCAGGGCGGCGGATACGAGGGTGCAGGCCATCAGGAAACGCTGGAAGCTGGTCGAGGCGTGGTTCACGGCAGTCTCCTCCGGACGAATGACCCATTGCTCTGCGTCTAAGTTTCGCACGACACCTCGCCGACAGCACCTGCGGAAAGCCATCCCCGACCTTGACGAGGGGCCTGACCCTCCGGACAATTCGCGGTCCCCAGCGGCCCGCATCCTGCCCGGCCGCAATCCGAACCTCGTGGTGAGGTAGCTCAGACGGTTAGAGCGAGGGATTCATAACCCCTAGGTCGGGAGTTCGATTCTCCCCCTCACCACCAAATCCACTTCCCGGTCGACGCGTCCATTGGCGTGCGCGCCGATGGGCTGGCAGCGAGCGTCAGCAGCAACCCCGCCAGGATGCCGACCGTGGCCATGCCGATGTCTTTCTGCGCGTCCCACTCATCTCCCTGGGTCCCGAGGTAGGCCACGCCGAGGTCGCCGCCGAATATTTCCGCCGCCCCCCATTCGATCAGCTCGTAGACGACCGAGTGCGCCATGAGAAACGTCACGGGCATGACGTAGCGCCAGATGCGCTGTGGACTGGCGCGCGCCGCGAACAATTCCCACACCGCCGGGAACATCAGCAGCCCGTAGCAGAAGTGCACGAAGCGGTCGTAGTGGTTGCGGCCTGCCGCCGGGCCCGGTCCGGTCCCTGCGCCCTGCAGGTGCAACCACTCGCGCCAGGGCACCTCGCTGTAGGTGTAGTGCGCGCCGATCTCATGCAGCACGAAGAAAACGAAGACGCACGTGTACGCGCGGTTGGAGAAACGCAGGGTGCGCGACGTCGCCACCAACAGGGGCACGGCGACGAAGACCAGCACGTTCTCGAGCAGCCAGTCCTGCCGGTAGGACGGCGCGATCGCCAGCGCGGCCCAGATTGCGCTGAAGGCGAGCAGCAGGACCGCGGGGTAACGTTCTGCAGGTTTCATCCGGGGCCGCCTTCTGATCGGGCAGGCCCATTATGCGGGCGCTGCCGGGCGGTTGTAAGCGGGCGCTCCCGAAGGGCCTGACGCCGGCAGTGGCGTGCCGGATGGTCGCGATGACGGGAGCCGCGAGGCGCGGCATCATCCGGCGCATGGAAACCCGCATCCCCGACTTCGGCGACGTGGTTGGCCTCACGCGGCTCTACCGGCAGACCATCGACATCATCCGCTCGATGGACATCGCCGAGTCGGACAAGCAGGCACTGATCGCGGAGATCGAGGCGCAGTACAAGGCGGCGAAGGCGGCGGCGGAGTCCGGTGACGACTCGCAGTTCTGGCCGCTGAAGCCGCCGGGGACGAAGAGCGGATAACTGAATCGCGACGGGGGGCGTCGTCTAATCGAAGTAGCGGCGACCCTGGTTGGAGCCCGCCTGGCCCTGGCCCGCGCCGAGAGCCGGATTCCTCCGGATCTGGTACATGAAGAACAGGGCCGCCGGGATGAGCAGAACCAGCAGGATCCCCATGAGATAGAGAGCGAAGTTACCTGGCGTGAAACTCTGCACGTTGAATTCAAGCTGGAGTCGGTCGATGAAGAAGAAAGCGCGCCTGGTCTCGACGAATACCATGAATGCGCCAAGTCCTGCGCCGAGGAGGAATAGGGCCGAAACCACCGCGGCCTGATAGCGGCTGAGGCGGCTGCCGGCGAAATAGGCCGTCACCAGATAGCCGGTAATCAATGTCAGCAGGACCCCAAACGCGGTGACGCCGTTCGACACGGCGAGCAAGTGAAGTTGCCAGAGTTCTGCCTGGGTCATTGCCGGATCTCCCGAAGTAGTGGCGTCAGTGCAAGTGCTGCAAGTCAGCCTGATTCACATCGTCCCCATTTCAGCCCGTCACAGCGTCGCCGTCGCAGCCGCTGCACCGATGCGGCTGCGGCAGTCACCCGCCGAAGACGTCCAGCAGCAGCGCAGCAGCGACGACGACGGCGCCCACGCTGAGGACCAGCACGGCGGCCGCACCGCAATCCTTTGCGACCCTGATCTGCGGATGCTGCTCGGGATGCAGGCGATCGGCGAGTTGCTCGAGCGCCGTGTTGAAGAGTTCTGCGGCGAGCACGGCCACGGTCGTGAGCGCCACGAGAGCCCACCAGACGGGCGCCGGCCGCAACCAGACCAACGCCGCAAGTGCGACGGCGGCGGCGAGTGCGTGCGTGCGGAAGCTGCTCTCGGCGCGAAGCGCGTACGCAATGCCGGCGAGGGCAAATCGTAGACGTTCAGGAAACGGCCGGTTCTTCAATCTGGGCCCCAATGGATCCGGATCACGGAACCAACGAATGGCTCCGGTGGCAACGGTGCCCTGCGACGGGCCGGTGCACCAATCAAGTAATCTCTGCGTGATGACGATAGCACACGGACGAGCTGGCATTTGCGACCGGCCTGGCAGCGAGCTGGCAGATATCAGTCCATCCCCGGCCGCGCGGCGGTTGCCATCTGCTCCCGGCAGCGTGACGCGGCCATCTCCCGCGACGCGAGTGCCCGCGAGGACATCCGCTATGGTCTGGTGCCATTTCTCGATGACGACCTCGATGTCGAAGCGGGACCGAATGCGCACCATTGCCTGCCTGCCCATTGCGGCGCGGCGACTCTCGTCTCTGAGCAGCCCGATGACGGCGGCGGGCAGTTCACGCTCGTCATCGAACAGTATTCCGGAGACACCGTTCTCCACCACGTCGATCGGGCCACCCGCGTTCCTGGTGACGACAGGCACGCCCAGCAGTCCGAACTCGGCGGCGCTGATGCAGAAGGTCTCCCCGGCGCCGGTCGGGTTGGTTACGGCCACCTTGGCCTGCCGCAGGAGCCGCCACTTGTCCGCCCCCAGGATGCCGTGAAACACGATGTCGTCCCGCAGTCTCCCGTGCTCTGTGACGTACCTGGCGATCCGCCGCTCGTATCTCGGGGATGCGAGGCCCAGCGGGCCGAGTGCAGCGCGTTCGTCATAGAGCCGCCGGGATCCCACCACGTGCAGTCTTGCGGTGGGGACGGCCTCGACGATATCGCCCCAGTACCGGGCGAGAACATGGAATCCTTTGCGCCTGACGAGACTGCCCATGTAGAAGACGTTGTCCTGCATGGGCGGCTGCGGTTCGCCGGGGCAGGTCCGGGCAACCACTGCGTTGAAGATGTAGTCCGATTTCTGGAAGACGTCCTCATCCCGCAGGCGTTCGTGCTGTTCCCGGCTCACGCACAGGTATCGGGCGACGCCAGGCAGCCGCGCGCAGGCCCGCAGTGTCCTGCGACTCGAGTAGTTGTGCGCCCAGACGAGGACGCTCTGCTGCATGGACCTGAGCAGCGCCAGGTTCGGCAGAACCTCGGAGTCCCGGAGGATCACGATCTCCTCGCCCGCGGACCGGATCGCCGCCGCCGCGTCCCGCAGGTCCTGCACGACGACGCGGCGGATTCCAGGCGGGTGGTTGCCCGCAGCCGTAACGTACATCGACACCTGATGCGTGCGGGCGAGGTGCGTGGCGACGAGGAAGAACATGTACTCGGTGCCGCCTATCCCCGGATTCCCGGCCTCCACATCGCGCAGGTCCGCCGAGCGGATCCGTCGTGTGTCCAGGAAGAATGCGATTCGGGCCATGCAGCGGTTCCCTGGGGTGCCGACTTGCGCGATTCAGCACCCGGCCGCCGGTTGTCGGCCCCAGGTCCTGGCGCGCCGCGACAGGTACGAGTGCCACAGCAGCCGTGCCGCCACCGCGCGCCACGGACGCCAGCGCATGGCGAATGCCGCGGCTTCGTCACTCGACGGCACTGTGCGCAATCCCCGCAATTCCGCCATCGATTTATGCAGGCCGAGATCGCCGGGTGGCCACACGTCGGGACGGCGCAGCGCCAGCAACAGGTACACGCCGGCAGTCCAGGGTCCGATGCCCGGGATCCGTGTCAACGCCGCGCCGGCATCCGCATCCGGCATGCGGGCGACGCGCTCAAGCGATACTGTGCCGCTCTCCAGTTGCGCTGCCAGCCCGACGACGTAGCGCGCCTTCTGCCGCGTGAACCCCAGCGCCAGGAGCGCGGATTCGCCGGGCTCCAGCACCCGCGCAGGAGTTACCTCGCCGCCGAGGTGCAGGTCCAGCCTGGCGTAGAGCGCCGCGGCCGACGCCAGCGAAACCTGCTGCTCGAGGATGATCCGCACCAGCGTCGGAAAGCCGCGGGGTCGCGACCACAGCGGTGGCGGGCCGAACTCGTCGCAGATGCGCGCAAGACGCTGGTCGCGCGCGGCCAGTTCGCTCACCGCAGCGAGCAGCGATGCCCGATTCAGGCCAGGAGACGCCAACGCTCGGGGTTCCGCACGGGAATGGGACTTGGTGGTCAGCATCGCCTTGACTGAAAGCGGCAACAGCCGTGGCCTGGATGCGGCCGAGAATACCCGTCCCCATCACGGTACGGTACGCCACCCGTCGGATCGAACGACTTACTCCTGCATCCCGTGATAGAGCAGCCGGATCAGCAGTCGCACGCCGTCGTGATCCTTGAGTTCGTGATAGCGGGGCCCGACGCGGCCGCCGATGTCGCGGATGTCGTCCATCAGTTCCGGATGGAACTGGCACGTGAAGGAGCGGCGCACGCGATGCGTTTCCCAGTCCTTGTAATAGATTGCCGTGGCGCCGACCTCGGTCCAGCTGTGGGTGTCGACCCGGGTCTGGCCGAGGATCTCCACCGCGTACGGCAGGCTGAGCAGCCACGCGACCGGGCTCACCGCCAGCACGTGGCGCAGCGGCACGATCGTGTCGTGCAGGGTCTTGTAGGCCCAGTTGGCGAACAGCGCAGCTTCCTCGTTGACCTCGTCGGCGTGGAACATCTCGACGGCGATCTCGCGCTCGAGCGACAGCGCCTGGTCGATGACGCCTTCGAGTTCGTCGGCGACCAGCGCGTGCGTCTGGTGCAACTCGCGCGGGATGTGGGTCTCGTTGTCACGACGCGCGTAGGGCAGCAGCGCCCGCGTGCCGACCTCGGCGTTCTCGTTGCCGGCGACTGCGAAACCCGGGTCGTTCCAGCCGCTGGCGCGCGGCTGGCCCTGCTTGACGACCTGCAACTGGACGCCCATGCGGGTAATCCGTTCTGCCGTACGCTGCAACGAGTTGAGCACGCGGCCTGAGTGGTCGAGCGGCAACCGCGCCAGCTTGCCGATCTCGCGCACCGCGCGTTGCAGCAGGCGGACGTGCGTAGCGGCAGCCAGCTGGTGGCCGAGGCAGATGAAGATGGTGGGACCGCTCGCCGTCGAGCGGCGCAGCAGCAACTGGTCGACCAGCGCGAGCATGTCGTCGAGGCCCGCGCTCGCGCCTTCGAAGCTGGTTGCGTCGTGCACCGAGGGACAGCCGCCCTGGACGATCGTGGCGATTCCAGCGCTCAGGACGTTGGCCAGCCGTTCGGGATTGCGGATGCCGCTCTGCCACACCGGGAACAGGATCGTGTCCGCGTCGGCGACCTGCTGGCAGATGTAGGCGATATTCTTCGAGGCGCGGACCGGTTCGCCGCGCGGGTTGGTGCCGACACTGGCCCACGGTTCGACCACCGCGACGCTCTGGCGGTAGATCTCCGGCATGTCGAGCAGCACGCGCAGGTGGTCTTCACTCTCGATCACCTTTTCGAGCGGTCGCGCGATACCCCAGTCGAAGACGCCTTCGTTCGCCAGCATGTCGCGCCCGGGAAACGGCGTCGGCGACCTGCGGTCCTTGAGGAAGTAGCCGAGCAAGGCATGCACCGATTGCGGGCTCGACGCATGGCGGCCGAGAAGGCCGGGCAGCGTGCGCCAGCCGAGGTATTCCGGACTCAGGTTCTTCATCGCGACAGCGTGCTTCTTCTAGTAGCGCCACGGGGCATCGTCGGACTGAAAGCAATCGTCGTGCCACCGCGAGTCCCTGGGTACGGATGACGCACGACGTTCGGCGAATGAGGCGACTTCTGCCGGCGCGGCGCAGACTTCCGTGCACCAAAGGCGCCATCCATGGCTGACGCACTGCCCGATCCTGGTGCGCCCGGCGCTTGCCAGCGCAGGGCGTGTCGGACAAAGTGCGCCATCGTTTGCGCCGTGGGAAGGGATTCGATGTCTGCAGCTACCGACGCCAAGCTCGCCAACCGCATCCTGAGAGGTCTGGTGTACGGCGCGGTCGCCGGTGTGCTCGTGCTGGTCCTTGCCCCCTACGTCCCTGGCCTGCAGGACGGTGCCAAATGGGTGGCGACCAACCTGTTCGACCCGCTTGGGCAGGTCTTCCTGCGCATGCTGTTCTTCGTCGTGATCCCGCTCGTCTTCGCCTCACTGGCCGGTGGCGTGGTCCAGCTCGGCGGGCTCGCGGATCTCGGGCCGCTCGCGGGCCGCACGTTCGCGCTGTTCTTCGCCAACATGGCGATCGCGGCCACGCTCGGCCTGCTGATGATGAACATCCTCAATCCGGGTGGCCGCATGGACCCGGAAACCTCGCAGCGACTGGTGCAGGAATACAGCTCGCAGGCGGGCCAGCATGTCGAGACCAGCGAGGCCCGGCCCGCCGTGACGCCGTCCAGCGTCGTCGACATGTTCATGCCGAAGAACCTGTTCGGCGCCTTCGTCGGCAACCAGCGCAACATGCTGGGCGAAGTGCTGCCGCTCATCGTCTTCGCGATCCTGGTGGGAGCAGCCGGGCTCGGCTTGCCGCAGGCGCGGCGCAGGAAGCTGCTCGACGGGCTAGAGACCGTCAGCGACCTGATGACCGGGATCGTGCACTTCGCACTGAAGCTCGCGCCGTACGCGGTGCCGGCGATGATCTTCAGCGTCGTGGTGAAAGTCGGTTTCGACATCCTGGTCGCGCTCGGCCTGTTCGTGCTGGGTTGTGGCGCGATGCTGCTGCTGCACCTGTTCGGCACGATGTCGATCTGGCTCAAGTTCCTCGCCAGGCGCAATCCGCGCGAGTTCTTCGTCCAGATCAAGGACGTGCTGGTCACCGCATTCTCGACGAGCTCGAGCAGCGCGACACTGCCCGCAGCACTGACGGTTTGCCGCGAGCGGCTGGGCATCGCGCCGTCGACCGCCGGATTCGTCATGCCGCTCGGCACGACCATGAACATGAGCGGCACGGCGCTCTACGAAGGGTGCGTCGTGCTGTTCGTGGCACAGGTGTTCGGCGTGCACCTCGGGCTGGCGGAGCAGGTGACGCTGGTGTTCCTGTCGGTCCTGAGTGCCATCGCAGTGGCCGCGATTCCCGGGGGTTCGCTGCCGCTGATCGCCGGATTGCTGGTCGCGTTCGGCATTCCGGCCGAGGGCATCGGCATCATCCTGGGCGTGGACCGCCTGCTCGACATGACGCGCACCGTCACCAACGTCGGCGCGGACATGGTGACGACGGCGGTGGTCGACGCGGGACAGCGCGCCAGCGGTCACGCGGGGCGAGTCTAGGTTCCGGCGTACGTCGGCCGCGCCAAGCCATCCAACGCGCGCTCGATCGACCCGGTCGAGGTCGTATCGACCACGACGACGCGACTTCGTTCGTCGCCGTCGAACGGCTCCCAGTACGCGGGCTGTCGATCGAGCAACGAGACCGTGGCTTCCGAGGCGTCGGCGCCGGCGCGCGCGGCGACCCTCTGCCTCAGTACCGCGAGTGGCGCGACGCACTGGACGATCGTGACGCCGGCCGCGTGCTCACGTGCCGCCGCGACGAAGAGTCCGCGTTCGCCGCGCCGCAGGTTGGCAGCGTCGACGATCACGCTCTCGTGGCCCTGCAGGCAGTGCCCGGCGCAGTCACGCAACCGTTCATAGGTACGCTCATTGAACTCGCGCGAGTAGATCCCGGCGTCGGGCGCTGAGGCCGACGTGTCCAGCGGCTGCAATCCTGCGAGACGTTTGCGCTCGATGTCGGAACGCACGATCAACGCGTTGCAGCTTGCGGCGATGCGCCGGGCGAGCCAGGTCTTGCCGGAACCGGACAATCCCGCCATCACGACCAGCCGCGGACGCGGCCGTTCGAGCTGCGCGACGGCCCAGTCCAGGTACTGGTGCGCAAGCGTCGCCGCTCCTGCCGCTTCCCCGCGTGCCTGCTGGCCGCGCAGCGCGGCAACCTTGGCGCGCACCAGCGCGCGATAGAGCTCGAAATAGGGCAGCAGCGCAACGGCCTCGAAATCGCCGGACGCCTCGAGCCACGCCTGCAACGCCTCGCGCCGCAGATCGGCGCGACGATGGACCGCGAGATCCATCGTCAGGAAGGCGAGATCGTTGGCGACGTCGATGAAGCGCAGGGCCGGGTCGAACTCGAGGCCGTCGAAGGCCGCGAGCGTCCCTTGCCAGCGCACGACGTTGCCGCAATGCAGGTCGCCGTGGCCCTCGCGGATCCGGCCACCCTGCCGGCGCTGCTCCATCAGCGACCGGCTGGCTTCGAGCAGGCGCTGCGCATGGCCGCGCAAGATTTCCAATTGACGAGCCTCGTCGCGGCCCGGCAGGACCCGCGCAATCTCCGCGAAGTTGTCCAGCGTGATGCGGTGGGCGTGGTCCGGCGCGCCGAAACTCTCCGTGCTCGCCGCGATCGCTGCCGTCGCGTGCATCTGCGCGACGCGCTGGCCGAATTCCTGCAGCTCGCCCGCCGCGATGGTGCCAGTCTGCAGCAGCTGGGTCAGCTCGAGTCGCGGATCGAACTGCACCATCCGCAGCGCGTGCTCGAAAGGCGGGGCGTCGGTGGCGCCTACCCGGGGTGCAGCGGGCGTGCCCGCGATCGGCACGACGTCGACGTAGAGCCCGGGTGCGTGGCGGCGGTTCAGGCGCAGTTCCTCGCGACACAAGACTGCACGACGCTCGGCAGTCGAGTAGTCGATGAAACTGAGCCGTAACGGCTTCTTGACTTTGTAGGCGAAGGGCCCGGTCAGGAACACCCAGGAGACGTGGGTCTCGATGCAGGTCACGGGGCCCGCCACCGGATGCAGCGCGGAATACGCAGCCGGCTCCCGCATCGCGGCGGCGAAGGCAGCCTGCGCTGCGGGGGCGTCGAGCGGGGAGCTGGATTGTCCTGCGTTCACGCGAGATTCGGCTCTCGACCGGCGCTCCGGTCAGTGTACTCTTGCCACGTACATGCCGGGTCCCTGCGAACAATACTGATGGTCCGCAGGCCACGCGGCTCGACAATGAAAACGTCAACCAGGACCGTCCAGAAGAGGGACTCAGCATCGTGACAATCCCTGTCCAGATCACCTTCAGGCACATGGAAAGCTCCCCGGCCGTAGAGACTCGCGTGCGCGAGCTCACGGATCACCTGGGCACTTTCAGCGACCGCATCCAGTCCTGCCGCGTCGTCGTGGATTCGCCGCATCGGCACCACCACCAGGGCAAGGTATTCAACGTCAAGGTCCAGCTCTCGCTCCCGGGCGACGACGTCGTCGTCGACATGGAGCGTCCCGATCGCGACGGGCACGAGGACGTGTACGTCGTCCTGCGCGACGCGTTCGATGCCGCACGCCGCCAGCTGCAGCAGCGCATGTCGGCGCTGCGCGGCGAACCGTCGCTGCGCGAAAAGCCGGTCGCCTGACCGGCCCGGCCCGGGCGGCGTGGTGCCCCTGATACCGTGATGGACCCTGCGCCGCTGCTGTTCGCGCCGCTTGCGTCGCGCGCCTTCGGTGAGCGCGTCGCGTCCGGCCTCGGCACGCCGCTCGCGCCGCTCGAGGAGCGCGACTACGAAGGTGGCGAGCACAAGTCCCGGCCGCTGGTCGGCGTGCGCGGGCGCATCGTCTATGTCATTCAATCGCTGAGCGGCGATGCCGCAGGCAGCGCCAACGATCGCCTCTGCCGCGTCCTGTTCCTGGTCGCGGCGCTGAAGGACGCCGGCGCTGCGCGTGTCACGGCCTGCCTGCCCTACATCGCCTATTCGCGCAAGGACCGCCGCACCAAGGAGCGTGATCCGGTCAACTCGCGGTACATCGCGCAGTTGCTGGAAGCCGTCGGCGTCGATCACGTGATGGTGATGGACGTGCACAATGTCGCGGCATTCGAAAACGCGTTCCGCTGCAGCGTCGACCTGCTCGAGGCCGCGCCGCTGCTCGCGGACAAGGTCGTCGAACAGACCGGCGGGCAGCCCGTGACCATCGTGTCGCCGGATTTCGGCGGTGCCAGGCGCGCGCAGCGCGTGCAGGAACTCGTCGCGGTGCGCGCGGGCATGCCGGTCGACTTCGCCGTCCTCGAGAAGCGCCGTGACAGGGGCGCCGTGAGTGGCGACCTCGTCATCGGCCCGGTGGCCGGCAGGCACGCCGTCGTGGTCGACGACCTGATCAGTGCGGGAACGACGATCCTGCGTGCAGTACGGGCCAGCCGTGCGGCCGGCGCGCTCTCGGTCACGGCATGCGCGACGCATGGCGTGTTCGCGCCTGGCGCCGAGCGCCTGCTCGGGCCTGACGGGCCCGATCGACTGTACGTCACGGACACGCTGCTGCCCACGCGGCTTGCGTCACCCCCGGGAGCAGACCACAAGCTGGTCGTCCTGCCGGCGTCGCGGTTGTTTGCAGAGGCCCTGCGACGTATCGGCGCGGGCGAGTCCGTCGTGGCGCTGCGCGAGATGGAGCGCAGGCCTCCCGAGCGCTGAGCGCCAACCCGCCAGCGTTTGCTAACCTCTCGCGCAGCGCAGAACACCACGGAGCGTCCCTGCATGAACGCAACCCTCGGCCCCGCCGTCGTGAAAATCGACGCCGCGTCGGGCACCGAAGAAAAGCTCGAACTCGACCCGGCACGGCTGGCAGCCGGCAGTCCGATGCCTGAGCAGTTCGTGCGCAATGCCTACACGGACGCCAGCGGCCGTTTCTTCGCGGGGATCTGGCGCAGCAGCGTTGGCGCGTGGCGGGTCTCCTACAGCGAGAACGAACTCTGCGTCCTGACCGCCGGGCGCATCCGCATCACCGATGACGACGGCCGGCAGTCGACCTACGGGCCGGGCGACAGCTTCGTGATGCCCGCAGGCTTCTCCGGACTCTGGGAAGTCCTGGAGCCAGCCCAGAAGTTCTACGCCATCTACGAGCCCGCTGCGGCCTGAACCAACCAGGTGCGCCGGGGCCTTCAGATGCGCCTCGCTGGTGCGTGGGCCCGGCCAAAGTCCGTGCCAATGCGGGCTTTTTCTTGTCTGGCACGCTTCCTGCAATGCAGGAGGCCGGGCCGCAGCGTTACGGGCGCTCGTACTGAAAACGTGTCGCCTCTGCTACTATCGCGGCAACGGACGTTCAATTTGTGTTGTTACTAAGCAACAAAGGGGTATGCGAAATGAAATTGACCCATGGCCTGGCGGCGCTGGCGCTCTCGTTGACCGCGATGGCTGCGCAGGCGGAAGTCACCGGTACGGTAACGGCAACCAGCGATTATGACTTCCGCGGTATCACCCAGACGTCGCAGGATCCGGCGTTGCAGGGCAGCATCGACTACGCGCACGACAGTGGTTTCTATGCTGGCGCCTGGGCCAGCAACGTCGACTTCGGGGACTGCTGCGACGAGAACATCGAAATCGACCTCTACGCGGGCTTCAGCGGCGGCGAGACGATCACGTACGACGTCGGCCTCATCTACTACACGTACCCCGGCGCGGAGGACATCGACTATCCCGAGATCTACGCGGGCCTCGGCTGGAACTGGCTGAGCGGCAAGGTCTGGTACTCGAACGATCTCGGTAACTCCGGCGACTCGGCCATGTACTACGAAGCCAACGGCGAATGGGAACTCCCCGCCAACTTCGGTGCCAGCGCGCACGTCGGCTACAGCGACGGCGACTACTGGGACAACGCCTACGGCGATGGCTACATGGACTGGTCCGTGGGTGTCACGTATGCGCTCGGCAACTTCGCTCTCGGCCTGAAGTGGATCGACGGCAGCGACCTCGAAGGTGCCGACGGCACGCCTGGCGACGTGGGCAGCAGCGAAGCCCGCGCGGTGTTCTCGGTCTCCACCAGCTTCCCCTGGTCGAACGAGTAAGGCGCCAGCGCGTCGCCTGACGCGTACGACGAAAAAAGGCCCGGGCGCCGCAAGGCGACCGGGCTTCTTTTCTTTCTAACCCCTGACCCCTGACCTCTGTCCCTGTCCCTCAGGCCAGTTCCTTCAGCACTCCGCCGAGGACGCCGAACACCTGGTCGATGTGCTGCTTCTCGATGATCAGCGGCGGCGACATCGCGATGATGTCGCCCGTCACGCGCACCAGCAGTCCCTGCTCGAACGCCCGCACGAACGTGTTGTAGCCGCGCAGGCCGGGCTTGCCCGCGATTGGATCCAGTTCCACGGCGCCGATGAGCCCGAGGTTGCGCAGGTCGATCACGTGCGGCAGGCCTTTCAGCGAGTGCACGCCATCGGCCCAGTAAGGCGCCATGTCACTGGCGCGCGCGAACAGGCCTTCCTTGCGATAGATCTCCTGCGTGGCGATGCCCGCAGCGCAGGCGACCGGGTGCGCGGAATAGGTGTAGCCGTGGAAGAGCTCGATCGCGCCTTCCGGGCCCTGCATGAAGGCGTTGAAGATCTGGTCGCTGGCCGCGACGGCGCCCATTGGAATGGCCCCGTTGGTCAAGCCCTTCGCCATCGTGATCATGTCCGGCTGCACGCCGAAGAACGAGGTGCCGAACGGTGCGCCGAGCCGGCCGAATCCCGTGATGACTTCGTCGAAGATCAGCAGGATGCCGTGCCTGGTGCAGACGCTGCGCAGGCGCTCGAGGTAACCCCGCGGCGGGATCAGCACGCCCGTGGAACCCGCGACGGGCTCGACGATCACGGCCGCGATGTTGCTCGCATCGTGCAGCGCGACGATGCGCTCGAGTTCGTCCGCCAGGTTGGCGCCGTGCTCGGGCATGCCACGCGTGTAGGCATTCTTCGCGAGGTCGTGCGTGTGCGGCAGGTGATCGACGCCGGGCAGCATCGACCCGAACCACTTGCGGTTGTTGACCATGCCGCCGACCGAGATGCCGCCGAAGCCGACGCCGTGATAGCCGCGCTCGCGGCCTATGAAGCGGGTGCGCGAGGCCTCGCCTCGTGCGCGGTGATAGGCGAGGGCGATCTTGAGCGCCGTGTCGACCGATTCCGACCCGGAGTTGGTGAAGAAGACGTGGCCCATGTCCTTGGGCAACCAGCTCGCGATGTCGTTCGCCAGCTGGAACGCCGTCGGGTGCCCCATCTGGAACGGCGGGGCGTACTCCATCGTCGCAATCTGCTTGCTGACGGCCTCGCTGATTTCCTTGCGACCGTGGCCCGCATTCACGCACCACAGGCCGGCAGCCGCATCCAGGATCTGCCGGCCTTCCGGCGTCCAGTAGTGCATGCCCGAGGCCCGCGCCAGCATGCGCGGGTTGGCCTTGAACTGGCGGTTCGCCGTGAAAGGCATCCAGAAGGCTTCCATCTCGGCGCGCTGCAGCGGGGCGTTGGCGGTCATGGCGGGATTCCCGGATTTGTAGGAATAACCGCCCGATGATAAGAAAAATTGACACTCGGCTCAAATGGCCGTGAAATTCGACCTGATTTGAGCCCGTGTGTGCAGGATATTGAACACCCCGTGAGCGAACTCAGCATCGACGTCGGCGCCCACCTGCGGGCCGTGCGCACCATGTACGGCCTGTCGCAGCGTGAGTTGGCGAAGCGCGCCGGCGTGACCAACGGCCTCATCTCGCTGATCGAGCAGAACCGCGTCAGCCCGTCGGTCAGTTCGCTCAAGAAGGTGCTCGACGGTATTCCAATGTCGCTGGCCGACTTCTTCACGCTCGACTTCTCCGCGAGTCCGCAGGTGTTCTTCCGGGGCGACGAGCTACCGGTCATGGGCGACCGCGCGGTGACCTTCAAGCTGGTCGCGGCGCGCCGGCCAAACCGGGCCATGGCCGTGCTGCACGAGCACTACGCACCGGGCGCCGACACCGGCGCCGACATGCTGCGGCACAAGGGCGAAGAGGGCGGCGTGGTCGTCAGTGGTCGCATCGAACTCACGGTCGGCGCCGAGACCCGCCAGCTCGGTCCCGGCGATGCCTATTACTTCACCAGCGCGATCCCGCACCGCTTCCACAACACGGGAGCCGAACCCTGCGAGATCATTTCGGCGAGCACGCCACCGACCTTCTGAAACGGCGACAATGCAGGCTTGCCCGACGTTGCCTCCGGCTACCGTGACCAGCGAAGTCCCATGAACCAGACAGCCCCTCCCACTGCGCAGGACTGGCGCGCCCGCGCCGCCGTGCTCCCGATCAATGGCCAGGCCTTCATCGATGGCCGCTACGTCGACGCCGCGAGCGGCGCGACGTTCGACGACGTCACGCCGATCGACGGTCGCGTGATCGCGCGAGTCGCTTCGACCGACCAGGCGGACGTCGAGCGCGCCGTCGCCGCCGCGCGCCGCGCATTCGACAGCGGGGCCTGGTCGAGGCAGCCGCCGCGCGAGCGCAAACGCGTGCTGCAGCGCTTCGCCGAGCTGATCCTCGCGCACCGCGACGAGCTGGCGCTGCTCGAGACGCTCGACATGGGCAAGCCCATCTCCGACAGCCTGGCCGTGGACATTCCCGCCACGGCGCGCTGCATCGCGTGGTACGCCGAAGCCGTCGACAAGGTGTACGACGAGGTCGCCCCGACCGCCCACGACCAGCTGGCGCTCATCACGCGTGAGCCGATCGGCGTCGTCGCCGCGATCGTGCCGTGGAATTTCCCGCTGATCATGGCCGCCTGGAAGATCGGCCCGGCACTCGCCGCCGGCAATTCGTTCGTGCTCAAGCCGTCCGAGAAGTCGCCGCTGTCGGCGATCCGACTCGCGGCGCTGGCCGCGGAAGCCGGCATTCCGGATGGCGTGTTCAACGTGCTGCCGGGTTACGGTCACACGGCCGGCCAGGCGCTGGCATTGCACATGGACGTCGACTGCATCGGCTTCACGGGCTCGACGCGCACCGGCAAGCTCATGCTGCAGTACTCGGGCCAGTCGAACATGAAGCGCGTGTGGCTCGAGTGCGGCGGCAAGTCGCCGAACATCATCCTGGCCGACTGCCCGGACCTCGACCGCGCGGCGGCAACCGCGGCCGGTGCGATCTTCTTCAACCAGGGCGAGATGTGCACGGCGGCGTCGCGCCTCATCGTCGAAGCAAGCGTGCGCGACCGCGTGCTCGAGAAAGTCGTCGAGGCGAGCCGGGCGATGCAGCCGGGCGACCCGCTCGATCCCGCGACGCGCATGGGTGCGATCGTCGACGAGATCCAGACCAGGACCGTGCTCGGCTACATCGACTCGGGCAGGTCCGAAGGCGCGTCCGTGCTGGCGGGTGGCCAGCGCGTGCGCGAGCAGACGGGCGGCTGTTACATCGAACCGACCGTCTTCGCGGACGTGCAGACCGACATGCGCATCGCCCGCGAGGAGATCTTCGGTCCGGTGCTGGCCGCCATCACGGTGCAGGATGCGGAAGAGGCCGTGCGCGTCGGCAACGGCGTCGAATACGGTCTCGCGGCGGCGGTCTGGACCCGCGACATCGGCAAGGCGCACCGGATCGCGAAGGCGCTGCGCGCCGGCATGGTTTACGTGAACTGTTACGACGCCGACGACATCACCGTCCCGTTCGGCGGCTTCAAGCAATCGGGGATCGGCCGCGACAAGTCGCTGCACGCTTTCGACAAGTACACGGAGCTCAAGACGACCTGGATCGACCTCTCGCAATGAGCGGCTACAGCAACGTCACGTTCGACGAACTCGAGGTCGGCGCGACCGCCAGCGCCGAGCGAACGGTTGGCCAGTCCGAGATCGAGGCGCTGCTTCTGGTTTCAGGCGACGTCGTGCCGTTCCACATGGTGGAAGGCGTCACTGTCGAGCCGCGTGACCTGTGCGTCGAGGCGGTGGCGGCGGAGGCCATCATCTCGGGCATGCTCGAGCGCCGGCTCCCCGGCCCCGGCACGCGCGTCGTCTCGCAGCAACTCGAATTCGACGGCGTCATCCGCGTGGGCGACCTGGTCCGCGCGACCGTGACGGTCCGCGAGAAGACCGCCGAGAATCGTCGCGTGCTGTTCGACTGCTCGGTGGATGCGGCGGGCGAGACCGTGCTCCGCGGCACGGTCGTCGTCGAGGCGCCCCACCGCAAGGCGTCCTTCCCCGAACTGTCGCGGCCGGAGTTCATGATCCGGCGCAACGACGTGTTCGCGCGACTGCTCAAGCGCTGCGAACCGCTGGCGGCGGTATCGTGCGCCGTCGCGCATCCGTGCGATCCTGATTCGCTGATGGGAGCGCTCGAGGCGGCACGGCTGGGCCTCATCGTGCCGGTACTCGTGGGTCCCGCGGCGCGCATCCGCGCGCTTGCCGGCGGCCTCGGCCAGGACATCTCGAACTATCGCCTCGTCAGCACCGAGCACAGCCATGCGTCGGCCGAGGCGGCCGTGTCGCTCGCCCGCAGCGGCGAAGTCGAGACGCTGATGAAGGGCAGCCTGCACACCGACGAGATCATGGCGGCGGTGGTGTCGTCGCAGGGCGGCCTGCGCACGGAGCGTCGCGTCAGCCACGTGTTCGTCATGGACGTGCCGGCGTACGACCGCATCCTGTTCGTCACCGATGCCGCTATCAACATCGAACCATCGCTCAGGGAAAAGGCCGACATCGCGCAGAACGCGATCGACCTCGCGCGCAGCCTCGGCATCGAGACGCCCAAGGTGGCCATCCTGTCGGCGGTGGAAATGGTCAACCCGGACATCAACTCGACCATCGACGCCGCGGCGCTTTGCAAGATGGCGGACCGCGGCCA
>JAOUGW010000151.1 GCA_029865465.1 Gammaproteobacteria bacterium
ACCAGGTGCTGACCGAACTGCGCAAGCAGTATCCGGGCGCACAGCTCTATAGACCGATGGCCGAGCTCTACGTCGAGGGTGACACCTGGACGCAGCCATTGATGTTCACCGACGGCATCATTGCGGTGATCGAACCGGCAGGCCTGCGCCTGCTGCGCGTGGTCGAAACCAAGTCGGGCAAGGACGGTGGCATCACGGCGCAGGAACAGGTGCATCGCTGGATCGAGAATCACAGCACCACCGGCATGCGCATCGTGCTACCGGGGGTGCCGCGTAAGTTCGAATTGCGCGGATCGACGCGTCAGGTTATCGGCCTTGCCAACGCGCCGCGCCTGGTCATCGTTCCCAGTGACGCGAAAGTGCCCGGCGAACGTAGCGGCCACGGTACCGCCGCGTCGGTTACCGTGCTGCGCCTGCCGCAGTCATCCGCCGAGCTCAACTACCTCACCGAGGCTACGGTGCAGCGTCTGTTGCTGGAGAGTCAGGCGCGGCAGGTCATGGACATGGCCAAGGACCAGCCCATGAAGCCCGCCGAGGTGAAGTCGACGCTGGAGTTGCAGGAGTCCACCACCATCACGCGGCTGCAGAATGAGAGCAAGGGCCTCGCCGTGGTGAATGGCGTGTTGTATCGCGTGGGTTCGGATGCCAGTGGCCGTTCGATTCAGCGGCTACCTACCTCGGCCTTGCAGATACCCCAGGGACAGACGAATGCCGGCGCCTATGGCAACACAGGCAATATGGGCACCAACCCCCCGCTGCTGGAGCCTGGCGTGGTGCCGCCGACCAGCAGTGTTCCGAATGCGGGTCGGAATGCGAACGCCGCCGGCACGCCTCTGCTGTCGCCGCCGCCCGGCACTAATACCCGGACTGCTCCGATACCGGTGCCCGGCCTTCCGGGGCAGGCGCAGCTGGCGCCCGGCGTCAACATACCCACCAACGTCATCAATGTGAGTGGACAGCCCATCTCCGTACAGGGCCGTGTGGTGCAGCCCAGCCAGCCGGTGGAACTGCGCGAAGGCGACATCGTTGTGCGGGGCGCGTCGGGAATGTGGACCGCCGTGCATGCGGGAACGGGTCGGCCGATCGCGGCCGTGTACGAGGGTGGCCGCTTTTACACCGTCGTGGCCGGCAACAGCGTGGTCACCGTTGGACCTGACGGCCGCGTCACCACCGGCTCGGGCCTGAGGCTGGTGCCCCTGGATTCGCAATCACCCGGTGGTGCCGGCGGTACTGGCGGGGCCGGCACGGCGCGGTCGCCGGCAATGCAGGGCGTCGCGGTCGGCTTGGCCCTCATCGTCCTCGCCAACGAGATTCTCGGTCCGATCGGGCGCAACCTGAACCAGCAGCGCAGAAACATCGCGGTGGGTAAGGCGCAAATCAACTTCTGGGCGCAGTTCGGCGGTGATCCGAAACACCGCGTGTGGGACATCGGCGACCAGGGTCCGCTGGCCGAGAAATCGGAAGCAGACACGTCCTGGTACGGCAGCGGCAGTTACCCCTACGTCGTTTCGATAAACAAGCAGGGCTTCGGCGCCACGCTGCCCACGATGATCAAGACCTACAAGGACTATCTGCTGTTCCTCGACATGGCCAAAGTGTTGGGCACCATCCACGAAGACCCCACGATGCCCGCTTTTCCGAGCGCCGAGGAGCGCAAGGAGCCACGCCGCTACTACGCCATGGTCAATGCGCCGGACCGCGACCTGCGAGTGCGTGTCGATGTCACGGACGTCATCGCGCCGCTGGGCGAGACCCTGTTGACCGAACTGGACACGGACATGCGGGCCAAGGTCGCCGCGTTGTCCGAGACTGAGCGCAAGAACATCTTCCGGCTGAAGAATGGCAGTGCGACGACTATCTACCGCTCGGCGCGCGGCGGTCAGCCGATCCAGTCGTCGAAGCAGTTGCTGGGCAACGATCCCTGGGTGCGCCTGCTCGGAAAGGAACTCGAAGGTGGCGTGTACCAATGGTTCGTACGTGGCCAGTACCGCGACCGTGTGCTGGTGGTTCCCGCCAACGCGGATGCCAAGCGTGGCGCCGTCGTTAGCGCCTACGAGATCAAGAAGACACCGGACGAGGTGCTCGAAGAGGTCAAGGATGGCAACCGCCCCATCATCAGCCGCGAACCGGCCGATGGTGACGTTACTTCCTTCGTGGCCGGTCCCGAGCCCGGTGAGTCCCGCTTCGGCGAAACGCGTTACTACCGCCACCCCAACTGGCCCGACATCCGGCACACCGTGGCCATCGGTGAACTCACCCAGTTCTGGGTCGACGAGAGAGACCTGGAGCCGGTGGGGCTGCCGGAATCCGAGGCGTATGGCAAGGGCGCTGCAGCGACTGCGAAATAGACCCGGCGAGTCGCGCGGCACATGTCTCCCAGTCCCGGCCTCCTCAAGAAACTCGATGATCAGAAGATATCGGCGTCGAACCCGATCGTCATATCGCCGCCGAACATCCGCAATGCCAACCCGCACAACACGCTGGTGCAGCCGGGCGGAAACCAGGCCGCGCAACGCTCCATCCGTTCGACGGCGCCTCCGCAAGTGCAGCAGTTCATGCCGGACATGGAGGCGGAAGACCGACGCGTGCGCGGGTCGCTGTACGGGCTGGGCCTGCCGGGACCCACCGACACGCGGCTGGAGGCCGGGGTCACCGGTGCCGTGGGCGACGCGCAGGAACTCAGGTTCGTCACCTCGGCAAATGGCGAGGGTGCTCGCGGTTCGGTGCAGTCGCTGACCGAAATCACCTTCCACCACGAACCGGGCGATCCAACGATGATCGTGACGGGAAAACCACTGCCCGGCCCGACGGCACGCCAGCACCTCTATGACCCGGAGCATGATTGGCAGCGTGCCGAGGCCTTCGAAGTGCAGGCGTACCCGGCCTGGATCGAGTACCGACGCAAGATCATCCTGCGCGACGCGCAGGGCCGCTACTGCGAGGTGAACGTGTTCGCGCGCGTCGACATGACTCACGAGGCCTTCGCGCGCTCGATTGCGGGCAAGCCGCTCAACATGCAGACGCTGATGGCGGTATGGGGCGAAAAGGCCTACCTGTCCGCGTCGCTCACGGGTAGCGGACCGGAGCAGCCGTATTCGGGCAGTTACGCCGCGGGTGAAGCTCAGAGCATCCACATGATGTCGGTGCTGGCGTCCGACCGATTCGCCATCTTGAACGGCGCGCGTGACGATGTGCATCCCGGGACTGCGGATTTCCTGCTGCCGTCGATGAACCCTGGCGAACAGTTTGACGGCCTGGAAAGATTTCTCGAGCGCGCCGACGAGCTGGAGGTCAAACGGCGCGGTCCGGTGAAAAGAATCTCGCTGTCATCGAGCGACGACGACGAGAATTCTGGCGGCGGCTCGGGAGACCTGTCGCCGGTGACCAAGGGCATCCTGCTCGGTGTTTTCGGGCTGCTGGCTGGAATCGCGATGATTTTCGGCGGCGCTGCGCTGCTGTCCGCGCTGATTCCTTCGCTTACCTTGATGCAATCCTTTGCCATCGTGAGCGGCTCCTATCTGCTGGTGCAGTTCGGGCGCTCGCTCTATCGACGCATGCAGGAGAGCAAGGGCTTGCTGAATGTCTCGGCCAGCGGCGTACTCGGTGCCGCCGCGCTCGATACCTTCGGGATTTCCTCCGTCATCGAGGCCGTGACCGACGAGTCCATCCTCACCGGCCAGAAACGCCACCGCTCCGTGCAGGAACGGTGGGAGGCCGGCACGTCCGGCCTACTCGGCATATTCCTGATGTTCCTCGGCGGGCGCGCCGCGAAGCGCGGGCGGACACCGGTGGCCGATCCGGTTCCCGCCGATCCCTGGGCTGCCGCGGCCGACTCCGCCCCGCGCGCGCCGGCCGATGTTCCGCCCGCGGTTCAGCCCGTGGACGCCAGCGCCTTCGCGACGCCGGACCAGTACCTCAATGCAATTCGCACTGAACCGCAGCCGCCGACGCACGCCGGTCCAGCTTGGGACCACACCCGGTTCCCGAATGGCCCGACAGCGCGGTGGCGTCCGGGTGATCCTGTCGACATGCCGGCAGCGGACGGCACCTATCCCACGTTCGCTACGGGGCGGGGACGCTTCTGGCGCAATCAAGCGCAGATCGAGCTCGAGGCGCGGGCGCGGGGCGAGAGCCGTCATAACATGCTGTCCACCGATCCGATCAAGAGCTTGTGCGACGCGGATCTCGCGACTCTGCGCGACACCGCGACCAGCGATGTCCGTTCGCCGCGCGATCCGTCCACCGGCCGCACGGCGGAGATCGAGCATTTCGGCGTGCCTCAGCGAACCGGCCGCGCCTTGGAGCGCGTGGGCTTCACCAGTTCCGAGGCGCGGCGCCTGTCCGATGCGGCGAATCCGGGCAGTCTGCTCGATGTCTCGCCCGTCGAGCACGCATTCTTCGATGCCGAAGCGCATGGATTCGGACGCCGGCGGGCCGACCCGGTCGGAAACATGTGGCGGGATACTCCCTGGGCCGATCCGCGAGTGAATCGGCCGCTCATATACATGAGTGACGCCGCGCTGATCGAGATCGCCAATCGCGCGCGGACCGATCCCGCAATCCGCCTGTCGAATGTGCCCACGCTCGAATCTGCTGTGCGCGCAGAGATATCCGTACGTGGATTGCACGTGATTCCCTTCTAGACCGGAGTTCTCACAGATGAGGGGTGCACAGTCGGCATCGCCGATGACGTGCGGCAACGCATCGTCAAGCCCGGAATGGCTCCCATCGGAGGCTGGGCATTGTCGAATTCCGGCAGCGTCGCCGTCGCCGTCCTCGGCCAGGCCGCGACCGGGCCGCTTTTGTCCTGGTTGATCATCCAGTTGACCGGTGTGCCTGGCGCAGCGTGCTTGCGGGTGGCGAAAGCGGACGTGACCGACAGCCCCGATGCGCTGGAAGACGTGATGCTGCTGCCGCGCTCGGTGGCGCCCGTGAGCAGCTAATATGGGCGGGGTCGTGGGGTGGGTAGTCGGCCGGAGGCGACGATGTATCGAGCCTCGAGACGGTTGAAGCCAGTTACGGTATGGGCGCTGCTCGCGCTGGCATGCTGCGCGGTCTTTGGTGCAGTTGCCGCTGACGCGCAGACGGCGATCGGGGTGGTCGTACCGGCCAACGCGGAGGCGGTCGACACGGGCATCGACGTGCTGCCCGGGGACGAGGTGCTGCTGCGGGCGAGCGGCCGATGGACCAATGGCGGGGGCTCGCCGCAGTACGTGGAGGCGGGCGGATTCGGTCCGGGGGCGTTTCCCTCCGCCCGATTTCCGACCCTGCCGCTCGCCGCGCTGGCCGGTTTCGTCGGAATAGACGTCATCCCGGTGTCGGTGCCGATGCGGCTCAGCTCGCGTGGACGCCTGCAGCTCGCGATGAACGACGTCGCCGGGACCTACGGCGACAACGCGGGCGTGCTCAAGGTGGCGGTGGCGTTCTACGCCGGCGTGGCCCCGATGCCGGGTCTCGTGGGGAAGTCTGTCGGAGCGGCGCGGGAAGAACTCGCGGCGTTCGGCTTCGAGCCAGAGGTCGTGGCACAGCCGTCCACGGCATATCCGGCCGGCATGGTGTCCGTCCAGGCACCTGAGCCAGGTACGGATTTGCATGGCGTCCCGGTCGTTCGTCTGACGGTGTCGACGGGGCCGCCCCCGCCACCGCCTGCGTCAGGTGGACCGAGCATGGAGGTACAGCCGCCCGTCTGGATTCCTCCGGCGACAACGCCAGTGCCGGATATCGTGGGATGGAGCGCACTGGAAGGCGAGCAGCGATTGAGGGGCGTCGGCTTGACCGCGATCCCCGCCGGGGGGCGATTGTCACGCTATCCGAGCGGCCAGGTACTGCAGACCGAGCCGGTCGCCGGCACGCCTGTCGTGCGCGGGAGCAAGGTCGAGTACTGGTTCGCTTCAGGCGAGAACCTCGTGCCGTCGGTCGAGGGCAGTCCAGTGGCCGATGCTGACGCAGAAATGCAGGCGGCCGGGTTCGCAAACCTTTCACATCGGGCGACCTGGAGCGCGAGGCCGGCCGGAGAGGTCGTGCGCCAGTCACATCGACCGGGACGGCCGGCGTCGCTGCGGGCCGGGATCGTGCTGCAGGTGAGTCGTGGCTGGGCCGGTCCAGCGGGAATCGCCGCGCTGATACTGGGCGCGCTGGCGACGGCATCGACGGTGTGGTGGCGCCGTCGTCGCATCGGGGCGACCAGGAAACTGGTGCAGGTCAGTGCCGATGTCGAGGACGAAACGGAGCTGCGAGAGATGGAATCGAAGGGTTTCAGTGCGCCGCCGGTCGCCATCGAGGTTGCGCTCGAGGACGGTGAGACGGCGATCGACGGCAACGTCCCGATCATTTCGCACAAGGTGACCCATGAGTGAAGAAGCCGGTCGAAGGCTGGGCGAACTGCTGCCGGGAAGATTAAGCAAGCTCGGGGAGACCATGCACCAGGAGCTCGGCTCGGACCCGTCGCTGGCGGGACACTCGCCGGTGTGGGGATTCCTCGCCTCGCAGGCGAGTGACGCCCTGCACGCGAAACTTGACGTCGATCTCATCGATGTCCTGGCCGGTGCATGGTGCAAGGTACGCGAACTGCGCGAATACACCGATCCGACGAAACATCCCCCCACCGAGCGGTCGACGGTGACGCTGGGCACGCATCGGTTCACGCGGACGCTGCACCCGGTGGTGCGGTGTCGCGTGGCGGGTCAGACGCTGCTGAAGCTGCCCTTGAATCTCGATGTCACCGCAGTGATCGAGACCGTCTCGCTCGGGATTCAGAATGGACACATCGTCGCGGTGGGCGGCGGATCGGGGCGCGTCAGCGCCCAGCTCAAGTACGGCGACAAGGCCCTGCACGACGAACTGAAGTCGCGTGCCGTGAAATTCTACGAGCCGATCTCGCTGAAGGCGCCTGGCTTGAGGATCGGCTGACGTGTCGGTTGCCGCCGGGTAGCCCAGGCAGACGGCAGCTGTGTCGCGCCGTTACGGCTCCCGGATTGACGGCGAACCGGCCAGTACCGCTCTGTTTCGCTGTCCATGCTGCACCAGCGGACCGGCCGCGGCGTCGATGCCGGTGTCGGCGCCGCCGCGGCCTGCGGCGGGTCTCGGGTCAGCCAGTACTGGATCTGCGTGACCGGGGGCGTGACGTGCACTTCGTTGAGGTCGACTTTCACGCCGCGCGTCGACGTCGAGCGGAAGTCCAGGTCGAATGCCTCCCGGACCTTCATGAACGGTTCGTTGGCGACGTAGCACCACACCTGCCGCCACTTCGGGTTGTCCTTTGCCTCGCGGCTCTTCGCCGCCGAGCATTCCTAGTCATAGGTTGCGCCCGGATAAAGCGGGGCAATCAGGTCGGCCGCAGGCGGCGGACTGGATGGGAAGCTGTCGTAATACGACATGTAGGACGGTGTGGTCCAGTACGTGATCATCGTGACGCCGGCGATCTTGACGATGCCGTCGACGACCACGTCGTCCTCGCCGACGATCACGTTGACGCCGCCGTTGCGCGGCTTTCCCGCCCCCTTGACGAAGGCCTGCACCTTGTCGACCGGGTCGCGCGTGTAGATGCAGTAGACCGCAGAGTCGGGCAGCCGGGGAGCCGTGTGTTCAGCGGAACAGCCCGCGTCGAACGTTGCGCCGGGGTACGGTTGCGCCGCGTAATCCGTCGGCTTGGGCGGTGACTTGGCGAGCTTCGCGCGCAGCGCGCGGACCTCCCCCGGCGAGACCACGTTGTCTGCACACGCAGGAGACGCCATCGCCACGGCGGCCAAGGCGACCAGCACCCATTGCACCCGTCGGCGGCTTGCGCTCATTGACCGCGCTGGACGTCACCGGCCTGGGTCTCCTCGGCCGCGCGGAGACGCGGGCACCTCTGCCAGCGGCTCGAACCGCGCCTGGAAGAACCGCAGGTAGCGCGGCTCGCGGGTCATCCGGAGGCCGCGGGCCGACTCGCGCTCGTCGAACACGGCCGCCGCCGACTCCGCGACGATGTCCATGTGCGCCTGCGTGTACACGCGGCGTGGAATCGTCAGCCGGACGAGTTCG
>JAOUGW010000010.1 GCA_029865465.1 Gammaproteobacteria bacterium
GAACGCGCCATCAGCGTGGCGAAGGGCGTTTCCGGCGTGAAGCAAGTCGTCGACGCGCTGTTCGTCAAACCCGAGTAACCCGGCATCGAGCGACACGTCGACGCGGCTCGAAGAGGCCCCGGTCGTCGGGGCCTCCTGCGGTAGGGGAAAGCTGCGAGGCGATGAAAAGACTGCTGCAACTTGTGACGATCGCGGTCTGCGTGCCGACGCTGGCCCTGGCCGTGCCTGCCGCCGCTCATGCGGACGAACCGGTCGCGGCGGTAACTCTCGAAGCGCTCGCTGCCGCGATCGCGGCGAAGACGGATGCGCGAGTCGACGAACTGCTGCCGCGCATCGACGGCGTCGGGAGAAGGCTGCTTGCGCTGCGCTCATACATTCGCAGCGGCGGTCACCTGTCCGAGCGCTGGAGCTGGACGCAGGAGCGGATCGCGGCGTACGAAGGCTCGATCGAGCAACAGGAGCTGGACGCGGAAGTTCAGCGCGTGCGCGAGGCCTTCGAGCGATCGAATCCGGGATACGAGCTGTTCGTGAACCCGCAGGTGCGCAGCCTCGACCTCCAGCTTGCGAACTGGAATCACAACGAGTCCGTCGCTGCCGCCTCGGTCCGGCTGCTGCAGGACGCGGTTGCGCACCTCGGCAAGGCGCCCCGGGATGCCGTACCTGCCGACATGCTCGAGGCTTTTCTCGGGTCATACGTACCAGAGCCCGTGCCGACCGTGGCCGCGCCGGGGCTGTCGCCGCACGGACAGATGCGCGCGATCGATTTCCAGGTGCACAGGGGCGCCGAGATCGTCGCCGGACCCGACACGCAGACGATCGGGTCGACCTGGGAGCAGGGCGGCTGGGCCGCCCGGCTCGATACTGCAGTGCGTGAGGCCAGCCGTAGGTTCGTCGGACCGCTCGTTTCCCCGCGCGAGCCCTGGCATTACACGTACACCCCGGTCGCCGTCGCCGACCAGTAGCTCCGCGACCGGAACTGCGCGCAGCGGCTGCCTCCCGGTTTGATCCGCGGCCGCGTTCAGCTACCATGCGCGCCTACAGTTTCATTCGTAACTAACCTGCGGGAGGGCTGCCATGGCCGACCTCGGCGAAAACCCGATGGGTACCGACGGCTTCGAGTTCGTCGAATACACCGCGCCCGACCCCGAACTGCTGCGCTCGCTGTTCGAGCGCATGGGTTTTCCCGTCACGGCGCGTCACCGCAGCAAGAACGTCACGCTGCACAAGCAGGGCGACGTCAACTTCATCATCAACGCCGAGCCGGGCAGTTTCGGCCAGCGTTTCGCGCAGCAGCACGGGCCTTCTGCCTGCGCCATGGCGTTTCGCGTCAAGGATGCCGCGAAGGCATTCAAGCGCGCGGTCGAGCTGGGCGCGCAGCCGGTCCAGAGTGCCGTGGGGCCAATGGAGCTCAACATCCCGGCCATCGAGGGCATCGGCGGCAGCCAGGTGTACCTGGTGGATCGCTACGGCGAGAGTACGATCTACGACGTCGATTTCGTCCCGGTGCAGGATCGCGGTACGTTGCGTTCGACGGGCCTGTCGGTCATCGATCACCTGACCCACAACGTGCATCGCGGCAACATGGACAAGTGGGCGGGCTACTACGAGCGGCTGTTCAACTTCCGTGAGATCCGCTACTTCGATATCGAAGGCAGGAAGACCGGCCTGTTCAGCAAGGCGATGACCAGCCCCTGCGGCAAGATCCGCATCCCCATCAACGAGTCGCAGGACGACAAGTCGCAGATCGAGGAATACCTGCGCGAGTACCACGGCGAGGGCATCCAGCACATCGCGCTGCACACGCCGGACATCTACTCGACCGTGGACGCACTGCGCGCCAACGGCATCAAGTTCCAGGAGACGCCGGCGACCTACTACGAAGGAGTGCCGGCCCGCGTGGAAGGACACCGCGAGTCGCTCGAGGAACTGTCGAAGCGCGGCATCCTGATCGATGGCAGCGCCAAGGACGGCATCCTGCTGCAGATCTTCACCACCAACGTCATCGGCCCGATCTTCTTCGAGGTCATCCAGCGCAAGGGCAATGAAGGCTTCGGCGAAGGCAACTTCCGCGCGCTGTTCGAGTCGATCGAACTCGACCAGGAGCGGCGTGGCGTCATTTGAAGGGGTTGGGGGACAGGGGATAGGGGTTAGTCGGAGCTCCGGAGCGGGCGCATCGCGGCCTTCCGACTATCCCCTAACGCCTAACCTCTAACCCCTTTGCACTGAGGTTACGACGTGAAACATTACATACCAGTGTCACGCGTCGAGGGCGTTGCCTCGCGGCAGGCACACTGCGACCTGCCCGCAGGCACGTACGAACGCGAGATGAGCAAGGAAGGGTTCTTCGGTCCGGCCGCGTTCTTCCACCATCGGCACCCGCCGACGGGCTGGACCGAGTTCGAGGGCCCGCTGCGTCCCCGTGCGCTCGACCTGGCGCAACTGTCGCCCGGTGCGGCCAGCCCCTGGTCGGCCGCCGAGGTGCTTGCGAATGCGGCCTGCCGCGTGCGCTTCTGGCGCCTGCCGCAGAGCATGGACAAGCTCGCACGCAACGCGGATGGCGACGACCTGCTGTTCGTGCACAACGGCGAGGCCGATCTCTACTGCGATTTCGGGCACCTGGCCCTGCGTGCCGGCGACTACCTCATGCTGCCGCGCGGGACGATGTGGCGGCTCGAGATCGCCGCACCGATCGACGTGCTGTTGATCGAGTCCACCAACGCGAGCTACATGCTCCCCGACAGGGGCCTGGTCGGTCCGCACGCGATCTTCGATCCGGCGATCCTCGATACGCCGCGCATCGACGATGCGTTCAAGGCGCAGCAGTCGGCCACGCAGGGTTGGCAGGTCGAGGTCAAACGCCGCGGCGCAATCTCGCGCATCACCTACCCGTTCAATCCGTTGGATGCCATCGGCTGGCACGGCGAACTCGCGCCGGTGCGGCTCAACGTGCGCGACATCCGCCCGCTGATGAGCGATCGCTATCACCTGCCGCCGTCGGCACACACGACGTTCCTGTCGTCGCGCTTCGTCGTCTGCACGTTCGTGCCGCGACCGTTCGAGACGGACCCGAAGGCGCTGAAGGTGCCTTTCTTCCACAACAACGACGACTACGACGAAGTCATTTTCTATCACGCGGGCGACTTCTTCAGCCGCGACAACATCCACCCGGGAATGCTCACGTATCACCCGGCGGGATTCACGCACGGCCCGCACCCGAAGGCGCTCGCGCGGATGTTCGAGCAGACCAGGCCCGCGACCGACGAGTACGCGGTGATGATCGACACGCGCGATCCAATCGACGTCAGCGCAGCCGGGCTCGCGGTGGAGTGGGCCGGGTACGTCGACAGCTGGAAAGGCAAATGAAGCTCGCAACGCTGCGCAACGGCACGCGCGACGGCCAGCTGGTCGTCGTCAGCCGTGATCTCGACTGGGCGATGCCCGTGCCGGCGATCGCGCCGACGTTGCAGTCCGCGCTGGACGACTGGTCGCGCATTTCGCCGCTGCTGCTCGAGGCCGCTCAGCAACTCGCCGATGGCGGTGCGCGGGGTGCATTGCCGTTCGATCAGAAAGCCGCGCTGGCGCCGCTGCCGCGTTCGTACCACTGGGCCGACGGCTCGGCGTACGTCAACCACGTCGAACTCGTGCGCAAGGCGCGCAATGCCGACATGCCGCCGAGCTTCTGGACCGATCCGCTCGTGTACCAGGGCGGCTCGGACGATTTTCTCGCGCCAACCGCGGACGTGCCGGTGCCGAGCGAGGATTACGGCATCGATCTCGAGGGCGAACTCGCGGTGATCACCGACGACGTGCCGATGCTGGCCACTGCCGGCGAAGCGTGCGGCCACATCAAGCTGATCATGCTCGTCAACGACTGGTCGCTGCGGAACCTGATCCCGGACGAACTGGCCAAGGGGTTCGGCTTCTACCAGTCGAAGCCCGCCACCTCGTTCTCTCCCTGTGCGATCACGCCGGATGAGCTCGGCGCGGCCTGGCAGGGCAACAAGGTGCACTTGCCGCTGGTGTCGCACATCAACGGCAGGCCGTTCGGCCGGCCGAACGCGGGCGTCGACATGACGTTTGATTTCGCGCAGCTCATCGCGCACGTGACCAGGACGCGTCGGCTAGGCGCCGGGGCGGTGATCGGTTCGGGGACGGTTTCGAATTACGACCGCTCCAGCGGGTCGTCCTGCCTCGCGGAAACCCGCGCGCTCGAGCAGATCGCCTACGGCAGGCCGACCACGCCGTTCCTGCGTTTCGGCGACCGCGTGCGGATCGAGATGTTCGGCCGCGACGGCGCGAGCCTGTTCGGCGCGATCGATCAGCAGGTGGTCGCGGCCGTGGCTCGTACCAACGGCGGCTGACTCGCGGCGCCAGACTCGGGCATCATGCGGCGATTATCCGCACGGGTGCCACCATGTTCGAAACGCTGGAGCAACTCGCGCCCGACTCGATCCTCGGCGTGACCATTGCTTTCCGCCGCGATCCCTCGCCACTGAAGGTGGACTTGGGCGTCGGCGTTTACCGTGACGATGCAGGCAACACGCCGGTGCCCGGAGCCGTGCGCGAGGCCGAGCGCGCGTTGATTGGCGCGCAGACCACGAAGAGTTACGTAGGTCCGGCGGGCAACCTCGATTTCAACGAACGGATCATAGCCCTCGCGCTCGGGCCACTCGCGGCCGGGCTCGCGGACCGGGTTGCTACGATCCAGACCGTCGGCGGCTGTGGCGCGCTCCGGCTCGGCGCCGAACTCGTCAAGGTCGCGCGGCCGGGCACCGTCGTGCACGTGAGCGATCCGACCTGGGCCAACCACGAGCCGCTCATCGGCAGCTCCGGCATGCGGCTCGAGCGCTACCCGTATTTCGACGCCGCGCGTCGCGCCGTGGCGTTTGACGCCATGCTCGCGCACCTCGGCACGCTGCCAGCGGCATCGCTGGTGCTGCTGCACGCCTGCTGCCACAACCCGACGGGTGCCGACCTGTCGCCCGACCAGTGGCGGGCGCTCGCCGAAGTGATCGAGCGCAGGGGGCTGGTGCCCTTCGTCGACCTCGCCTACCAGGGGTTCGGCGACGACCTCGAGACCGACGCCATCGGCCTGCGTACGCTCGCGGGGCGGGTGCCTGAACTCCTGCTCGCGGTGTCGTGCTCGAAGAATTTCGGCCTCTACCGTGAGCGGACCGGTGCCCTGGCCGTCATTTCGGCCAGCAGTGGGGCCAAGGCTGCCGTAGCCACGCACCAGGCCCGGCTGGCCCGGCGCATGTATTCAATGCCGCCGGATCACGGCGCGGCGATCGTCGCCCGCGTGCTGGCCGATGCGTCGCTGCGGCGGCACTGGGAGGAGGAGGTCGGCTCCATGGTGGCCCGCATGAAGTCGTTGCGCGCGCTGTTCGCGGCCCGCCTGGCCGCTCGCCTCCCGGGCCACGATTTCGGCTGGGTCACGCGCCAGCGCGGCATGTTTTCGTTGCTCGGGCTGCCGGAGGCCGACATCGCGCGGCTGCGGGACGAGCACCACATCTACATGCCCCCCGACGGGCGCGTGAACGTGGCGGGCATCAGCGAGGCCAACGTGGACTACGTGGTCGACGCGGTCGCGAGCCTGCTCGCCTGAGTCCCCGGCGTTCCGGGCGGACTGGGGTGCCTGCCGGAAGCGACTAGCCGGAGCGGGCATCCTTACTATACAATTCGTGGTCCGAGGTATCCGCGTTGCCCGTTGGGCGGGGCGGGCCTTGGCCGGTTCAGGGCACCTCGCGGCGCCTTGGGGCGGCGGGTGATTCGCCAAAGAGGTCCCCGCAAGCGGGGATTTTTCTTTTGCGAAGACCGGTGCGGCCGGTTGCAGGAAGAAGAAATGGGCCGCGGGCCCATTTTTCGTTTGTGGGGTTCGAGCGAGGACGGAGCGATGCTCAGGGACAAGCTGACGGCGCTGCTGCAGCCGGTCATCGCCGGTCTCGGGTATGACCTCTGGGAACTCGAGTACCTGCCGGGCCGTGGCAACTCACTGCTCCGCATCTACCTCGACACGGACGTCCATGCGGGCATCACGGTCGAGGACTGCGAGCGGGCGAGTCGAGCGGTCAGCGAAGCGCTCGACGCAGCGGATCCGATCCCGGGCAACTACACGCTCGAGGTGTCGTCGCCGGGCGTCGAGCGGCCGCTGCGCGTGGCGCGGCATTTCGCGCCGTACGCGGGCGAACGGGTTTTCGTGGAGATGGTGCATCCCGTCGAGGAGCGCCGCCGGTTCAAGGGCCGGCTGGTCGCGACCGGGGACGACACGATCGAGGTCGAGGTGGACGGCCGGCTTTACCGGCTGCCGATTGCGGGAATCAGGAAGGCGCATCTCGCGCCCGACTTCTGACCGCAGACGATTCAGAGGGCGACGAGCGATGAACAAAGAGATCCTGATGGTCGTGGATGCCGTCTCGAACGAGAAAGGCGTCGAGAAGGACATCATCTTCGAGGCGCTCGAAGCCGCGCTCGCGTCCGCAACGCGCAAGAAGTACGGCGAAGAGATCGACGTCCGCGTGTCCATCAACCGCAAGACGGGCGATTACGATACGTTCCGGCGCTGGAAGGTCTTCGCCGATGACTCGACCGAACTCGAGTTCCCGGACAAGGAACTGCGCCTCGAGGACGGCCTCGACGTTTCGCCGGATGCCGAGCCGGGTGGCTATGTCGAAGTGCCGCTCGAGTCGGTGGCGTTCGGCCGCATCGCGGCGCAGACCGCGAAGCAGGTCATCGTGCAGAAAGTGCGCGAGGCGGAGCGCGCGCAGGTCGTCGAAGTCTACAAGGCCCGCATCGGCACGCTCGTGTCCGGCCTGGTGAAGCGCGTCGACCGCAACGGCATCTTCGTCGACCTCGGCGGCAACGCCGAAGGCTTCATCCCGCGCGACCAGATGATTCCGCGCGAGCCGGTCCGCACGCAGGACCGCATCAAGGCTTTCCTGAAGGACGTGCGTTCCGAGCCGCGCGGTCCCCAGCTGTTCCTGAGCCGCACTGCACCGGAGTTCCTGATCGAGCTGTTCAAGCTCGAAGTGCCGGAAGTGGGCCAGGGCCTGATCAACATCCTCGGCGCAGCGCGCGATCCGGGCGCCCGGGCCAAGATCGCCGTACGCAGCAACGACCCGCGCATCGACCCGGTCGGCGCATGCGTCGGCATGCGCGGTTCGCGCGTGCAGGCCGTGTCGAACGAGATCGCCGGCGAGCGCGTCGACATCATCCCGTTCGACGACAACCCCGCGCAGTTCGTGATCAACGCGATGCAGCCGGCGGAAGTCAGCTCGATCGTCATGGACGAGGAGTCGCATTCGATGGACATCGCCGTGGCGGAGGAAAAGCTGTCGCAGGCCATCGGCCGCGGCGGCCAGAACATCCGGCTCGCGAGCGAGCTCACCGGCTGGAGGCTCAACATCATGAGCGAGCAGGCGGCCGAGGAGAAGAGCGAGTCCGAGCAGAAGGTGCTGCGCGAGCTGTTCATGCAGCAGCTCGACGTCGACGAGGACGTCGCGGCAATCCTGGTGCAGGAAGGGTTCTCGAGCATCGAGGAAATCGCCTACGTGCCGCAGTCCGAGATCGCGTCGATCGAGGAATTCGACGAGGCGATCGTGCAGGAACTGCGCAATCGCGCGCGTGACGTGCTGCTGACGCAGGCGATCGCGAGCGAAGAGACGGTCTCGGCCCCGGCGGCCGACCTGCTCGAAGTCGAAGGCATGGACGGCACCCTGGCCGCGGAGCTCGCGCGGCACGGCATCGTCACTCGTGAGGACCTGGCCGAGCAGGCGATCGACGACCTCGCCGAGATCCCGAATCTCGACGGGCAGCGCGCGGGCGAGCTGATCCTCGCTGCGCGCAAGCACTGGTTCGAACAGGGCCAGCAGGCGTGAGCGGAGGTCTGATCACATGGCAGAAGTAACGGTCACGCAGTTTGCGGAGGTCCTGAAGGTCCCGGTCGATCGGTTGCTCACGCAGCTGGGCGAGGCGGGCATCAGGGTGGGCGGCGCTGACGACATCATCAGCGAGGAAGCCAAGATGGAGCTCCTGACGCACCTGCGCCGTGCGCACGGTCGCCATGGCGAGGACGCGGCGGCCCCGCGCAAGATCACCCTGCAGCGCAAGTCGCAGCAGGAGATCAAGCTCGCGTCCACGCAGGGACGTGCCCGCACCGTTGCGGTCGAAGTCCGGCGCAAGAAGACCTACCTGAACCGGTCGGTGATCGAGGAAGAGCAGCGCCAGCGCCAGGAAGAGGTCGACAAGCAGCGTTCGGTCGAAGAGATCGCGAGCCATGAACAGGAACGTGCCGAGGCCGAGCGCCGTGCTGCCGAGCAGCGCGAGCGCGACCGCGTCGAGGCGGACGAGCGTCGCCTGCAGGAAGAGGCCGCGCGGTTGCGCGCCGACGCCGATGCCCGAGTGGCCGCCGAGCAGCAGGTCCGCGAGCGCACCGAGCGCACCGAGCGTGAGCGTTCCGACGCCGAACGTCGCGCGGCCGAGCCGTCGCGTGCTTCGAAGCCTGCTCGCGCGCAGGAGTCGGCACCCAGCCGCGCCGCGGCGCCGGGCGCCCCGACCAAGTACGGGCGCCAGGAACTCCACGTTTCGGCAAACGCCAAGGCGAGCTTCAAGAAGAAGCAGCAGCCCGCAGGCCGCTACCGCCGTTCGGGCCAGGTGCAGGTCGAGGCGCGCCACGGTTTCGTCGAGCCGACCGCGCCGGTCAGGCGGGACGTGCAGATTCCCGAAACGATCACGGTCGGCGAACTCGCCAACCGCATGGCGATCAAGGCCAACGAAGTCATCAAGACGATGATGAAGATGGGCGTGATGGCGACGATCAACCAGCCGATCGACCAGGACACGGCGACGCTCGTGGTCGAGGAGTTCGGCCACACGGCGATCGCGTTGAAGGAAGACCAGCTCGAGGATCAGTTGCTGGCCACGTCGGCCGACATCGAAGTGCTGCCGCGTCCACCGGTCGTGACCATCATGGGTCACGTCGACCACGGCAAGACCTCGCTGCTCGACTACATCCGCACCACCAAGGTCGCGGCGGGGGAGGCGGGCGGAATCACGCAGCACATCGGCGCCTACCAGGTGCAGACGCCGAAGGGCCTGATCACGTTCATCGACACCCCGGGACACGCGGCATTCACCGCGATGCGCGCCCGTGGCGCGAACGTCACCGACATCGTCATCCTCGTGGTCGCGGCGGACGACGGCGTCATGCCGCAGACGATCGAGGCGATCCAGCACGCCCGCGCAGCGGAAGTGCCGATCATCGTCGCCGTCAACAAGATCGACAAGCACGGCGCGGACCCCGACCGCGTGCGCAACGACCTCGGCAAGCAGAACGTCATCCCCGAGGAATGGGGCGGCGACGTGATGTTCGTCAACGTGTCGGCGCGCACGGGCGAGGGCATCGACAAGCTGCTCGAGTCCATCCTGCTGCAGGCCGAAGTGCTCGACCTGAAGGCGCCGACCACCGGCCTGGCCGTGGGCGTCGTGCTCGAGTCCAGCATCGAGAAGGGCCGCGGTCCGGTCGCGACCGTGCTGGTGAAGCGCGGCACGCTCAAGGCCGGCGACCCGATCATTGCGGGCCAGGAGTTCGGCCGCGTGCGCGCGTTGTTCGACGCGCTCGGCAAGCAGGTGCAGGCGGCCGGTCCGGCCCAGCCCGTGCAGGTACTCGGCCTGTCGGATGCGCCGGGCGCCGGCGACGACCTGCTGGTCGTCGAAAGCGAGCGCAAGGCACGTGAAGTCGCCCTGTATCGCCAGGGCAAGTACCGCGACGTGCGCCTCGCCGGCGCGACCAAGAAGGTCGAGGACGTGTTCTCGCAGATCGGCGAGCACGCCGGCCAGTTCGTCAACCTCATCGTCAAGGCCGACGTGCAGGGCAGCGCCGAAGCGCTGCGCGACGCGCTTTCGAAGATCGGCACCGACGAGGCGTCGGTCAAGGTCATCGCGAGCGGTGTCGGCGGCATCACCGAGTCCGACGTTTCGCTGGCCGCGGCGTCGCGGGCACGCATCATCGGCTTCAACGTCCGTGCGGACGGCGCTGCCCGCAGCGCGATGAAGGACCAGGGCGTCGGGGTCAATTACTACAGCGTCATCTACGAGGCGCTGGACGACGTCCGCAGCTGGGTGTCCGGCATGCTCAAGCCGGAGATCAAGGAGCAGATCGTCGGCCTCGCCGAGGTGCGCGAAGTGTTCCGCTCGAGCAAGTTCGGCACCGTGGCGGGCTGCCTCGTCACCGAGGGCGTCATCAAGCGCGGCAACCCCGTGCGCGTCCTGCGCGAGAACGTCGTCATCCACCAGGGCGAGCTCGATTCGCTGCGGCGGTTCAAGGACGACGTCGGCGAAGTCCGCGGCGGCACCGAGTGCGGCATCGGCGTGGTCAAGTACAACGACATCCGGGTCGGCGACCAGATCGAGTGCTTCGCCCGGTTCGAGGTCGCGCGCAGCGCGTAGGGCAGATGCCACGCGAGGTACCACGTGCGCGGCGCATCGCGGAGCAGGTGCAGCGCGTCCTCGCGCAGCTGCTGCTGCGGGAGGTGCGCGATCCGCGCCTCAAGCCGATGACGGTCACCCACGTCAAGGTGTCGCCGGACCTCACCCACATGTGGGTCATGTACACCTTGCTGTCCGGCGATTCGCACGACGAGTTGCAGCAGGAAATCCTGGACGAGGCAGCGGTGTACCTGCGTGGTCCGCTGGGACGCGCACTGAAGCTGCGGCTTGCGCCCCAGCTGCATTTCGCTCCGGACGAGGAGCTCGAACGCGGCAATCGCCTCGACGACCTGATCGGCCGGGCCGTCCGTGACGACAAGGCGCGCCACGTCGATGACTGCGAGCCGGACGCTGCCAACGCCGCGGCGGGCGAAGACGACGACCTCGCGCATTACGACAGCGATCTCGACGACGAAGCCGGCGACAAACGCCCTTGAGCACGACCGGCACGGGACCCGCCACCCCGGCACGCCGGCGCTGGCGGGCGGTGGACGGCATCGTCCTGCTCGATAAACCGCAGGGACTCACTTCCGCGCAGGCGCTGCAACGCGTGCGCCGCCACCTGCAGGCCGCGAAAGCCGGTCATGCCGGCACGCTCGATCCCATGGCCACCGGCATGCTGCCGCTCTGTTTCGGCCAGGCGACCAAGGCTTGCGGCACGCTGCTCGGCCGGCGCAAGGCGTATCGCGCCACGGTGCGGCTCGGCATCGCGACCGACACGGGCGATGCGGCAGGGCAGCCGGTCGCCGAGGTCGGGGTGCCGGACTTCGACCCGGACCGGCTCGAGCTGGCGCTCGCCGCGGTGCGCGGCGCACGTCTCCAGGTCCCGCCGATGTATTCCGCGCTGAAGCGCGACGGGCGACCGCTTTATGAGCTGGCCCGGCAGGGCATTGAAGTCGAGCGCGCGGCGCGCCCGATCACGATCGAGTCGCTGGTCGTGACCGGGCACGGCGATCGTACCCTCGACATCGAGGTGGTCTGCTCCAAGGGCACCTATGTGCGGGTCCTGGCGGAAGAGATTGCCGAGGGCCTCGGCACGCGCGCCCACCTGGTCGCCCTGCGGCGACTCTGGGTCGAGCCGTTCGAGACAGCAGCCATGGTCACCCTCGCCGCAATCGAGGCGACTCCCGCGGCGGCGGCGGCTCACGCGCCCTGGCTCGCAGCCGTGGACGCCGCTTTTCCGGACGTGCCGGTCCTGGCGCTCGACGCCGGACAGGCGCTCCACCTGTGCCAGGGACGCTCGCTGCCTTGCCCGGCCGGCTTGCCGAGGGCCGCTCATTACCGGGCTTACGACCCTGCGGGACGCTTCCTCGGGCTGGTCGAGCCAGGGGTGGAAGGGCGGCTGCAGGTGCAGCGCCTCTTCGTGCCGGGAGTCGGCGCGGACGGAAACGGCCCAAAAACTTGAGTAAGAGGGTGCCGTGCAGCTAAGATGCGCGGCTCACAAAGGCAAACATTTCCAGGTTTCGAGGTCTTATCACCGATGGCACTGTCCACCGAGCGCAAATCCGAGATCGTAGGCGACTTCAAGCGCGGAGCAGCCGACACGGGCTCCCCCGAGGTCCAGATTGCATTGCTCTCCGCCCGCATCAACGGTCTGGGCGAACATTTCACCGCGCACAAGCGCGACCACTCATCGCGCCGCGGGCTGCTGAAGCTCGTCACGCAGCGCCGCAAACTCCTGGACTACCTGAAGGACAGCGACCCGTCGCGCTACCAGGAAGTCGTCGCGCGGCTCGGCCTGCGCCGCTGACCGTCGCCTGCGTGTCCGGCCCGCCTTGCGGGCCGGTTTCGTTTTCGCCCCTCGTCGGGCCACCGCACTCATCCGGACACCTCTAATCGTGAACGTCCACAAGACCAGCTTCCAGTACGGCCCCCACACCGTCTCGATCGAAACCGGCCGTCTCGCCCGCCAGGCCGACGGTTCCGTGCTCGTTTCCATGGGCGACACCGTGGTGCTCGTCACCGCAGTCGGCCGCCGTGAAGCGCAGCCAGGCAAGGATTTCTTCCCGCTCACCGTCAACTACATCGAGAAGACGTACGCGGCGGGCCGCATCCCGGGCGGCTTCTTCAAGCGCGAAGGCCGTCCGTCCGAAAAAGAGACGCTGATCTCGCGCCTGATCGACCGCCCGATCCGCCCGCTCTTCCCCGAGTTCTTCTTCAACGAAGTGCAGGTGGTGGCGACGGTCGTCTCGCTCGACCCGGAGATAGACTCGGACATTCCCGCGATGCTCGGCGCGTCTGCTGCGCTTGCCATTTCGGGCATCCCGTTCAAGGGCCCGATCGGTGCCGCGCGCGTGGGCTACATCGAAGGCAAGTACCAGCTGAACCCCACGACCAAGGACATGAAGGTCTCGGACCTCGACCTGGTCGTGGCCGGCACAGCCGACGCGGTGCTGATGGTCGAATCCGAAGCCGAACTGCTGTCCGAGTCCGTGATGCTCGGCGCCGTCGTGTATGGCCACGAGCAGATGCAGGTCGCCATCAACGCGATCCGCGAACTCGCGGCCAAGACGGCCAAGCCGTCGTGGGACTGGCAGGCGCCGGCGCTCGACGCCGAGCTCGCCAGGGCGGTCGCGGCGCAGGCGGAAGCCGAACTGGTCAAGGCCTACCAGGTCACCGAGAAGCAGGCGCGCCACACGCGCGTCGGCGAGATCAAGAAGGCACTGGTCGAGTCGCTGGCCACCGGCGACGGCGCCAAGTACCAGCCGCGCCAGGTCACCGACGAACTCGGCCGCCTCGAATACAACATCGTCCGTCGCCGCATCATCGCGGGCGAGCCGCGCATCGACGGCCGCGACATGCACACCGTGCGCAAGATCACCGTCGAGACGGGCGTGCTGCCGCGCACCCACGGCTCGGCGCTGTTTACGCGCGGCGAGACACAGGCGCTGGTCACGACGACGCTCGGCACCGGCCGCGACGCGCAGATCATCGATGCGCTCGCCGGCGAGCGCAAAGAGCCGTTCATGCTGCACTACAACTTCCCGCCGTTCTCGGTGGGCGAGACGGGCATGATGGGTTCGCCCAAGCGGCGCGAAATCGGCCACGGCAACCTGGCCCGCCGCGGCGTGTCGGCAGTGATGCCGGACATGACGACGTTCCCGTACATCATCCGCATCGTGTCCGAGATCACTGAATCCAATGGTTCGAGCTCGATGGCCTCGGTCTGCGGCACCAGTCTCTCGCTGATGGACGCGGGCGTGCCGCTCAAGGCGCCGGTGGCAGGCGTCGCCATGGGCCTCGTGCTCGAAGACGGCAAGTTCCAGGTTCTCACCGACATCCTCGGTGACGAAGACCACCTCGGCGACATGGATTTCAAGGTGGCCGGTTCCGCCACGGGCATCACTGCCCTGCAGATGGACATCAAGATCGAGGGCATCACCAGGGAAATCATGCAGGTCGCGCTGGATTCGGCGCACAAGGCCCGCTTGCACATCCTCGGCGAGATGAACAAGGTCCTGTCGAGCGCGCGTCCGCAGATGTCGGAATGGGCGCCCACGATCATCACCATGAAGATCGATCCGGAGAAGATCCGCGAAGTCATCGGCAAGGGCGGCGCCGTCATCCGTGCGATCACGGAAGAGACCGGCACCACGATCGACATCGAGAACGACGGCACGGTCAAGATCGCGTCGGTCAGCGGCGCGGCTGGCCGCGAAGCGCAGCGTCGCATCGAGCTGATCACTTCCGAAGTGGAAGTCGGCTCGATCTACGAAGGCAAGGTCGTCCGCCTGATGGACTTCGGCGCGTTCGTGCAGATCCTGCCGGGCAAGGACGGCCTCGTCCACATCTCGCAGATCAGCGAAGAGCGCGTCGAGCGCGTGAGCGACAAGCTGAAGGAAGGCGACGTCGTGCGCGTGAAGGTGCTCGAAGTCGATCGCCAGGGCCGCGTGCGGCTCTCAATGCGGAATGTCGACGGCTGACGCCGTCGACCACCGCATTGAAGTGAGCAGGGGTTAGGGGATAGGGGTTAGTCGGAGCAGGGCGCGCTTAGCGCGCTTTCGACTATCCCCCAACCCCCATCCCCTAGCCCCTCACTCCCGGTCGTCCCGGCCAAACGGCCGCGGCAGGCGCGAGAACACCTCTTCCTGCAGTGCCTTCCAGCGCTGGTAGTTCTTCTGCGCCACCTGGGTCACGGTCTCGAGCGGATCGATGCCCACCACGTTCTTGAAGCGGTCGCGCAGCTCGCGCTGTTCCTTGGCGAAGAGCTGGATGCTCTCGTCGAGATAGCGCCCCACGAAATCCTGCAGCCCGCTGCCGTAACTGCGGATCACGTGCGACAGGAAATCGCGGCTCATCAGCGACTCGCCGCCGCCTTCCTGCTCGGCGATCACCTGCAGCAGGATGCTGCGCGTGATGTCCTGCTGCGACTTGCGGTCGAGCACGACGAAGTCGATGCGTTCGACGACCAGGCGGCGGATGTCCGCCAGCGTGACGTAGCGGCTCTCGACCGTGTCGTAGAGCCGGCGGTTGGGATACTTGCGGATGACGCGCGGCCCCTTGCCGCTGCCTCCACCACCGGCGGCATCACCGCCTCTCGATTTCTTCGTCCTGGTCTTCGTAGCCGCAGTCGTCGCCATCGTGCTCTGTCCTCGGCCGGCGGTGCCGGCGCTAGCAAGCCACTTGCGGAGCCGCGCGCGCCGCGCAACCCGCAAAACCCTCCACGCGCCAATGCTCGCGTGCCCAGTCCCAGATCGCGCGCAGCGGCGCGCGTGTCAGCGCTGCCGGCGGCGATTGCCCGAGAAACTCGAGCGCCGCAACCAGCTGCCCGGCCTGCCCGACCCGTCCCCGGAGGGCTGGCGCATCTGCCGACTTGGAGAGCTTAAGGCCTCGGTCGTCCACGGCAAGGGGCAAATGCAGGTATCGCACCGGCGGCAGGCCGAGCGCACGCTGCAGCAGGACCTGCCGGGCTGTGCTCGACAGCAGGTCGCAGCCACGCACCACGTCGGTGATGCCCTGTGCCGCGTCGTCCACGACGACCGCCAGCTGGTATGCGTAGAGGCCGTCCCGGCGCCGCAGCACGAAGTCGCCCACCGTGGCTGCGACATCGATGGATTGCGGGCCCAGGCTGCGGTCGTCGAAGCCGATTGCGCCGGCCGGAACACGCAGCCGCAGCGCCTGGCCCGGGACGAGAGCCCCCTCGACTGCGAGGCATTCCGCGGGATGAAACAGTTCCTCGCCGGTGCCGGTCGGACGAGACTGATTCTCGGGCAGGCGGGCGAGGGCGGAGCGGGTGCAGGAGCATTGGCGCAGGCAATGCGCGTGGGCGAGGCGTTCGATGGCCTCGGCGTAGACGGCGAACCGGGAACTCTGCTGCAGGACCGGCCCGTCCCACTCCATGCCGTAGGCTTCGAGCGCGGCCAGGATCTGCCCGGCGGCGCCGGGGCGCGTGCGCGGCGGGTCGAGATCCTCGATGCGCACGAGCCACTGGCCGGCATGGGAACGCGCGTCGAGGTAGCTGCCGACTGCGGCGACGAGGGAACCGAAATGCAAGGAGCCGCTGGGGGAGGGGGCAAAGCGCCCGCGATACGGCGTCATGCCCGCACCCGGGCGCCTGGTCGCTCCCGCTGCAGCCGAGGTCCCGGAAGGCCCGGAAGGATCAGCGGTAGAAGTCGTCCCGGTCGCCAAACTGCTTTTCGCGGCGTTCGCGGCGTTCCTGCGCCTCTACGCTCAGCGTTGCCACCGGGCGGGCTTCGAGGCGCTTCACGCCGATTGGCTCGCCGGTCTCGAGGCAGTAGCCATAACTGCCGTCCTCGATGCGCTTGAGCGCCTCGTCGATCTTGCGGATCAGCTTGCGCTCGCGGTCGCGCGTGCGCAGTTCGAGGCTGAATTCGGACTCCTGCGTGGCGCGGTCGTTGGGGTCGGGGAAGTTGGCAGCTTCGTCCTTCATGTGGAGCACCGTGCGATCCACCTCCTGCATCAGGTCCTGCTTCCAGCTGGACAGGATGGTGCGGAAGTGTTCGAGCTGCTCCTTGCTCATGTACTCCTCGCCCTTGCTGACCTGGTAGGGCTGGACGTTGCGCGGGCCGGAAAGCAGGCTCGGGTTCATTGCGAGATCAGCATCCGCGGAGCGCTTGACGGCGCTGACCGGCTCCGGCATTCGCTTCGGCTTGGTCTTCGCAGCAGCGGGCTTCGGCGCTGGCTTGGCAGCGGCGGTAACGGTCTTGCGTGGCACGGCCTTTTCCTTGGCAGTCACTGGCTTGTGAGCCGCTTTCGCCGCGGGCTTGGCAGCGGGCTTGGCGGCGGGCCTGGCAACCTTCGCAGAAACGGTCTTCTGGGCCTTCGACGGCTTGGCAGACGGTTTCTTGACGGGCATCGACGAACTCCCCACTCCGGTTGGAGGCGCGCGATTATACAGGCGGAACCGCGGTCGTCCACCCCGAAAAAAACAGGTCGTCCGGGCCGCTGACCCGGCTGGACCCGGCGTCCGGAACTGCTGTGAGGCGAGTTCGATTCTTTTAGAATTCGCCTTTCGCTGCGCCACGCAGTTTTCCCGGGTGAGTGATGCGCCTGACCAAGATCAAGCTGGCCGGTTTCAAGTCGTTCGTGGACCCGACCTCGGTCGGTTTCCCGACGAACCTGGTCGGTGTCGTCGGCCCGAACGGCTGCGGCAAGTCCAACATCATCGACGCCGTGCGCTGGGTGATGGGCGAAATCTCGGCCAAGCACCTGCGCGGCGACTCGATGGCGGACGTGATCTTCAACGGGTCCGGCACGCGCAAGCCCGTCGGCACCGCGTCGGTCGAGCTCATCTTCGACAACAGCGACGGCAAGCTCGGCGGCGAGTACGCGAGCTATGCCGAAGTCTCGCTGAAGCGGGTCGTTTCGCGCGACGGCCAGTCGTCGTATTTCCTGAACGGCGTGCGCTGCCGCCGCAAGGACATCACGCAGCTGTTCCTCGGCACCGGCCTCGGCTCGCGCAGCTACGCGATCATCGAGCAGAACATGATCTCGCGCGTGATCGAAGCGAAGGCCGACGACATGCGCGCCTTCCTCGAAGAAGCCGCGGGCATCTCGCGCTACAAGGAGCGTCGCAAGGAGACGGAAAGCCGCATCGCGCAGACGCGCGAGAACCTGGCGCGCCTGTCCGACCTGCGTGACGAGGTCGAAAAGCAGCTGCGTCACCTGCAGCGCCAGGCCGCCACCGCGCGCCGTTACCAGGCGCTGAAGCAGGAAGAACGGCAGACACACGCCGAACTGCTCGCGCTCAAGTTGCGCGAAGTCGAGAGCGAAGCGAGCGCGCGCCAGGCGATCCTGAGCGAGCGTGACCTTGCGCTGCAGGCGGCGCTGGCGGGGCAGCGATCGATCGAAGCCGCCATCGAACGTGCGCGGCAGGAGCACGACGCGCAGGCGGCCGTGCTGTCCGAGGTGCAGGGGCGGTACTACCAGGTCGGCGCGGACATCTCGCGCACCGAACAGGCCATCGACCACGCGCGCGAAATCCGCGCGCGCCAGCGACAGGAACTCGACCAGATCGCTCAGGGCGTCCAGGACGCGGACCTGCACCGCGTGCGCGATCGCCAGCTCGCCGCCGAACTGGCAGCGGCGCTGGCCGAGATGGGTCCGGGCCTCGAGCAGGCGCGCGCCACGGAACAGGCCGCCGCAGCCGAACTCGCAGCGGCCGAAACCGCGATGGCAGGCTGGCAGGAGAACTGGGAAGGCTTCAACCAGTCGCTGCGGCAGGCCTCATCGGCCGCAGGCGCCGAGCGTGCCCGTCTCGAAGTGATGGAAAACCAGCTGCGCGGCCTGCTCAATCAGCAGGACCGCGCCACCCAGGAGCACGGCACGTTGTCGGCGGCTGACGTCGCCGCCACGCTCGCAGCGCTCGAGGGCCAGGAGGCCGAGGCGCGCGCGCAAAACGAGGCCGCACGCCAGCACATGGACGAACTCGTCGCCACGCTGCAGGCCGAACGCGGCCGCGAGCGTGAACTCGCCCAGGCTGCGCAGGCCGCGCGTCGCGAAACTCAGGAAGTCGAAGGCCGCATCGTCTCGCTCGAGGCGCTGCAGCGCGCGGCGCTCGGGCAGGGGCAGGGCAAGGTCGTCGACTGGCTCAAGTCGCGCGGTCTCGAGCACAGTCCGCGCCTGGCGCAGCAGCTTTCGGTCGACAAGGGCTGGGATCGCGCGGTCGAAACGGTGCTCGGCGGCTACCTCGAAGCTGTCTGCGTCGACTCATTGGACGATGTGGCCGCCACGCTCGAAAGCTTCACGACCGGCACCGTCACGTTCTTTGCCGGGGCCCAGGGCCCGGTTTCCGCAGGTCACACCGGGCGAACGCTGCGCTCGCGCGTGCGCGGTCCTGCCGGCCTCGACGCCCTGTTCGAAGGCATCGTCGCCACGGATACCCTGCACGAAGCGCTGCGCCTGCGGCCCGAACTGCGCGCGGGCCAGTCGGTCATCACGCGCGACGGCATCTGGATCGGCCCGGACTGGCTGCGCGTCAGCCGCGACAAGGATGCCCACGAAGGAGTGATCGAGCGCGAAGAGCGCCTGCGCGCCGAACGTTCCGCACTCGATACGCAACAGACGAAACACCGCACCGCCGAGTCCGACCTCGAAGCGCTGCGCGGCCGCGTGCGTGACCTGGAAGATCGCCTGGCGAGCCACCAGGCGGTGGTGTCGCGCAGTGGTTCGAGCCACATGAGCCTGCGTTCGCAGATTGACAGCCTGCGCGCCCGTGCCGAGCAGCGCAGCCAGCGCATGCAGCAGCTCGCGTTCGAGATGACGGAAGTCGCGGGCGCACTCGAGGCCGCCAACGCCGGCAACCGTGCCGCACGCAGTCGCCTCGAGGAAGCCGTCAATGCGATGGGCGAACTCGAAGAGCGTCGCGTCGCGCTCGAAGCGGAGCGCGAAGTCCTGCGCGGCCGCCTGGCCGCGACGCGCGAAGCGGCGCAGACAGCGCGCACCGCCGCCAGCGAGGCCGCGATCCGCGTCGAATCGCGCCGCACCAGCTACCAGTCCCTGCTGTCGGGTCTCGAACGCCTCGACGCGCAGGTTGGCCAGTTCGAAGCGCGCCGGCAGGATCTCGATGCGCAGCTCGCCAGCGGCGAGGAGAGCGAGGCCCAGCTGAAGGCCACGCTCGAAGTGGCGCTGCAGCGTCGCGTCGCGGTCGAAACCGAATTCTCGGCCGCGCGCCACGGGATGGAAGAGGTCGACGCGAACCTGCGTGGACTCGATGAGCGCCGGCTCGGCGCGGAGGGCGCGGTCGAGGCCGCGCGGTCCGCCCTCGAGAACGTGCGCTTCTCGGTGCAGGAACTCAAGCTGCGCCGCGAGACCTACCTGGAGCAGTTCACGCAGACCCGCCTCGAATTGCCGGTCGTCGTCGCCGCCCTGGTCGACGGGGCCAGCGTTCCGGCGTGGGAGCAGCGCCTGGCCGAGACCAGCGAGAAGATCGAGCGGCTCGGTGCAGTGAACCTCGCGGCGATCGACGAGTTCGCCGAACAGAGCGAGCGCAAGGAATACCTCGACCGCCAGTTCGCCGACCTCAACGACGCGCTCAACACGCTCGAGGATGCGATCCGCAAGATCGACCGTGAGACGAAGTCGCGCTTCCAGGATACTTTCGACCGCGTGAACGCCGGCCTGGGCAAGAAGTTTCCGCGCCTGTTCGGCGGCGGCCAGGCTTATCTCGAGCTCGTCGGCGACGACGTGCTCGAGGCCGGTGTCGCGATCATGGCGCGTCCGCCAGGCAAGCGGAACAGCTCGATCAGCATGCTGTCCGGCGGCGAGAAGGCGCTCACGGCGGTCGCGCTCGTATTCTCGATCTTCGAACTCAACCCCGCGCCGTTCTGCCTGCTGGACGAAGTCGACGCGCCGCTCGACGAGAACAACGTCGGCCGGTTCTGCGACATCGTCCGCGAGATGTCCGACCAGGTGCAGTTCATCTTCGTCACGCACAACAAGACGACGATGGAGCTTGCCAACCAGCTGCTCGGCGTTACCATGAACGAGCCCGGCTGCTCGCGCCTCGTCGCTGTCGACGTCGACGAAGCCGTGCGCATGGCGGCAATGTGAGTCACGCAAGGAAGCCTGCGATTCGATGAACGAACTGCGCTGGATCCTGCTCGCCGCCGGGGTGCTGCTCATCGCCGGCCTGTACCTGTGGGGCACGCGTACCCGCTGGCAGGGGCGAGGCGAGACCGAAGGCTCGCGGCGTCCCGCCGTCTTCACGGGCGGCGCCAGGGGTTTCGAGACTGAAGCACCGGTGCCGCTCGACGACGTCGATGCCGACAGCGAAGAACCTGGATTCCTGGTCGAAGCTCGTGCGGAGGGTCGCGTCGAGCCAGGCTTCGGCCAGGACGAAGTCGACACGCTCGATGCGCCGGCACCGCGCCGCGCTGATTTCGACGACGACAGCGTGTTCGAAACTCCTGCGATCGGGCGGCGCGAGCCCACGCTGTCCTCGACGCGGACCGATTCAGTGCCGACACTGCGACCGGAGCCGACGTTGCGTGTCGAGCCCACGTTGAGCACGCGCCCGCTCGAAGAGCCCGGGCCACCAGAGGCCGTGCCTGGCGAAGCGCCGGCACCGGCGCCGCGCAGGGCGCAGAAGATCCTTGCCATCCGCGTAACGGCTGCGGCGCCCGCGCGCTTCGACGGCACGGAATTGCTCGCCGCGTTGCGCTCGGAAGGCCTGGGATTCGGTCGCTACGAGATCTTCCACCACCTGCATGACGACGGCCGGCCGATCTTCAGCGTCGCCAGCCTGCGCGAGCCGGGCACGTTCGACATCGAGGCGATGCCGACCACGTACTACCCCGGCGTTGCCATGTTCGCGGTGCTGCCCGGTCCGGTGCCGGCGGCCGAAGCCTTCGACGAGATGATTTTTGCGGCCCGCGCCCTGGCCACGTACCTGAACGGTTCGCTGACCGACGAGCGCGGAGCGCCGCTCACGGCACTGCGCGTCGGCCGGCTCCGCGAGGAAGCGCTCGAGTTCGAGCGCGGCGCCGGTTCGAGCTGAGGCCAGGTCATGGCGACGTCCCGCGAGATGGCGAGACGGGCCCGCGAACTGCGCGAGCTGATCGAGAATCACAACTACCGTTACTACGTTCTCGATGATCCGCAAGTATCGGACGCCCAGTTCGACGCGTTGATGCGGGAGCTGCGGCAGATCGAATCCGCCCATCCCGAACTGGCCGATCCCGATTCGCCCACGCAGCGGGTCGGTGGCCAGGCCTCGCGTGAGTTCCGCGAAGTCGTGCACGCGGTGCCGATGCTGTCGCTCGACAATGCGTTCAGCGAGCAGGACATCCTCGATTTCGACCGGCGGGCGCGCGAGCGCCTGGACGTGGCAGCGATCGCGTACTCGGCCGAGCCGAAGATCGACGGCCTGGCGATCACGCTGCATTACCAGCAGGGCAGGCTGGTCCAGGCGGCGACGCGCGGCGATGGCTCCCGCGGCGAGGACGTCACGGTCAACGTGCGCGCCATCCGTTCGGTTCCCATCCAGCTGCGCGGCAGGCATCCACCGGCGGTGCTGGAGGCGCGTGGCGAGGTCTTCATGACCCGGAAATCGTTCGAGGCTTTGAACCGTCGCCAGTCCGAGCGTGGCGACAAGACGTTCGCCAACCCGCGCAATGCGGCCGCAGGCAGCCTGCGCCAGCTCGACCCGACGATCACGGCAGAGCGCTCGCTCGACCTGTTCTTCTACGGGGTCGGCGCGACCGAAGGCTGGAGGGTGCCACCGCGGCACAGCGAACTCCTTGCCGCCTTGCGCGACTTCGGCCTGCGCACCTGCCCGGAAATCGACGTGGTCGACGGAGTCGAGGGCTGCCTCGCGTACTACCGGCGGATCGGCGGGCGTCGCGACAAGCTTGCCTACGACATCGACGGCGTGGTCTACAAGGTCGATCGCCTGGACTGGCAGCGCGACCTCGGATTCGTGGCGCGGGCGCCGCGCTGGGCCGTCGCGTACAAGTTTCCGGCGCAGGAAGAGACGACCGTCGTGCACGACGTCCAGTTCTATGTCGGTCGCACCGGTGCGCTCACGCCCGTGGCGCACGTCGTGCCCGTTTTCGTCGGCGGCGTGACGGTCAGCAACATCACCCTGCACAACATGGACGAAGTGGCGCGCAAGGACGTGCGCATCGGCGACACGGTCGTCGTGCGCCGGGCCGGTGACGTGATCCCCGAGATCGTGCGGGTGATCCCGGAAAAGCGACCGCACGATGCGCGCAGCGTGAAATTGCCGGCGCGGTGTCCGGTCTGCAACTCGCACGTCGACCGTACCGAAGGCGAAGCCGTCGCGCGCTGTTCCGGCGGGCTCGTCTGCGCCGCGCAGCGTCTCGGCGCGATCCGTCATTTCGCGTCACGCCGCGCGATGGATGTGGACGGTCTTGGCGAGCGCCTGGTCGAGCAGTTGATCGAGAGCGGTCGCGTCGCAACGCCGGCCGACCTCTACACCCTGACGGTGGCGGAGGTTGCTGAACTGGAGCGCATGGGCCCCAGGTCGGCGGCCAACCTGGTCGCCGCGCTCGCGAAGAGCAAGCAGACGACACTGCCGCGATTCCTGTATGCGCTCGGAATCCGCGACGTGGGTGAGGCTACGGCGCTCGCGCTCGCCGAGCATTTCGGCGACCTGGATCCGTTGCAGGCGGCGTCGTTCGAAGAGGTCCAGGAGGTGCGCGACGTCGGCCCGGTCGTCGCAGGGCACGTGCGTGAATTCTTCGCCGAGGAGCGTAATCGACTCGTAATCAAGAACCTGCGCGCGGCGGGCGTAACTTGGCCTGTCATCGAACGCGCGGTGACCGTGGCCGAAGGTCCACTGACTGGCCAGGTGGTCGTGATCACCGGCACGCTGGCGACGATGTCGCGCGAGCAGGCGAGGGAAGCCGCGCGAGCGGCAGGGGCGACCGTAACTGATTCCGTGTCGAAAAAGACCACGCTGCTGGTTGTCGGCGCGGACGCCGGCTCGAAGCTCAAGAAGGCGCAGGACCTCGGGGTCCGCATCGCCGACGAAGCCGAATTCCGGCAGTTGCTCGATCGCAGCGGGCCGGCGCGATGACGCCGGGCGCGGGCTGAAGCGATGCTGCGTTACGCGCTCGGTCGCTTGCTCGGCATCGTGCCAACGTTGCTCGTGATCGTCACGGCGGCGTTCTTCGTCATGAGGCTGGCGCCGGGCGGGCCATTCGACGAGGAGCAGGCGATCCCGCCAGAGATCGAGGCGAACCTGCAGGCGGCCTATGGCCTCGATCAGCCGGTCCTGGTGCAATACGGCCGCTACCTGCAAGGCCTGGCGCACGGCGATCTCGGTCCGTCGTTCAAGTACAAGGATTACCGCGTCTCGGAACTCATCGCGCGTGGCTTGCCGGTCACGCTGACGGTCGGGACGCTGGCACTGCTGCTCGCGCTCGCGCTCGGTGTGCCGCTGGGGCTTGCCGCCGCATTGCGTCATGACACCGCGCTGGATCACGCCGTCATGACCGTCGCGCTCGCCGGTATCGCCATTCCGGGATTCGTGCTCGCCCCGGTGCTGGCGCTGTTCTTTGGCGTCAAGCTCGACTGGCTGCCGGTGGCGGGCTGGGAGCCGGGCAGCGTGCAGCACATGGTCCTGCCGGTCGTCACGCTGGCGCTGCCGTTCGTCGCCTACATCGCGCGCCTCACGCGCGGCAGCCTGCTCGAGGTGCTGCAGGCGCCGTACCTGCGTGCCGCGCGTGCCAAGGGCCTCGATCGCAACGCGCTGATCCGCCGCCACGCGCTGAAGCCGACGCTCCTGCCGGTCGTGAGCTTCCTCGGGCCGGCCGCGGCGGCGCTGCTGACGGGCTCGCTTGTCGTCGAGCAGGTATTCGGCCTGCCTGGCGTGGGACGGTATTTCGTGCAGGGTGCGATCAATCGCGACTACACGCTGGTGATGGGCATGGTGATCTTCTATGCCGCGCTGATCCTGCTGCTGAACCTCGCGGTCGACCTGCTGTACGGCTGGCTCGATCCGAGGATCCGGCATGGTTGAGGTCGCGCCCGCCGACGCCCGCAGACAGGGCCTGTGGGGCGACGCCTGGCAACGCCTCAAGCGCAGCCGCGCGGCGATCGTGGCCGCGTCGCTGCTGCTGCTCGTTTGCGCGCTGGCGCTCGTCGGCCCATGGCTCAGTCCATACACGGTCGAGCAGGTCGACTGGACCCAGGCGACGCTCGCAACGCCGCCGTCGCTTGCGCACGGTCACTGGTTCGGCACCGACGCCAACGGCCGCGACCTGTTCGCGCGCGTCTGGGTCGGCGCGCGCGTGTCCCTGCTCGTGGCGCTGCTCGCGACCATCGTCAGCGTCGTCATCGGCGTTGCGTGGGGCGCGACGGCGGGTTACCTGGGCGGGCGCGTGGACGGCTGGATGATGCGGTTCGTCGACGTTCTCTACGCGCTGCCGTACATGTTCTTCGTGATCATCCTGACCGTCGTGTTCGGCCGCAGCCTGGTCCTGATCTTCCTCGCGATCGGCGCCGTCGGCTGGCTGACGATGGCGCGCATCGTGCGCGGCCAGGCGCTCGCCCTGCGAAGCCGCGAGTTCGTCGAGGCCGCGATCGCCCTCGGCTTGCCGCCCGCCACGATCATCGCCCGTCACATCGTGCCGAACGTGCTCGGCACGGTGATCGTGTATGCGACGCTCACGGTGCCGCAGGTGATCCTCTTCGAGAGCTTCCTGAGCTTCCTCGGCCTCGGCGTGCAGGAGCCGCTCACGAGCCTGGGCCGGCTCGTGGCGGAGGGTGCGCTCGAAATGGAGTCCTCGCCGTGGCTGCTGCTGGTGCCCTCGACCGTGCTCGCCATCGTGCTGCTGTGCCTGAACTTCCTGGGGGACGGGCTGCGCGACGCGCTCGACCCGAGGCAACGACGATGACCAGTGCGCCGTTGCTGCGCGTGCGCGACCTGGGCGTGGATTTCTCCACGTCGCAGGGCGTAGTGCAGGCCGTGTCCGGCGTTTCGTTCGACGTTCGTGCCGGTGAATGCCTTGCCGTCGTCGGTGAGTCGGGGTCCGGCAAGACCCAGGTGCTGCTGGCGTGCCTGGGCCTGCTCGCGTCGAACGGCACGGCACGAGGATCCGCCCTGTTTGCAGACCGGGAACTGATCGGTGCGGGCGAACGCTCGCTCAATGCGGTGCGCGGCACCGGCATCGGCTTGCTGACGCAGGACCCGCTGAGTTCACTCACGCCGCACCTGCGCATCGAGACGTTGCTGACCGAAGGCCTGCTCGATCGCGGTCTTGCCACTCGCGCTGCCGCCCGTGAGCGCGCGCTGCAGGCGCTGCGCGACGTGGAGATCGCCGATCCGGAGTCGCGCCTGCGGCAGTATCCGCACGAACTGTCCGGCGGCATGCGCCAGCGCGTCGCGCTCGCGGCTGCCCTCATGTGCGGTCCGCAGCTGCTGTTCGCGGACGAGCCGACCACCGCGCTCGACGTCAGCGTGCAGGCACGAGTGCTGGAACTGCTCGCGCTCGTGCGCAGCCGTGGCGTCGGCATGTTGCTCGTCACGCACGATCTCGGCGTGGTCGCGGGGCTCGCGGATCGGGTCGCGGTCATGTACTCGGGCCGGATCGTCGAGACCGCGACCACGGACGAGTTGTTCCGCGCACCAAAGCATCCTTACACGGCGGCGTTGCTGGCGGCCGTGCCGCGACTGCACGGCGTGGCTCAGTCGCGGCTCGTCGGGATCGCGGGGGATCCGCCACAACCGTCGGCGCGTCCGCCGGGTTGCGCGTTTGCGCCGAGGTGCGGGCGGGCGGTCGATCGATGCAGCGATTCGCGCCCCGAACTGACAGCGAGCGCTGAAGTCAGTCCATTGACGACCGCGCAGGGCGACTCGATGGACGGACGAGCCTGGCCCATCACCGCGGTCGCGTGCCATCGGCCGTTGCAGGATCGGGCGGAGATTGCATGAGCACCGGCTTGCTGCTGCTGCTGCCGCACGACAGGGAGATCGCGTGAGCACGACGTCGACCCTGTTGCAGGTGGAGCGGGTCAGCGTGCGCTATACGCTGCGGGGTGCCGGGCTGCTCGCGCCGGCACGCGCGCTGGAAGCGCTGTCCGACGTCTCCATCGCGATTCCCGAAGGCGGCCGGCTCGGCGTCGTCGGTGAGTCCGGGTCGGGCAAATCGACGCTCGCGCGGGTCCTGCTCGGGCTCGTGCGCGCGCAGGCAGGGCGAGTGGCGTGGGAAGGTCGCACGGTCGATTACGACGACGCGACGGCGATGCGCTCGCTGCGGCGCGAGCTGCAGGTGGTTTTCCAGGACCCGTTCGGCAGCCTCGATCCACGCATGACGGCGGGGCAGGTGGTCGGCGAGGCATTGCAGGCGTTGGCCGGTCCGGTGGCTACGGTCGCGGCACAGGACCGCATTCGGGCGGCGTTGTCGGAGGTCGGGCTCGCGCCGGCTTTCGCCAACCGCTACCCGCACGAAATGAGCGGCGGGCAGTGCCAGCGGGTCGCGATTGCACGCGCGATCGTCGCGCGACCGCGCCTGCTCGTCTGCGACGAGGTCGTGAGCGCGCTCGACGTGTCGGTGCAGGCCCAGATCGTCAACCTGCTGCACGAGCTGAGCGAGCGGTACCAGATGTCGCTGCTCTTCATCAGTCACAACCTCGCCGTGGTGCGGCATCTCTGCGACGACGTCGCCGTGTTGTGCCAGGGGCGGGTGGTGGAGCAGGGTAGTCGTGACGCCATCTTTGGCGACCCGCAGGTGCAGTACACGCGCGAACTGCTGGCGGCCGTGCCTGAGCCGGATCCGACGTTGCAGCGGGCTCGTATCGCGTTGGCGGTGAACGTGAGCCGGGTGAAGCGATAGAAGGCGGCGTGTTCGGTGTCTTTTCCGGCCCGCGGAAAGGCAGATACGCGGGCCGGAAAAGACACCGAACCCACCGCTCGAAACGCAGCGCGTGAGCTCGTTCCCGCCGTTGGCGGGAAACACGCACGGCGCCCGCAGCCTGAACCGGATTCGAATCAGACGGTCGATTTTACCAATCGGAGGCTCCGCAACCCGGTAGCGTGTAGCGGTTCCTATTACGGACTGACGGCGCCACAACCACGTATCCGCGCACGGCCCTGCGAGCCGGGTGTGGCTGGTGACGCTGAACCTGGTTGATGTCGCTTGCGCCGTGCGACGTTTTCGGTCCTCGAAAACGAGCGCAGGCGCGGCCTCGCGAGCGGTCGATCCAGTGGTTCTTCCCGAGCGCATGTCTGTCTTTCCGCGCCCGGGAAGAACCACTGGGTCGGCCGCCGGGACTTCGGCGCCGAATGCCGCTTTACAGACCGGAAAACACCCTGAGGACCGTAGGGAAATCCCGCGGTTGGAATCCGTCCAGCGCTGTGGTTATCTGCGAACTTGATTGTTGCGCCAGCGAGGCGCAGCGACGGAGCGACGCATGCACATGGAACTTGGCCTGCTGGTGCTGACGGCCGTTTCGATCGGCTTCGTCCACACCGTGCTCGGGCCCGACCATTACCTGCCGTTCGTCGCGATGTCGGCGGCACGCAACTGGACGCGCCGCAAGACCATGCTCGTCACCGCGTTCTGCGGCGCCGGACACGTGCTCGGCTCCATCGTCATCGGCTTCATCGGCATCGCGATCGGCGCGTCGCTGCACCGCCTGCAGTGGCTCGAGGGCCTGCGGGGCGACCTCGCGGCCTGGGCGCTGATCGCATTCGGTCTCGTCTACATGGCATGGGGACTCAAGCAGGCCTGGCGCAGCCGGAAACACTCTCACGAACACGTCCACGCGGACGGCACGCGCCACCGGCACGTGCATGGCCATCACACGCAGGACGAACATGCCCACGTCCACATCCAGCTCGACACCGACAACGTCCGCAGCATCACGCCGTGGGCGCTGTTCGTGATCTTCATCCTGGGCCCTTGCGAGACGCTGATCCCGCTGCTGATGTATCCGGCCGCCCAGCACAGCTGGTGGGGGCTCACGGCGGTGGTCCTGGCCTTCGCGACGGCGACGATCGCTACGATGATGGCGGTCGTCTACCTCGCCACGCGCGGCCTGGAACGCCTCCCGCTGGCCCCGGCCGAGCGGTACGTCCACGCCCTGGCCGGCGCTGCCCTAAGCCTTTGTGGAGTGGGCATCGTCCTCGGCCTCTGACTGGTGCGATAATCGCCAGACGCTTTCCCGCCAGGCATCGCGACCATGTCCACACGCTCCGTCCGGCCGAGCCCCGGCCTCGCCAACGTCCGCTACGAGATCCGCGGCAAGCTTGCGCGTCGCGCCCAGGAAATGGAGCGCATGGGTTACGACATCGTCTCGCTCAACATCGGCAACCCGGGCGCCTTCGGCTTCCGCACGCCGGAGACCATGCGGCTTGCGATGATCGAGAACCTGCGCGCGGCCGAGGGCTACTGCCACCAGAAGGGCATCTTCCCGGCACGCGAGGCCGTGGTGATGCAGCAGCAGGAGCGCGGCATCCGCGGCGTCACGGCCGACGACGTCTTCATCGGCAACGGCGTCAGCGAACTGATCGACCTCACGCTGCGGGCGCTGCTCGCTGCTGACGAGGAAGTGCTCGTCCCGAGCCCCGACTACCCGCTCTGGACCGCCGCGGTGAACCTGAACCGTGGCCGCGCCATCCACTATCCGTGCCGCCCGGAGCGTGGCTTCGTGCCGGACCCGGAAGAAATCGAGTCCCTGATCACGAAGCGCACGCGCGCCATCGTCGTGATCAACCCGAACAACCCGACGGGTGCGGTCTATCCGCGGGAAGTGCTCGAGGCGATCGCGCGCGTCGCGGAGAAGCACCACCTGGTGATATACGCCGACGAAATCTACGACCAGATGACGTATGACGGCGCCGAGTTCGTGCCGATGGCCACGCTGGCACAGCACACGCTCTGCTGCACCATGAGCGGCCTGTCGAAGGTCTACCGGGCCTGCGGCTATCGCGTGGGCTGGGCCGTGTTCTCGGGAGACCTCGAGAACGCCCGTGAATACCTGTCGGCGCTCGAGCTCCTGTCGTCACTGCGCCTCTGCAGCAACGTCGCCGGCCAGTGGGCCGTGCAGACGGCGCTCGGCGGTTACCAGAGCGTCAGGGAGCTGGTTCGTCCCGGCGGACGCCTGTACGAGTCCCGCAAAGCCATCGTGGACGCCGTGGCGCGCAGCAAGTACCTGCGGCTCACCGTGCCGCGCGGTGCGATGTACGCCTTCGTAGGCGTCGACACGCAGCGTCTGCCGGGCTTCGACGACCGCCGGTTCGCCATGGACCTGCTCGAGCACAAGCACGTCCTGGTCGCCCCGGGCACCAGCTTCAACGTGGCGTACAACACCCATTTTCGCGTCACCAACCTGCCGGAACCCGAGGTGCTGTCCGACGTATTCGGCCGGATGGAAGAGTTGCTCGATAATTACGCGGCCGGCGACGAACCCGTTTCGCGGTCGACGCCGCTGCGGGCGGTCGAGGCCTGACCTCGTGCAGGTTATTAGGTATATCCGGTAAATACCTGAGCTATAAAGGGAAAATAGCCGTCTCGTCCGACGAGCTCCTGGCCGGCACGACCTACGTCGCGCCCACTCGCCGCCTCGCCCATTTCCTGCGCGCCCGCCACGACGCGGCCTGCCAGGCCCGGGGCCTGGGCGTCTGGCCGACGCCGGATGTGGTCACCTGGCCCGAACTGCTGCGTCGCCAGTTCGACGTCGACCGCGCGGCAGGCCGGACGACTGCCCGCTGGCTCGACACGAGCCACGGCCTGATCGCGTGGGAGCAGATCGTCCGCCGCGACGTGGACCTGCGGCCGGTCCTGCTGCCGTCCGGTCTCGGGGCGGTAGCGCAACACTCCTGGGAACTGCTCCATGCCTACCGTATCCCCGTCCGGGCCCTGGCCGGGGACGAAGGCCCGGAGGTCCAGGCGTTCGCCCGCTGGGCGGCGGAATTCGGCCGGTGGCTGGAGCAGGGCGGCTGGCTCGATCCCGCCCTGGCTTCGCTGTCGGTCGGTCCGTTGCCCGCCGACACGCCGGTCGAATTCGTCGGCTTCGACCGCTGGACGCCGGCGCAGGCGGCGTTCATCGAACGGGTCGCGGGCCAGGGCGCGCGCGTCGCGGTGCGTCCAGCCGTACCGGCGGATGCGCCCCTCGACGCCCGCGCCGTCGAGTGCAACGACTTCGACGCCGAACTCGATACCGCCGCGCGCTGGGCCGCGCAGCGGTTGCAGGAGCAGCCGGACGAACGACTGGCCCTGATCGTGCCGCAGCTCGCTCGTGAGCGCGCGCGCGTTCGCCGCGTGCTCGACCGCGTGCTCGTTCCAGCCGCTGCGTTCACCGGCGGGCCTGTGCCCGAATCGATGGCCTATGAACTCGCGGCTGCGCGACCGTTGCTGGAGCGACCGGTGGTGTCTGCGGCACTCGACTGGATCGCTGCCTGCATTGCCACTCCCGAACTGTCGGCGGCCGGCGCGCTGCTGCGCGGCGCACACGACGGAGCTGCGGCCAGCGAGTCGTACGCGCGCGCCGAACTCGACGTGATGCTCCGCAAGTCCGGCGTTCCGCAGGCCGGCCTCGATTACCTGGCGCGCGAGGCTCGCGCTCACGGTTGTCCCGCCACCGCGGCGCAGCTGCAGGCAGCAGCAGCGCGCGCACGAACCTGGACGGGATCGCGACTGCCGAGCCAGTGGGCACCCGAGTTCTTCGAATTGCTGCGCGCAGTCGGCTGGCCCGGTCCCGATCCCGCCAGCGCCGAGCACCAGGCCGTGCAGCGTCTGCAATCACTGCTCGGCGAATTCGGGGCGAGCGATGACGTCGCCGGTCCGCTGCGAGTGTCGGTCGCATTCGCACACTTGCGCGAACTGGCCGCCGGGACTGCGTTCGAACCGCAGGAGATCGCGGCTCCGCTGCTGGTGATCGACCCGGAAACGGCGCTCGGCATGCACTTCGATGCGATCTGGGTGTGCGGACTCGATGCTGCGCGCTGGCCGCCACCGGCGAACCCGGACCCGTTCCTGCCGCGCGAGTTGCAGGCGAGGCAGGGGGTCCCCGGAGCGACGGCAGCGCTGTCCGAGCAGCAGGCCCGACGCACGCTGCAACGACTCGTGGTCGCGGCGGCCACGGCAATCTGCAGCGTGTCGCGCTTCGAGGACGAAGCGCCGTTGCTGCCGAGCGCGCTGGTCACTGGCCTGCCGCGCCTCGACTCGATTCCCTTGTGGCCCGGGGCACAGGCGTCGTCGGCGCAATTCGATGCGCGTCCCGCTCTCGACACGCTGCTCGATGGGTCGCTTCCCGCGTTTGCCCGGCAAGAGGTCGTGAAGGGCGGCAGCCGGCTGTTCGAATTGCAGGGCGCGTGCCCGTTCCGTGCCGCCGTCGAATTGCGCCTGGGCGGCGTCGAACTCGAGAACCCGGCCGCGGGCATCGCCGCCACCGAACGCGGCAGGCTCGCGCATGCCGTGCTGCAGGCTTTCTGGAACGAGGTACGCGAGCAGGCCGTGCTGCTGGCGATGTCCGCCGGGCAGCGCGTCGCGACCCTGCGCACGCACGTGCAGGCGGTGCTGGCGCCGCTGCGTGCGACGGCCGACGAAGTCGGCATGCGCTTGCTCGACCTCGAGGAACGCTGGCTCGCGGCGCGCGTGCTCGAGCTGTTGCAGCAGGACGCGGAGCGCGCACCGTTCACGGTCGAGCTGGTCGAGGATGCGCGCGTGATCGACGTGGGAGGCGTGCAGACGAAGATCGTGCTCGACCGTGTCGATCGTCTCGCGGACGGCACGCTGGCTGTCATCGACTACAAGACCGGTGCGGGCGCGAAGCCCGCCGCGTGGATGGGCGAGCGCCCGGAACTGCCGCAGCTGCCGCTCTATGTGCGTGCGGTCGGCCAGCACGATGTCGGCGCAGTCGCGTTCGGCATCGTCTGCAAGGGCAGCACCGGCTACCGCGGCTTCGCGCGGGAAGGCGCGGTGTTCCCTCAACTCAAGGCGTTCGATGCGGCCAGGGCTCCGTTCAAGGACTACGCGAGCTGGGACGACCTGCTGCAGGCCTGGAACACGCGCCTGGAGTCGCTGGCGAGGGAGCACGCCCAGGGCGACGCACGACTCGCGCCGAATCCGGCCAGGGCGTGCCGCTACTGCCACCTGCCCGGGGTCTGTCGTTCGGCACAGGCGCTCCAGGAAGCCGAGGAGGGCGACGATGCAGCCGTCTGACCTGCTGCAGGCTGACCGTGAGGCGCGCGCGAAGGCGTTGCGGGTCGACCGCAGCTTCATCGTCCAGGCGCCGGCGGGCTCGGGCAAGACCGAGCTGCTCACGCAGCGCTTCCTCGCGCTGCTCGCCGTCGTGGACCGGCCCGAAGCGCTGCTGGCCATCACGTTCACGCGCAAGGCCGCAGCGGAGATGCGCAACCGCATCCTGGAGTCGCTGCGCCAGTGCGAGGACCCGCGGGCGCAACTGCGCGACGAGACGCGCGACCTGGCCCGTCGCGTGCTCGACGTCGATGCCCGCAACGACTGGGGCCTGCTGCGCAATCCGAGCCGGCTCCGCGTGCTCACGATCGATGCTCTCAACCAGTCGCTCGCACGGCGCCTGCCGGTGCTCTCTGGACTCGGCGCAGGGCTGGGCATCGACGAGGACGGCCTCGAGCTGTACGAGGAAGCCGCCGAACGCTTGCTCGCGCACCTGCCGTCGGACGATCCGCGCGTCGCGGAAGCGATCGCCATCCTGCTCGAGCACCTCGACAAC
>JAOUGW010000350.1 GCA_029865465.1 Gammaproteobacteria bacterium
TCCCCTATCCCCTATCCCCTAACCCCCCAGTCACTTCCCGAGCAGCAGTTCGGGGTCGACCATCGCCCGGTTGACGCTCACGCCCCAGTGCAGGTGCGGACCCGTCACTCGGCCCGTCGCCCCGACCAGTCCCAGCACGTCGCCTTCCTTCACCGCGTCGCCCGTCTTCACGTCGATTCGACTGAGGTGGCAGTACATCGTGAGCACGCCCTGGCCGTGGTCGATGAACACGGTGTTGCCGTTGAAGAAGAAGTCGCCGGTTTCCACGACGCGGCCAGCCGCTGGGTTGCGGATCGGGGTGCCGGTCGGCGCGGCGATGTCCATGCCGCTGTGCGGCTTGCGCGGCAGGCCGTTGAAGACGCGACGCTTGCCGTACGAATCCGAGCGCTCGCCCGGCACGGGTACGGTCCACCGCCACGTCGGCGACAGGCTCTCGGTGTAGGTGGCCAGCGCGCGTTCGGTCCGCGCGGTCTCGGCGTCGATGCGCTTGAGGTCCTCGGGCAGCGGATCGGCTTTGCGCGGCTCGACCGTCAGGTTCTGGGTGGCGTAGGTCTTCGGCGCGACGGTGAACGCGATCGTGCGATCCTTGTCGCCGGTTTGCGGCGTCACCAGTTTCACGGTCTGTCGGCCGGGCTCGGCCGCCAGCGGAATGCCGACGATCGCCTTCCAGCCGTCCGCGGTGCGGACGATGGGCGCGCGGTACCCGCCGTAATACACGGCGCCAGGCGATTCGGCGCCTGCACCGAGGTCGAGGATCGCGATGCCGCCCGGCATGCGCGTGTCGCGCGGCAGGGTGACGTCGTCTGCGGCGCGTGCGGGAGCAGCGAAACCGAGGCTCATCGATACGATCAGCGGCGTAAGCACGCGCCAGGCCCGCCCGACCGAATCCGGGCGCAAGTCCCGTCGCCCTGGGGCGGGTCTCGTGCGTGCAGGTGCGGCTCTCTCGTTCATCATTGCCTTGGCTTCGCTCTCTTCCTCGGAGCGACTGCGGGCTTGGTCGCCGCTGCGAACACGTCCGTGACCGTCGCACGAACGGCACCACGAGCCACGCGTGCTTCGATCTGTGCGCCCGGCGCAAGCGTCGACACGTCGGTCACGACGTGTGAGCCGGAATCCGTGACGATCGCGTAGCCGCGCTCGAGCGTCGCCAACGGACTGACGGCGTTCAGCGTGCGCATCGAACGTTCGACGCGTTCGCGCGCGGCCTGCAGCCGCCGCCGCATCGCGTCCGGAAGGCGACGCTGTGCAACCACCAGGCGCTGCTGCAGCGGCGCGAGGCGACGCCCAGGGCTGCTGCGACCGAGCAGGGCTGCCGCGTTCGACAAGCGGACGCGCGCTCGTTCGAGCCGGGCGCGGACCGAGCGCTGCAGGCGGCTCTCCAGTTCGTCGAGGCGCTGCGCATGCTGCTGCAGTCGTGCACGCGGCGAGAGCCGGCTCAACGACCGTTCCCACTGCTGCAGCGTCTGTCGCAGCGACAGCAGCTTGCGGCCCAGGGCCTGGACCAGGCCGCGCTCGAGCGCCCCGAAGGCGCGCAGGTATTCCGCGCTGTCCGGCACGCTGCGTTCCGCCGCGCCGGAGGGCGTCGGCGCGCGTTCGTCCGCGACGAAGTCGGCAATGGTGACGTCGGTCTCGTGGCCCACGCCGCTGATGACCGGGATGCCGCAAGCGTGGATCGCGCGGGCCACGGATTCCTCGTTGAACGCCATCAGGTCTTCGAGCGAGCCGCCGCCCCTGGCCAGGATCAGCACGTCGCAGTCGCGCCGCGCAGCGGCGAGTTGCAGCGCCTGCACGATTTCACGCGGTGCCGCTTCGCCCTGCACCGCAACCGGGTAGACCAGGACAGGCACGGCCGGAAAGCGGCGCTGCAGGATGTGCAGGATGTCGCGCAACGCCGCGCCGGTCGGCGACGTGATCACGCCGATGCGGCGGGGCAGCGCGGGCAGCGGCTTCTTCTGCGCAGCCTCGAACAGGCCCTCCGCCAGCAGCTTGCGTTTGAGTTCCTCGAAGCGGCGGCGCAGCGCGCCCTCGCCGGCCTCCTCGAGGTGATCGATGACCACCTGGAACTCGCCACGAGTCTCGTAGAGGCTCACGCGACCGCGCGCGAGCACCCTGGCGCCGTCCTTCACCGGGAAGCGCACGAGCAGGCTGCGGTTGCGGAACATCGCGCAGCGCACCTGCGCCGATTCGTCCTTCAGCGAGAAGTACCAGTGGCCCGAGGCGGGGCGGGCCAGGTTCGAGATCTCTCCCTCCAGCCAGACCGAGCCCAGGCCACGCTCCAGCAGCATGCGAGCCTGGGCATTCAGCTGCGAAATCGTGAGGACTTCGCGCGCCGGGGCCGCCGGCGAGGGCTTTTCGTCGTCGTCGAACCAGGAATCGGTCATCGGCGAATCTTACCGGTCGGGCGGTCGCGGCAGAACGCCG
>JAOUGW010000152.1 GCA_029865465.1 Gammaproteobacteria bacterium
TCTGCTCGGCCTGCAGCTGTTCGCCGAGCACCCTGGCCTCGACCAGTTCACGATCCACCAGCGCCGCGCGCTCGCGCCGGGCTCGGTCGAACTCCGCCACCTGGGTCTTGCGCTCACGATCCTTCTGCTGTCGCGCCAGCTCGGCGCCGAACTGCTCGAGCCGCTTGCACGCGACGCGCCACAGCGCCCTCAGCTGGAAGTACGCGAGGCTCTTGTAGCCCTCGTCGGGCCGGCCGAGGTACTGCTCGAGCGACGCCAGCTGCTCTTCGACGCGCATCGTCGCGCCTTCCTGCAGCTTGAGGCGGTCGAGCAACCGGTGGCGATCGTCGTCGAGCGCCGTGAGCTCCTTCTTCAGCGCGACGCGGTTGCGGAACAGCTCGAACAGCCGTTCGTCCTCGATGGACGGTTCGCGGCCGGCGAGCCGGTAGGCCAGCAGGCGCAGTTTTTCAGGCAGGCGCATGCGCCGCAACCTGCGCTGCCGGCGTGAATTCGTGACCGCGTTCGAGGCAGTAATCGAGCCACTTGTTGAGCAGCATGTTGCGCAGCCAGCGCTCGCCGAGCTGCGCCGGGATGCCGGCCCGGACGTGCTCGAGGCTCTGGTGCCGCAGCCAGCGGCCGCACGCGCTGACTTCCGCCAGCCGCGCGTCGTGGTAGACGCGGATCTCGAGATCGGGATCGGCCACCGTGGCAGCGGTTTCCTCGAAGACGTACGTGAGCCGCACGGCCGAGGTGTAGGGCGTGTGCTCGAGCACCGACAGGTGCAGGTCGCAGTCCGCCCTGGTGCGCGACACCGCCACGCCGTGGTGGCGGCGCATGTCACCCGCGAGTTCCTTCAGGCGCAGGAAGTTGCTCTCGTAGAGCGACATCAGGCTGACGAAGCTCACCGGCCGTGCACGCCAGGAAGTGATGCAGAGGTGGTCGAGCAACATGGCCCGAATATAGCACAGGGTTTCGGCGCGCCTGTGAAGCGGCTCGCAGCTCTGTGATGTGACGCATTCGGCCGCCGCGTCGCGACTCAATCGTAACGCTCGCCGCCAAGCCGCTTCACGGCCGCAGGCGACGCTCGATTCCCTTGCGGTCGATGATGCGGCTCGCGATCTCCTCGATCGAGCACTCCGTCGTATCGATCGCGGGGATGCCGTGACGGTGGAACAGGTTTTCGGCGCTGCGCACCTCGAACTCGCACTGTGAGATCGAGGCATAACGGCTGCCGGGCCGGCGCTCGTTGCGGATCTGCTGCAGCCGCAGCGGCGAGATCGTGAGCCCGAAGAGCTTGGGCGTGTGGCCGCGCACCGATGCGGGCAACTGCTTGCCGTCGAAGTCGTCCTCGGTGAAGGGGTAATTGGCCGCGAACACGCCGTACTGCATCGCCATGTAGATGCACGTCGGGGTCTTGCCCGAGCGCGACACGCCGATGAGGATCACGTCGGCGCGCTCGTAGTCCGCCGTGATCGCGCCGTCATCCGCCGCCAGCGCGAAGTTGGTGGCCTCGATGCGCGTGCTGTAGACGAGCTGGTCCGCGATGCCGTGCGCGCGACCGGCACGCTCGCTCGACTTGACCATCAGTTCGCCCTCGAGCGGACCGAGAAATGCGTCGAAGAAATCGAGGAACAGGCCGTTGCTGGCCTTGACGACGCGGCGCAGGTCTTCCTTCACCAGGGTGCTGAAGACGATCGGCCGCCAGCCATCTTCCTGACCCGTCGCGTTGATCTTTCTTACGGCTTCCTCTGCCTTGTCAATGCTGGCTATAAATGGCAGAGTCACTTGCCTGAATTCCTGGCCCTCGAATTGCGTGAGCAGGCTGTGCCCCATCGTCTCGGCTGTCACGCCGGTCTGGTCAGATACGAAAAATACCGTTCGGCGACTCATCGGCACGGCGATCCCCAGGGCACAGAGTTCTGCGCAGTGTTTCACCTAGTCCGCTGACCTAGCAAGGGGTCGCCCGTGCGTCCTTACACCCTGCCCTTTTCCAGCCTCGGCCGCCACGACGTGGCAGCAGTCGGCGGCAAGAATTCCTCCCTCGGCGAAATGATCTCCAACCTGGCGCAGCTGGGCGTCAGCGTGCCGGACGGTTTCGCGACCACCGCCGACGCCTACCGCGAATTCCTCTCGCACCAGGGCCTCGCCGCCCGCATCAAGCAGGAACTCGATGCGCTCGACGTCGACGACGTCGCCAGTCTCGCCGAGACGGGCGCTCGCATCCGCGACTGGATCCTCTCGACGCCGTTCCCGCCGCAGCTGCAGCAGCAGATTGTCGACGATTACACCCGCATGTGCGCTGGCCGCGCCGATGTCGCGGTCGCGGTGCGCTCGTCAGCCACGGCGGAGGACCTGCCGGAAGCGTCGTTCGCCGGCCAGCAGGAAACCTTCCTCAACGTGCGCGGCTCGGACAACGTCGTCAAGGCCGTGCACCAAGTCTTCGCGTCGCTGTTCAACGACCGCGCGATCTCCTACCGTGTGCACCAGGGTTTCGATCACTCGCTGGTCGCGCTGTCGGCCGGAATCCAGTACATGGTCCGCAGCGACACCGGCGCGAGCGGAGTCATGTTCACGCTCGACACCGACTCGGGCTTCCGCGACGTGGTGTTCATCACAGCGTCCTACGGCCTCGGCGAAACCGTGGTGCAGGGTGCCGTGAACCCGGACGAGTTCTACGTGTACAAGCCGGCGCTGCGCGACGGCCACCACCCGATCCTGCGGCGCACGCTCGGCGCCAAGGCGATCAAGATGACCTACGCGCCGGCGGCCCAGGCCGAGCTGCGCGTGCTCACCGTGGACGTCCCCGAAGCGGATCGCATGCGCTTCTGCATCAGCGACGAGGATCTCATCGAACTATCGAAGCAGGCGCTGATCATCGAAGATCATTACGGCTGCCCGATGGACATCGAGTGGGGCAAGGACGGCGACACCGGCAGGATCTACGTGCTGCAGGCCCGGCCCGAGACGGTCCAGAGCCGCGCCGGCCGCACGATCCAGCGCTACACCCTGCAGCAGAAGGGACCGGTGCTCGCGACGGGTCGCAGCATTGGCCAGCGCATCGGCGCCGGCCCGGCCCGCGTCATCCGCGACATTCGCGAGATGGCGCGCGTCGAGACCGGCGACGTGCTCGTCGCCGACATGACCGACCCGGACTGGGAGCCGGTGATGAAGCGCGCGTCTGCGATCGTCACGAACCGTGGCGGCCGCACCTGTCACGCCGCGATCATCGCCCGCGAGCTGGGCATCCCGGCCGTCGTCGGCTGCGGCGACGCGACCAGGAAGATCAAGGAAGGCCAGCCCGTCACCGTCTCGTGCGCCGAAGGCGACACGGGGTACATCTACGACGGCCAGCTCGAGTTCAGCCAGTCGCAGATCGAGCTCGACTCGCTGCCGAGCCTGCCGGTCAAGATCATGATGAACGTCGGCAATCCGGACCGCGCGTTCGACTTCGCCGCGATCCCGAACAAGGGCGTCGGCCTGGCGCGGCTCGAGTTCATCATCAACCGCATGATCGGCGTGCACCCGAAAGCGCTGCTCGAATTCGATTCGCTCGAGCCCGACCTGCGCGACACGATCCGGCGCCAGATGGCCGGCTACGCCGACCCGGTCGGGTTCTACGTCGAGAAGCTCTGCGAAGGCATCGGCACGATCGCCGCAGCGTTTGCGCCCGAGCCGGTGATCGTGCGCCTCTCGGACTTCAAGTCGAACGAGTACGCCAACCTCATCGGCGGCCGCAAGTACGAACCCGTCGAGGAGAACCCGATGCTCGGGTTCCGCGGCGCCGCGCGCTACGTCGACGAAGGCTTCCGCCCCTGCTTCGAACTCGAGTGCCGCGCGCTGAAGCGCGTGCGCGAGCAGATGGGGCTCAGGAACGTCTGGGTGATGGTGCCCTTCGTGCGCACGCTGAAGGAGGCCGAACAGGTCGTCGGCCTGCTCGCGGCCAACGGGCTGAAACGCGGCGAGGACGGCCTCAAGGTCATCATGATGTGCGAGATCCCGAGCAACGCCGTGCTGGCGGATCGCTACCTGGAATTCTTCGACGGCATGTCGATCGGCTCGAACGACATGACCCAGCTCACGCTCGGCCTCGACCGCGACTCGGCGATCATCGCGCGGCTGTTCGACGAGCGCGACGACGCGGTGAAGGCGATGCTGTCAATGGCGATCACGGCTTGCCGCAAGGCCGGCAAGTACATCGGCATCTGCGGCCAGGGCCCCTCGGATCACCCCGACCTGGCGCGCTGGCTGCTCGACCAGGGCATCGAGAGCATGTCGCTCAACCCTGATACCGTCGTCGAGACCTGGCTGTTTCTCGCCAGCGAGGCGAAAACGTAATCACGGGCCCCGCTGCTGCGATTTCTGCCGCTCCTTGTAGGCGCCGATCAACGCGTCCGCACGGATGAGCTCCGGACCGGAGAGCTGCGGTTCGACGACCGCGCGGGCCTCGCGGGCGCGCGGCGCGACCAGGTCGCCCCACTGCCTGTCCTCGGTCGCGAGCACCAGGTAGGCGAAGCCCTGCGCATTGTCGAGCTTGATGTACTTGCCTTCGAGCAGGTCGAGGCCGACCAGGTACTGCGCCCGCGCATCCCCTGCCTCGGCCAGCTGCTGCAGCGTGACCAGCGCCTCGGCCTGCTTGCCTTGCTCGTACAGCCGGCTCGCCGTATTGAACGGTGTATCGGGCTCGGGCGTCGCGGCAGTCGTTGCTGCCGGCGCCGGCGCGGGATCGGCCGCGAAGACCGCGGGCGATGCTCCCAGCACCAGCGTGGCAAACCATGCGACTCGAATCGTCGCTGCGTATTTCATGGTCATCCCGGGCTTCAGAGTGCCGGCGTGCGGCCCGCCAGCGCGTGTGCGAGCGTGCCGCCGTCGACGTATTCCAGTTCACCACCCACCGGCACGCCGTGCGCGATGCGCGATGCGCGCAAGCCGAACCGCGCTGCGACCCCGGCCAGGAAATGCGCCGTGGCCTCGCCCTCGACGGTGGGGTTCGTGGCGAGGATCACTTCCTTGACCTCGCCTTCGCCCAGGAGTTTCTCGAAATCGCCGATCCCGATCTCTGCCGGGCCGACGCCGTCGAGCGGCGAGAGGTGGCCCATCAGCACGAAATAGCAGCCGTGGAAACTCGCCGTCTGCTCGATCGCAACCACGTCGGCCGGCGATTCCACCACGCAGAGCAGCGACGTGTCGCGGCCCGTCGAGGCGCACACCGGGCACAGTTCGCCTTCGGCGAACATGCGGCAGCGCTGGCAGTGGCCAAGCTTCGCCATGGCGTTGGCAACCGACACCGCGATCTCGCTGCCGCCGTTGCGGTCGCGCTCCAGCAGGTGGAACGCCATCCGCTGCGCCGACTTGGGGCCGACGCCCGGCAGGCAGCGGAAGGCTTCGATCAGCCGGCTGAGGGAAGGCGGATAGAGCATGACTGGAGCTTCGGTGTGCCGCTCAGAACGGCATCTTGAAGCCCGGCGGCAGGTTCATGCCGCCCATGACGCTCGACATGCGCTGCTGCGTCGCGGCTTCGACGCGCTGCGCCGCGTCGTTGATCGCTGCTGCCACCAGGTCTTCGATCATCTCGCGATCGTCGAGCGGCACGCCTGGATCGAGCTGTACGCGCTTCGCTTCGTGCCTGCCGTTCATCGTGATCCTGACCATGCCGCCGCCGGATTCACCGACGACTTCCATGGCCGCGAGCTCCGCCTGCGCCTTCTGCATGTTCGCCTGCAGCGCCTGCGCCTGCTTCATCATGTTGCCGATGCCGCCTTTCATCATGTGCGTCTCGCAGAGGTGAGGGTGGGTAGTGACGGGTGACGCGCGCTCAGTTGAGCGGCTTCACCGAACCGGGTCGAACCGTCGCGCCGAACACTTCGCGCATCGCGCGCACGGCGGGATCGCCGTCGATCGCCTGTTCCGCGGCGCGCTGCCGGTCTTCGGCCGCAATCGCATCGCGCCTGGCGGGCGTGCAGATGTCTCCGGGCGCCGCGGCCTGCGTGATCTCGAGGCGAATCGTCTCGCCGTAGTGCTGCGACAGCGCCTCGGCCAGCCGGCCCTCGATCTGCGGCCGGCGGAACGAGTCCCCAGCCGGGTCGAGACGCAGCCGGACGAGACCCGCCCTGCGCTCGAGCATCACGCAGTTCGCCGCGAAATGTTTGACGGTGCCCTGCAGCCCGAGCGCGGCGACGACTGCATCCCAATCGGACCCGGCCGCCGCGGGACTCGCCGCAGCGGCGGGCCGTGACGGCGCGCTCGCGGGTGCTGCGGCGGCTGTCGCCCGCGCCACGCCCGCCCCACCGCCGCCGGCTGTCGCCACTGGCGGCAAGCCTTGCGGTCGGAACGCGAGCATGCGCAGCAGCGCCATTTCGAAACCCGCGCGCGCATCCGGCGCGTAATCGAGGTCACGGCGCGACACGATGGCAATCTGGTACAGCAGCTGCAGGTCTTCGGCCGTGAACTTCGCGGCGAGTTCCGCGAGCACCTTGTCCTCGTCCTCGTCCTCGCCGGGAGGCAGGTCCGGCAGCGCCTGCAACAGCGCCATGCGCTGGATGGCGCCCGACAGTTCGCCGAGCGCCTGGTGATAGTCCGGCGCGCGCTCGTCGAGGTGTGCGGCCTGCCGCATCAGCGCCGCGCCATCCTTCCCGGCCAGCGCCGTCAGGATGCCCTGCACGTGCTTGCGGTCGAGCGTGCCGAGCAGCGTGCGCACTTCCGCTTCCATGGCGCGGCCGCCGCCGAACGCCAGCACCTGGTCGAGCAGCGACAGTGCATCGCGCATGCTGCCCTCGGCGCCGCGCGCAATCGCACGCAGCGCGGCCGGCTCGAATTCGACCTCCTCGGCCGTGGAGATCTGCGCGAGCCGGTCGTAGATCAGCGGCAACGGCAGGCGCCGCAGGTGGAACTGCAGGCAGCGCGACAGCACCGTCACCGGCAGCTTCTGCGGGTCGGTGGTGGCGAGCAGGAACTTGACGTGCGGTGGCGGTTCTTCGAGCGTCTTCAACAGGGCGTTGAAGGAGTGCGTCGAGAGCATGTGGACTTCGTCGATCAGGTAGACCTTGTAGCGTCCGCGCGCCGGCGAGTACTGCACGTTGTCGAGCAGTTCACGCGTGTCGTCGACCTTGGTGCGCGAGGCTGCGTCGACTTCGAGCAGGTCGACGAACCGGCCGGCGTCGATGTCGACGCACGCCGGGCACTGGCCGCACGGCATCGACGACACGCCCTGCTCGCAGTTGAGCGACTTCGCGAAGATGCGCGCGATGGTCGTCTTGCCCACGCCGCGCGTGCCCGTGAACAGGAACGCGTGGTGGATGCGGCCGGAATCGAGCGCGTTCGTGAGTGCGCGGCGGACGTGGTCCTGGCCGACGAGCTGGTCGAACGTGCGCGGGCGCCATTTGCGGGCAAGGACGAGGTAGCTCATCGGGCGAGTGGGTGCTCTGCGTTTCGCTCGGGCGGTGGATGGGCTCTGGGTCGGGCGGCGGCCCGCGCCAGAATACCCCCGGCACCCGGCGTGGCCGCTACCGTTGCTCCCTTCCGGGCCTGGCGGGGTTCGCGGCTGGCCGTCGCGAGGGATCCGACGCGAGCCACCATTGGAGAGTCGCGATCATACCATGCCGGATTCGCGGCGAACTCAGCCGCGGCCGCGATACGGCGGCACGCCCTGGTCCGGCAGCCACAGGCCTGCGGGCGGTCGCCCCGTCTGCCAGAACACGTCGATCGGCATGCCGCCCCGCGGATACCAGTAGCCGCCGATGCGCAGCCAGCGGGGCTGCAGGAAGTGGACCAGCCGGTCCGCGATGGCGAGCGTGCAGTCCTCGTGGAACGCACCGTGATTGCGGAAGCTGCCGAGGTACAGCTTCAGCGACTTGCTCTCGACCAGCCACCTGGCGGGGGCGTAGTCGATCACGAGGTGCGCGAAATCGGGTTGGCCGGTGATCGGACACAGCGACGTGAATTCGGGCG
>JAOUGW010000153.1 GCA_029865465.1 Gammaproteobacteria bacterium
GCTTGAGCGACACGACCGCACCCGAACAGCGCCACCGCTTTTTTGCGGCTTGCCCGCTCAACGTTGCGGACATGCTGTCGGCCGAGCTGCGCCAGCATGGCGTGGACGTCGTGCGCGAACATCCGGCGGGCGTGAGCTTCGAAGGACCGCTGGCGAGCGCGTACACCGCCTGCCTGCAGGCACGCACCGCGAGTCGCGTACTGCTGACGCTTGCGGATCTCAACGCGAGCGATCCCGACGTGATGTACCGCGGCCTGCTCGAGCTGCCGTGGGAAAGCCACGTCGGTTCGGACGGCACGTTTGCGGTGGACGTGGTCGGTGAGTCGCCTCCGTGGCTGCGCCACACACAGTTCGCGGCGCTGCGCGCCAAGGACGCGATCGTTGACCGGATGCGCGAGCATACGGGCGAGCGGCCCAACGTCGACCTGGCCTCGCCGGATCTGCGCGTCAGCCTGCGCTTCGCCAAGGAGCGCGTCACGGTCGGCATCGACCTGAGTGGCGAACCGCTGCATCGCCGCGGTTACCGCCAGACGGGCGTCGAGGCGCCCCTCAAGGAGAATCTCGCTGCCGCGCTGCTGCTGCGATCAGGCTGGGCCACGATGGCTGCCGAAGGCGCGGCGTTCTACGACCCGATGTGCGGCTCGGGCACGCTCGTGATCGAGGCGGCGATGATCGCCGCGGGCATCGCGCCTGGATTGCTCCGGCGCCGGTTCGGCTTCGAGCGCTGGCTGCAGCACGACGCGGAACTGTGGCACGCACTGCGAACCGCCGCAGAGAACGCACGCAGGCTCGAGGTGCTCGCAGGCGGGCGCTGTGCGGGCAGCGACCGCGACCAGACCGCGATCCGCGCCGCGATCGCCAACGCGAACCGGGCGGGGCTCGGCAATCACCTGCTGTTCGATCGCCGCGATCTCTCGAACCTGCCGGCGACGACTCACGCCGCCGGTCTCGTCCTGGTGAATCCGCCGTACGGCGTGCGCATCGGCGATCCGGAGAAGATCGAGGCGCTCTACGCCAGCCTCGGTGACAAGCTGCTGCGCTGCTTCCCGGGCTGGGAGGCAGGTGTCTTCACGGGCGATCCGCCGCTGGGGCGCGCGCTGGGCCTGCGCGCGTATCGCACGCACACGTTCTACAACGGCGCCATTGAATGCCGGCTGCTGCGCTTCCACCTCGACGAGTCGGCGAAAGAGCCCGACCCGTTGCAGGTGCGCGCGGCGCGGCTCGAGGCCGCCCGGGCACGCCCGGGATCGTCGATGTTCGCGAACCGGTTGCGCAAGAACTACACGAAGCGCGCTGACTGGGCGCGGCGCAGCGACATCGCCTGCTTCCGTGTCTACGACGCCGACATGCCTGAATACGCGTTCGCCATCGACGTCTACGGCAACGACCAGCGCTGGGCCTGCGTGCAGGAATACGCGGCGCCGTCTAGCATCGCGCAGGAGTCCGTGCGCGCGCGTCGTGATGAAGCGCTCGCCGCCATTCCGTCGGTGCTGGGGATTGCGCCGGAACGCATGTTCCTGCGTGTCCGCAAGCGGCAGAAGGCCGGCGAGCAGTACGAAAAGCTGGACGGGGAGGCGCAGTACCACGTCGTCCGCGAAGGCCGCTATCGCTTCCTCGTCAACTTCACCGACTACCTCGACACCGGGCTGTTCCTGGACCACCGCATCACGCGCATGCGGCTCGGTGAGTGGGCGAAGGGAAAGCGCTTCCTGAACCTCTTCGCATACACGGGTGCAGCGACCGTCCACGCGGCGGGGGGTGGCGCGATCGCCTCGACCACCGTCGACATGTCGAGGACCTACCTCGACTGGGCATTGCGCAATCTCGACCTGAACGGATTGCGTGGTCCGGAACACGAGTTCATCCAGGCGGATTGCCTGGCCTGGCTCGAGACGCAATCGCAGCAGGTTCGGCCGCCAGCCTATGACCTGATCTTCATCGACCCGCCGACGCACTCACGCTCGAAGCGCATGCAGCGCGAGTTCGACGTCCAGATGGACCATGGCTGGTTGCTGCTGACGGCGGCGAAGCTGCTGGCGCCGGGCGGCACCCTCGTGTTTTCGAACAATTTCCAGAAGTTCAGGCTCGACGGCGCGACGCTGGAGCAGTTCGAGGTGGATGACATCACACGCGCGACGATTCCAGAAGACTTCGCGCGCAACCCGAAGATTCACGTCTGCTACGTGCTGCGCCCGAAAGTCGCCGCGCCTGCGCCCAGCTAACGAGGAATACGGCCAGTGGACATCTTCAAGACCTTCACGCTCGAGAGCGCGCATCGGCTGCCGAACGTTCCGGCAGGGCATAAGTGCGCGCGAGTCCACGGGCATTCGTTTCGCGTCGAACTGCACGTCAGTGGCCCGGTGGACCCGCGCCTCGGCTGGGTGATGGACTTCGCCGAGATCAAGCAGGCGTTCGAGCCGCTGTTCCAGCGTCTCGACCATCGGTACCTCAACGACATCCCCGGGCTCGACAACCCGACCAGCGAGAACCTGGCGCGCTACATCTGGCGGGAGTTGAAGCCGGTGCTGCCGCTGCTGGCCCGCGTCGTCGTGCACGAGACCTGCACGAGCGGAGCCAGCGTCGCCGGCGCCGCGGACTGAGCGCGGCAGGCAGCGCATCGCCGGGGCCCCTGCCACGCGAGCCGGGGCGCCCGTGGCTGCGATGCCGTGATCGCGTTCTCATTCGGCCATGCCGCGTTCGCGCGGGGCGTCGTTTCGGGTACTGTAGGGCACTCCCCCACGCACACAGTGACTGCCATGCCCCACACCTCGACGCTTCGGATCCTGCTGTTGTCTGCTGCCGCGCTTGCGCTGGGCATGACGGGCTGCGGTCAGTCCGCGCCGCCGGCGGCAGCGCCGGAGCAGACGGCCCAAGCCCCTGTCCAGGACGACGCTGCCGCCCAGGCCGCTGCGGCTGCGCAAGCCGCCGAGGAAGCGAAGGCAGCGGAGCTGGCAGCCAGGGAAAAGGAGCTCGCCGAGCGCGAGGCGGCGCTGAAGCAGAAGGAGGTCGAAGCCGAACTCGCGAGGCGTGACGCTGACGCCTCGGCCGCTGCGGCGGGCAGGCAGGCGGCGGCCGCCAGGCAGGCTGCGGCGAAGAAAGCGAGCGCGGCCAGGCCGGCCACGAGCACTGCCGCAGCTGTTCCAAAGGTCGTGGAGCCTGCGGCACCGATCATCGTGCCCGCGGGAACGCAGCTCGCGATCGAGTTGGTCGCTCCGGTCAGCACGAAGACGAACGCTGTCGGCGACAGCGTCGAAGCGCGCCTCGCGTCGGACCTGATGATCGGCGACCGGCGCGCAGCGCAGGCGGGTGCGGCGGTGCACGGCTCGATCACGCAGATCATCTCGGGCAGCAAGAAGATCGGCGGCACCCCGACACTCGGCGTGACCTTCGACTCGCTGGTTGCGGCGAATGGCGCCAGCATGTCGATCAACGCGCCGTTCACGCAGGTCGGCAAGAGCGAGACTGGCAAGGACACCGCCAAGATCGTCGGCGGCGCGGCTGCCGGCGCGATCATCGGTCACCAGGTCTCGCACAAGAATGGCGCGGTGGTGGGCGGCCTCCTGGGCGGCGCGGCCGGCACGGCTGCCGCCAAGGTCACCGGTGGCGAAGTGACGCTGGCGGCAGGACAGGTCGTGACCGTGGCCACGCAGTCATCGTTCGAGGTCAGGCCCTGACCAGCGGAATCAGAGCAGGTCCTTGAGCCTGAACCAGAGCATCGCCAGCACGAGTCCCGGCATGCGCAGCGCAGGGCCGCCCGGGAAATCGTGGTGCTTGAGCCGGGTGAAGAGATCGAAGCGCTCGGCTTGTCCCGCGATCGTCTCGGCCACCATCTGGCCCGCGATGCCGGTCAGCGCGATGCCGTGCCCCGAGAATCCCTGCAGGTAATACACGTTCGGTGCGATGCGCCCGAAGTCCGGTGCGCGGTTCATCGTGATGTCGACGTGGCCGCCCCAGGCGAAGTCGATCTTCGCGTCGCCGAGCGAGGGGAAGACGTTGAGCATCCGCACGCGCGTGGCCCTGGCGGTGTTGCGCGCGTCGCGCCCGGAGTAGCTGACCCGACCGCCAAAGAGCAGGCGGTGGTCGTCCGAGCGACGGAAATAATCGAGCACGAAGTTCACGTCGGACACGGCGACGTTCTCGCGCAGCAGCGACTCGATGCGCGCCTGCCCGAGTTGTTCAGTGGCGATGACGTACGTGCCGACCGGCATGATGCGGTCGCGCAGCCGCTTCGAGATCCTCTCGTCGATGAAGGCGTTGCAACACAGCGCCACCTGCCTGGCCCGCACGCCATGTCCGCCAGCCGTGCGCAGCTTCACGGTCGCGCCGTGCTCGATGCCCACGACCATCGCCTGCTCGTGGATCTGCACGCCTGCCGCTTCGGCGGCAGCCGCGAGTCCCAGCGTGTAATTGAGCGGGTGCAGGTGGCCGCTGCGGTCGTCGCGCAGCCCCCCGAGGTAGCGGTCGGTATCGAGCACTTTGCCGAGCTCCGCGCGGTCGAGCCAGCGAGTGCCCGTGTAACCGTAGCCGTTCAATTCGTCCTGGTGTGCCCGCAGGTCAGACACCTGCCGCGGCTTGAGCGCGGTGTGCAGGTGACCCCAGTGCAGGTCGCAGTCGATGCGGTGCCTCTCGACCAGGTGCTTGATCAGGTCGAGCGCGTCGACCGAGATGTCGAACATCTTCTTTGCGTCGGCCGGGCCCACCTGTGCGGCCAGCTTGTCCTGGCTGCAGGCGTAACCGACGATTGCCTGGCCGCCGCTGCGCCCCGACGCGCCGAACGCGATGCGGTTGCCTTCGAGCAGCACGACCTGGTAGCCACGCTCGGCGAGGAACAGCGCGGTCGCGCAACCCGCAATGCCGCCGCCCACGACGCAGACGTCGGCCTCGACGTCACCCGTCAGCGGCGGGCGGTTGGGCGCGGGATTCGCCGAAGCGGCGTAGTACGAATCGATGTGCTCGACCGGCATGGCTTCAGCTCGTGGTCAGGTACCAGTCGTAGTCGATGGCCGGTACGTAGGAAAAGAAGTCCTGCATCTCGCCGCGGCGCGTCGCCGCGTACAGGCTCGCGAAGCGCTCACCCAGGTATTCGCGCGCGAATTCGCTGCGCTCGAACACGCCGAGCGCTTCCGGCCACGACTGCGGAATCGTCGGTGTCGTGTCACGGTATGCATTGCCGGCGAGCACGGGACCCGGATCGAGCCTGCGGGTAAGCCCCAGGTGCATGCCGGCGAGCACGATCGCGGCGAGCAGGTACGGGTTGGCGTCGGCCCCGGCGATGCGATGTTCGACGCGGCGGCTTGCGGGCGGGCCGTGCGGCACGCGGAATGCGACGCCGCGGTTGTTCACCGACCAGCTCGGGTTGAGCGGCACGTACGCCTCGGGCTGGAAGCGCCGGTAGGAATTGGCCGTCGGCGCGCAGATCGCGATCGCGTCGTTCATCGTCGCGGCCAGGCCGCCGATCGCGTGGCGCAGCTGCGCGCTGCCCACGGGCTCCTCGGCCTGGAAGATGTTGCGGCCCTGCGCGTCGAGCACGCTGACGTGCAGGTGCGCGCCGCTGCCGGCGTGGTCGCGGTAGGGCTTCGGCATGAACGTCGCTTCCATGCCGTGGGCGAGCGCCACGCCTTTGACCAGCCGCTTGAGGCGGATGGCGTGGTCGCAGGCGAGCAGGGGATCGTCGACGTGGTGCAGGTTCACCTCGAACTGCCCCGGGCCGTACTCGGCGAGCACGGTGCCAACGGGCAGTTCCTGTGCGCGCGCAGCCGCATCGATGGCGCTGAGCACGGCCGAGTACTCGTTCAATTCCTGCATCGAGTTGATCTGCGTCTTCAGCTCGCGGCGGCCGGTGAGCGGCTGGCGCGGCGGCTGCGCGTGGCCTGCCGGCGTCCGCTCTCGATCGACGAGATAGAACTCGAGTTCGACAGCCATCACGGGTTTCAGCCCGAGCGCGGTGAAGCGCGCGACGACGCTCTCGAGCACGTGCCGCGGGTCGCCGTGGAACGGCGTGCGGTCGTGCTCGTACATGCTGACCTGCATCTGCGCGACATGCTCGCCGAGCCAGGGCACCGGCACGAGCGTGCCCGCGACCGGCAGGCAGACGCGATCGGCGTCGCCTTCGTCGAAGCCGAGGCCGGTGGACTGCACCGTGCCGCCGAGCACGTCGAGTGCGAACATCGAACCGGGCAGCAGCAGACCCAGGCCGTGCACGCCTTCGAGTTCAGCAGTCGTGACTCGCTTGCCGCGCGGAATCCCCATGAGGTCGGCGAGCAGCAGATCGACAAAGCGCACCTGCGGGTGGCGCTTGAGCCAGGCGGCGGCCGGCCCGAATTCCGCAAACTGCGGCATGAGACACCCGTTGTTTAGGATTTAGCGACGGCTGCGCCGTCCGGGAGCGAGGAGAATAGCCGTTAGCCGCGCCGGTCGGCAAGCCGTGCGGCCGCGGCCAGGAATCGCTCCAAGTCCATGTTTGGGCTGATTTTTGGCCATTTTTTTGCGCTGCGCGGCGACGACAGGGGGCTGGCTGTGGTTTAATCCGGGCCGTCCCCGAATGATGGCTTCCCGAGAGCCGTCTAGGATTTTAAACGTGGCTCGCCACAAACCATTGATCGGCATTCCCGCGGATCGCCGGATCCTGGGCCCGCACCCCTTCCACTGCGTGGGGGAGAAGTACATTGCCGCCGTCGCCGAGGCGGCGGACGCCATGCCGGTCCTCATTCCGGCGCTGGGTGAGCGCGACCTCGACGTATTGCTGTCGCAGTTCGACGGCATCCTGCTGACGGGCAGCCCGTCCAACGTCGCGCCAGGCCTCTACCAGGGTCCCGCCGGCGATCCGGACACGCTCCACGATCCGCACCGCGACCAGACGACGTTGCCGTTGATCCCGCGCGCCATCGCGGCGGGCATCCCGCTCTTCGCCGTCTGCCGTGGCTTCCAGGAAATGAACGTCGCCTTCGGCGGCACGCTCTGGCAGAAGGTGCAGGACGTGCCGGGCATGCGGGACCACCGCGAAGACAAGGAGCAGCCGCTCGATGTCCAGTACGGGCCCGCCCACGAGGTGGAACTCGTGCGGGGCGGCTACCTGCACGGGCTCGCGGGCGCCGAGCGGGTGATGGTCAACTCGCTGCATGCCCAGGGCGTGCAGACGCTCGGCCGCGATCTCGAAATCGAAGCCCGTGCACCCGACGGGCTGATCGAAGCGTTCCGTGTCGGCAATGCGCCGGGCTTCGCGCTCGCGGTGCAGTGGCATCCGGAATGGCAGGTCATGAAGAACCCTTTTTCGCAGGCCCTGTTCGCCGCCTTCGGCGCAGCAGCGCGTGCACGAATCAACGCACGGAAGTAATTCTCATGAGCACCCCGATCCAGCAGTTTTTCAAGGAACACGGCATCTCGGAAGTCGAGGCCGTGGTCCCCGACATGGCAGGCATCGCGCGCGGCAAGGTGATGCCCGCGATGAAGTTCGCGGAAGACGAGGGCATGCGCATGCCCGAGAGCATCTTCCTGCAGACCGTGACGGGCGACTACCCGGACGACGACCGTGCCATCAGCCCGTCGGAAATCGACATCGTGCTGAAGGCCGACCCGAACACGACGCGCGTCGTGCCGTGGGCCGCCGAGCCGACCGCGCAGGTCATCCACGACAGCTTCTACTCGGACGGCCGTCCGGTGACGATGGCGCCGCGCTACGTGCTGCGCCACATCCTCGATCTCTACGCGCAGAAGGGCTGGAAGCCGATCGTCGCGCCGGAACTCGAGTTCTACCTCGTCGAGCCGAACATCGACGCCGACTATCCGCTCAAGCCGCCGGTGGGCCGCTCGGGCCGGCCGGAAATCGGCCGCCAGTCCTACAGCATCGCCGCGGTCAACGAATTCGATCCGCTGTTCGACGACATCTATGCATTCTGC
>JAOUGW010000154.1 GCA_029865465.1 Gammaproteobacteria bacterium
CGCGTCACAGATTCGCGCCGGCTACGTCGCGGCGGGGAACGACGGCAACTGGAGTGCAGCACTATACTTGCGCCGCCCTGCAGCGCCATCGACTGGAGACTCCCTGGATGACTTCGACGCTCGCGCACCGTGTCCTGGCCGGCCTGGCGGTGTTGCTGTGTGCCGGCGTCGCCCACGCCGATCCATTGCCCACGGCCGACGGCTTCGCGCCGACGCCGGCCATCGGGCAGCTGGAAGGCTTCTGGCTCGGCCTGTCGCTGGCCAACTGGACCGGCCTGATCACCGAGATGGACCGCGTCGAACCGCCGTTCTACACCGATGCCGACTGGGGCACGCGCGACCACAGGAACGTCTGGGGCCTGTACGTGCCACACAGCCGCACGATCGACTTCTATTCACTGGCCCGTGGCCAGCCGTGGGGCGCTGACGACGACAGCGACATGGAGTACCTGTACCTGCACCTCATGAGCGAGCATGCCAGCCCCCTGTTGTCGGCACGGGAAATCAGGGACGGCTGGATCAGGCACATCTACAGCAATGCCGACGCGCCGATTCCCGACGGCGGCAAGGAGCGCGAGAACTTCCTCTGGGTGTCCAACGAGCGCGCCCTCGAACTCATGCTGCAGGGCGAGTTGCCACCGGCTACGAGTGACCCGGCCGCGAATCCAGACTGCACGATGATCGACGCACAGCTGACGACGGAGCTGTTCGGCCTGCTGGCGCCCGGCCGGCCCGACGTCGCGTGGCGCCTCGCGGAGCTGCCGATCCGCACGACGGCCTGCGCGGAAGCGGCCGACATCGCGCGGTTCTACGTCACGATGCACGCGCTCGCGGCTACCGTCGACGCGACGCAGCCGCTCGGTCCGCAGTTGCAGGCACTTGCGCATGCGGCGCGGTCGTACCTGCCGCACGATGGTTATCCGGCGAAGATGTTCGACTTCGTGTGGAGTCATTACCGGGCCAACCCGGACCCGTCCGACTGGGAGTCGACGCGCGACGCGGTCTACCAGCGCTACCAGCGGCAGAGTCACGACGGTTACGTCTATCGGAAGTCGTTCGACGCCGGCATCAATTTCGCGGCGAGCCTGGTGAGCCTGTTCTACGGCAACGCCGACTTCCGGCGCACGGTGCAGATCGGTGCGCTGGCCGGCTGGGACTCCGACAATCCGACCGCAACGTGGGGCGGCCTGCTGGGCTACCTGCTCGGCAAGGATCGGCTCGAGGCAGCGTTTCCGGGCCAGGTTCCCTCGGACACTTACTGGATTCATCGCACGCGCCGCAATTTTCCCGACCACACGCCCGGCGAGCCGGGCGAAGACAGATTTCGCCTGATGGCCGAAAGGATGCTGGTGGTGATCGGGCGGGTGGAGCAGATGCAGTCCTCGCAACCGCACAACGCCGCCGGGACCGAACGCAGGGAGTGATCCCGGCCCCCCTGGGCCAGTGGCACTCCCTCTGGCGGCGCTCTCAGCGGATCCTGTAGTTGTCCATGACCAGGTACTCGAACAGCCGCTGCGGCAGCAGCGGCCGCAGCGCGACCAGCGTTCGCTGCTGCGCGTTCGCGGCGGGATAGCGCAGGCGCGGCCGGGCTTCCTCGACCGACGCCTCGTCGTCCACGTCCAGCGTGACGAGCGAGCAGCCGGACGGCGCCGTCGCTGACGCGCGCCGCGACGTGCCGAAGACGCGATGCCCGCGCGCCTGCAGTTCGGCAGCGATCGCCTGTCCGAAGCCCGAGGACACGCCCGTGACCATCACCACCTTGCTCTCGTCGGTCGTCATCGTGGTCCCCGTGGAGCGCGGCCCCGCCTGTAATTCCGATCAGGGTGGTCCGTCGGTGAAGGCATTCAGCGCATGCGTGAAGAACATGCGCGCGATGGCCGGGTTGGCGAAGTCCATGTCCGCGCCGCCGCCGCTCATGTCCCCTGATGCGCGTACGTGCGGTCCGTTGCGAAGGATTCGCCGTCCGTGAGCGTCTAAGCTTGAGACAGCAACCGGGAAAGCGAGGCGGGACGGACCTTGAGCGACGTTGCACATACGGATCTGGCGGTGGCACGACGCATCCTGTCAGGCGACCAGGTCGCCTTCCGCTCCCTGTTCGACCGCTTCTTCCCGCGCCTCTACCGGTTCGTACTCGCCCGCCTCGACGGTGATCACGACGCCGCCCGCGACGTCGTGCAGCAGACTTTCTGCCGGGGTATCGAGCGTCTCGACAGCTACCGCGGCGAGGCGGCGCTGTACACCTGGTTCTACCAGGTGTGCCGCAATACGCTGCTGGACTACGGCCGCCACACCCGCCGCGAACTGCGGGTGATCGTGCGGCTCGAGGACCTGCCGGACGTGCGAGCAGTGCTCGAGACTTTGGCTGCGCCGCTTTCGGAGCAGCCGGAGACCGGCGTGTGGCGCTCGGAGGTGAGCCGGCTGGTGCAGGCCACGGTGGACGCCCTGCCGGAGCGTTATGGCGAGATCCTCGAGTGGAAGTATGTGGACGGCCAGTCTGTAAGGCATATCGCCGGGCGACTGGGCGTCAGCGACAAGGCTGCCGAGTCGCTGTTGACCCGGGCACGGGAGGCCTTCCGCGAGGCGATTACGGCAATGGCCGGCTCACCGGACGCGCTCGAGCCGCCGGGCCGGACCTGAGGGAGTGGCAGCGCAATGACCTCAGATCGTGAACAAGGAACGGGTGGCGACCTGGTCGCGACGCTGATCCGTACGGCCGGGCGACGTGCGGATCCGCCAGCCGATGCCTACCGCGCGGTACTCGCTGCGGCCGAGGACACCTGGCAGCGGAAGGTCGGTCGCCGCCGACACTGGCGCGTCGGCGTCGGCATCGCCGCCGCCTTCGTCCTCCTGACTGCAGGCGCGGCGCTGCTGCGGGTCGTCGTGCTGCCCATGATGGCTCCGGCGGAAATCGCGCGCGTCGATCGCGTCGGCGGCGGCGTGGCAACACGACCAGCCGGCGCGGGGGCCTGGGTCCCGCTCGTCGCGGCTCGACGCCCATTGCACGCGGGGACGCGACTGCGGACCGGCCCGGACGGCCGTGTCGACCTGCGGCTCGAGGGCGGCGTATCCCTGCGCCTCGCAGTCATGACCGAGGTCGAACTGCATGCGCCGGACTTGATTCGTCTGCAGCGCGGCGCCGTCTACGCGGACACGGGCTCCGCCGGGCCCGGGGGAATCGTCGTGGTCACGCCGGCGGGTATCGCGCGCGACCTCGGCACGCAGTTCGAACTGCGCTACGCGGGCGACGTCTTGCGACTGCGGGTTCGCGAGGGGCGCGTATCGTTGCAGCGCGACGCGGGTGAACTCGTAGCGGCTGCGGGCGAGCAGTTGACCATCGACACGGCAGGTGGCGTCACTCGCGGGAACATCGCACGCGATGACCCGGACTGGGCCTGGGCGGAGACGATTGCGCCGGTGCCGGACTTCAACGACCAGTCCGTCGCGGTGCTGCTGGAATGGGTCGCGCGCGAGACGGGCCGCCCGGTGCACTATGCGGATGCGGCGGCGGAGCAACGGGCCGCCTCGGTCATCCTGCACGGTCGAGTCGGCCCACTCGCACCGCTCGAGGCCCTTGGCGTCCTGCTTTCGACGACCGACCTCACCTACGAAATCCTGCCGGACGGTACAATCGAGGTCCGATACCAGTAGGCGCGAGAGCCCCGGTCGTGAATTCGCGGATGATGTCTCTCGCCGCTGCCGAGGCGGACCGCCTGCCGGGATGGCGGCAGGCCGTCATTGGTTTGCTGCTGGCCGCAGCGGCGGGGAGGGCGCTGGCAGCACCCAGTGGCTACGCCGGCCTCGAACTCGAGCAGGCACTCGAGCGGCTGGAGACGCAGGGACTGGCCATCGTCTACAGCAGCGATCTCGTGAAGCCCGGGATGAGGATTCCGACCGAGCCCACCGGCCGTGACCCGCGTGCCCTGCTTGCCGAGATTGTCGCGTCGTTCGGACTCGCCGTGACCGCAGGACCCGGCGGCACGTTGATGCTGGTGCGCGCGCCGGCCATGCCGCTGACAGCGTCTCCCCCGCGTCCGAAGCCCCGGGACCAGGCGAGCGGGTTCGACGAGGTCATCGTCAGTGCCAGCCGCTATCGGTTGTCCGCCGGTCCGCTGGGCCCCACTGCCGAGCTGACTGCAGCGGACATCGGCCTGCTCCCGGAACTAGGGGATGATCCGCTGCGCGCCGTTGCACGCCTGCCGGGCGTGGCACACCAGGATTTCACCAGCAAGCCCAACATCCGCGGCGGCGTCGACAATGAGACGCTGGTGAGCTTCGACGGGCTCCGCCTGTACAACCCGTTCCACCTGAAGGATTTCCAGAGCCTCTTCAGCAGCATCGATCCCGGTCTCGTCAGCGGGCTTACCGTGTATACGGCCGGGTTTCCCGTGACCTATGGCGATCGCATGGGCAGCGTGATCGAGGTCGCGCCGATCGTGCCGGGCGAGCGACTGCAGGGGCAGCTGACGGCAAGCTTTTTCAATCTCGGTGGCCGCGTCGGCGGAACCTTCGATTCCGATGCGGGTCACTGGCTGGCGTCGGCGCGCCGCGGCAACCTCGACCTGGCGCTCAACCTCGCGGACTCGAATCTCGGCCAGCCGAAGTACTCGGACCTCTATGCCCACGTCGATTACCGGCTTGCCAATGGGCTGCTCCTCGCCGGTAACTATCTCGCCTTCGAGGACGACCTGCGGGTCTCGGACCAGGACGAGGAGGAGGTCGCGAACGCCGAGTACCGTGACGAGTACTTCTGGCTGCGCCTCGGTCACGAGCGTTCCGCTGCGGCCGGCGCGCGCCTGCAGCTTGCACGCACCCGACTCAGCAACAACCGCAGCGGCAGCGCCGCCCTCCCGGGCGTCGGCAGCGGTGTGCTGCAGGATCAAAGTTCGTTCACGATCGACTCGCTGCACGCTGATGCCTGGTGGAGTCACGGACCAACGACGTTCCTCGAGACCGGCGCCGAGTGGCGTCGCTCGAGTGGTCGCTACGATTATGAGGACCAGGCCGAGTTCGAACTCCTGTTCCTCACGCCCGGCGCGCCATCAGAGCCGAGTCGTACACGGGCGACTTCACTGCGCCCGAAGGGCGATCAGTACGCGGCGTACCTCAACGCGCGCCTGGACCCCTGGCCGGGAGTTACGGCTGAGGCGGGCCTGCGTTGGGACCGCGAGACGCTGAGCGAGAATGGCAGCGACTGGCTGAGTCCGCGCCTTGGCGTGTTGTGGCAGGCCAACGCACGCACGCGCCTCAGGGCGGGCTGGGGCCGGTACTTCCAGGCGCAGGCCATCGATGAATTGCCGGTCTCCGACGGCGAGTCGGAATTCTTGCCCGCGCAGCATGCCGAGCACTGGGTGGCGAGCGTCGAGCAGCGTCTCGCGGAGGGCCTCGACCTGCGGGTCGAGGTGTATCGCAAGGACTATCAGCGACTGCGGCCGCGCCACGAGAACCTGCTGAACCCGCTCGTCGTGCTGCCGGAGCTCAAGCCCGACCGCATCCGGATCGACCCGGACTCAGCGACCGCCGAAGGGGTGGAATTGTCCATAGCGTACGATTCCGGCGGGCCACGTACCGCCTGGCTGAGCTACAGCCTGTCCAGTGTCGAGGATCGAGTGGCGGGCGAGTCGATCCATCGCAGCTGGGACCAGTCCCATTTCATCAGCGCCGGGGCGGCACACCGTGGAGCGCGGTGGGAAGTCAGCCTCGCAGCCGCGTGGCACAGCGGATGGCCGACCACCGCAGTGGAACTCGCCACGCTCGAGCCGTTCCCCCTGGTCGACGTCGGGTCACGCAATCGCAACCGGTTTGGCGAGTACCTGCGATTCGACGCCCGGGTCGCGCGGAAATTCCGCGTCGCATCGCGCCAGCAACTCACTGTATTCCTCGAGATCAGCAACCTCTCCAACCACCGCAGCGATTGCTGCGCCGAGTACCAGATCGAGACCGAGGAAGGCCCTGCGTTCCTCGATGTGTCGGCGGTGAAGTCGTTGCCGCTGGTGCCGTCACTCGGCGTCGTCTGGGAGTTCTGAACTGCGCGGCGCGCCTGGGCGACGGCTGCCGGCATGCCAGGTGCCGCTGTCGAATCTCCCATGCCGGTCTCCGCTGGTTGCTCGACCATGACCGACGCCAGTCCCTGCCAGGCCGCCCGCGCGGGGACACACCGGCCTCTGCCCCCGCGCTGCAGCAAAGTCCTAGCGCGCTGTCTTGAAGCACCCTTCCGTGATCGTCTGGTTGCCGCCTTCCGCCACCGCCAGCACTTCGAAGATGTACTCGGCGCCCGGCTCGAGAAGGCCATTTGGAACCGTCAACTCGTGGATATTCGCCGGGAACTTGACGTCAAAATTCACGTCATCGTTCTCGACAATGACTTCGTACCCCACGATGTCGAGCGGCAAGCCGGTGTACGAGGTCATGACGGGTTCCCAGGCAATCGTGACGGGCAAAGGAACGCCCCTCGCGCATTTCGCGCCATTGACGGGCACCGGGGTTATCAGCACGGGACCGGCTGGGACGTCGTGTGTGAACTCAACGCTGCCAAGTTGCAGGTTGCCCGCGTTGTCGCGTGCCTGGAACCGGTAGCTACCCTCAGGGAATCGCTTGAAGAACCTGCTGAACGGCAGATCGGCGATAGCCGGCTCCACGCTTTCGAGGAACAGCTCCGTGCCGCCGCCCTGCCGCGTAAGGCTCCCCTCGGTGTCGGCGCTGAAGATCTCCACGCCGTTGGGATCGAAGATCTCCACCGTCCGCCAACCATCGCTGTCGAGGAAGAACTGAATACCGATGTCTTCGGCCGAGGCGTTGTACTCGATGATCATGGTCGAGGCCTTGAGCGGGATCACCTTGGCCGTGGGGCCGGCGTTGGCTGCGGTCAGTGGTACGGTCGTCGCGACTGCGAGTGCGACACTTGCAAGCGCGGCCCTGCGGGCAATTCCAGTGTGTTGCTGCATCGTCTGTTCTCCATTCGTGTCTGGATAAAACCGTGGCAATTGCGGTCTTGCTATGGTTTAGACGCTCTACACGCCAGAATCCTTCGCCGGCACGGCGCTCTCAGCGGATCCTGTAGTTGTCCATGACCAGGTACTCGAACAGCCGCTGCGGCAGCAGCGGCCGCAGCGCGACCAGCGTGCGCTGCTGCGCGTTCGCGGCGGGATAGCGCAGGCGCGGCCGGGCTGCCTCGACCGCCTTGACGACGGCGCGCACCACCGGTGCGACGTCCGGATTGCTGGATTCGTCCTCGCCCATGCGCCGCACCGCCGTCGCGCAGCGCTCGGCATATGGCGAATGCGGCGCACTCGCGGCCGCGGTCATGAGCCGGTTCGCCGTGAAACGAGTGGCGAAGTCGCCCGGCTCGACCATGGCGACGTGAATGCCGAACGGCCGCACCTCCATGCGCAGCGCCTCGGTGTAGGCCTCGACCGCGAACTTGGACGCGCAATACATCGCCTGGAAGGGCACGCTGACGAGTCCGCCGAGCGAACTCAGGTTGACGATGCGTCCGCAGCGCTGCGCACGCAGCTGCGGCAGCACCGCGCGGCACATCCGGTGCATGCCGAAGAAATTCGTCTCGAACTGGCGGCGCGCTTCCTCGACCGACGTGTCCTCGATCGCGCCGGCAAGGCCGAAGCCCGCGTTGTTGACGAGCGCGTCGATGCGGCCAGCCTGGCGCTGCACCGCCGCGACTGCCGCCGTGACCGACGCCTCGTCGTCCACGTCCAGCGTGACGAGCGAGCAGCCGGACGGCGCCGTCGCTGACGCGCGCCGCGACGTGCCGAAGACGCGATGCCCGCGCGCCTGCAGTTCGGCAGCGATCGCCTGT
>JAOUGW010000155.1 GCA_029865465.1 Gammaproteobacteria bacterium
GACGGTCAGTGCCGTGCCTATCGCGAACCATGCCGGCCGGGAGAAGAGCGCCGCCTGGCTGCCCCTGCGATTGAATGCGAGACGAAACCCCGCCTGCCAGCAGATTCCGCACAGCGCCAGCAGGATGAGGGCAAAGACGACCGTTGAACTGGTGACAGTCCGGCGGTTGGCCGGGTGGGCGACAAGATCGAACACTCCGAGGCCGAGTGCGACGGTCAGGCCGGTCGCGGCGACCAGCAGCACCGTGCCTGCGATGCGCGTCCACAGGGGAGGGACTGGCTCAAGGTACGGATTCGTCACGAGTCCCTCAACCCGATTTCACGTCAGGCGGCTCCTTTATTTCAGGTTCTGGTCGAACCAGCGGTGTCCGACATAGAGCCCGATGCCGGACGCCACCGCGCCAAGCAGGACAGCCATGCCGAGGCCGGCCTTGGCTCCAAGCCACCAGCCCGAGGATCCAGCGAGGAACGCGCCCATCCAACCGATCAATCCGCGCACGGCAGGTCCCTCCAGCAATTCGAGGCGACAGGTACACGCCGCAACGGCCGGCCCTCATTGGCTCGACATGAGCACATCCAGGTCGAACACCAGGACGCGGGTCGCGCCATAGGATGCGTACGTCCAGCGCTGGGTCGTCAGATGAAGTCGGGCGCCGCGAATGGCGCAGACCGCGCAACACAGACTGCAGCCGGCGTCAGTCGGGCCGGTCCCGCTGCATGTCGATATAGACCAGTGCGCTGCAGCGCGGACAGGTTGCGGCCTCGATCGCCTCGAGTTCAAACCAGCGCTTTCCGCATTGGCACCGCACCATCAGAATCCACTGGCCGACGGCATGACCGATCTCGGTTTCGACGACTTCGATCCCCTCCGGGAGGCTCGTAATGCCCGGCAACCGGAGGGTGTCGTCGTCCTTGCCTGGGTCGATGTCGGATTGATGCCCGGTGCGGGAGTGCTGGGCCACATCCGATCGGCCCGGCGCAGCTTGCGGCGCGTCTTGCGACGCGTCGTCCTGCGCCGTACCGAGTGCCGGTACCAGTCGCAGGTCCGATGGGAAGTGGTCTTTCATGGAAATCTGCCCCGTCGAGTCTTTGCGCGCGTGGCAAGGTTCGCCGCGCTCGTCGCCCGCGGCGGCTGCCGCCAGGTTCATCTGCGAACCAGAGATTACAACTCTATCATTACAGGGTTTCGCGAATGTCGGCAAACGCGGTGAGCAGGATGCCGACCCCGGATGCCGGGCGCTAGACTGCCGCACATGAAGAAACTCCTGGTCTTGCTCCTGCCGGCCGTCGCCTTGCTCGTCGTCGCTGGCCTCGGCTACGTCTGGTTCGGGCCGGTGCAGGTCGGCAACAAGAAGGTGATGCTCGACTTCCTGCTCGGCCGCTCGATCGAGCCCCCGACGGCGCAGCAGGTTGCGTCCAGGCTGGTGGTTGCCAATGGCTTCCGGCTCGAGGTCTATTCCACCGAGGTACCCCTCGCCCGCTGGCCGCTCGTGACTCCGGCCGGCGACTTGATCGTGGCCCGCACGCGCGCCGATGAAGTCGTGCTGCTCGAGCGTGACGCCAATGGCGACGGCAAACCCGACGCAGTTCGCAAACTGCTCGACAAGCTCAACCACCCGCATGGGCTCGCCCTGCACGACGGATGGCTGTATGTCGGCGAAGCGACCGGCATCGGTCGCGTCCGGTTCGACGAGGAATCGGGGCACGTGTCCGGCGCGCTGGAGGACATCGTGGACGACTTCACGGACGATGGCTTTCACACGACAAAGACCCTCGGCTTCGGCCCCGACGGATTGCTCTACGTGTCGCAGGGCTCGTCGTGCAACGCCTGCATCGAGGCGGACCAGCGCCGCGCTACGGTCATGCGCATGCAGCCGGACGGCAGCCAGCGCGAGATCTACGCCACCGGGCTGCGCAACAGCGTGGGCCTGGACTGGGCGCCGTGGGACGGCGTGCTGTATGCAACGGAAAATGGCCGCGACCTGCTGGGCGACGATCTCCCGCCCGACGAACTCAATCGCATCGAGCAGGGCAACTTCTATGGCTGGCCGTTCGTCCATGGCGCCGGAGTGCCAGATCCCGACCTCGGCGCCGGGCATGCGGCAGAGGCTGCGCGCGCAATTGCACCGGCGTACGCGTTTCGCGCTCACAATGCGCCACTCGGGATCGCATTCCTGCGCGGCTCGGACCTGCCGGCAGGCTATTCACGCACCGCCCTCGTCGCGCTGCATGGCTCGTGGAATCGCAGTCAGCCCGACGGCTACAAAGTGGTCGCCCTCGACTGGCAACCGGACGGGCGCATCGTCGAACGCGACTTCCTGACGGGCTTCATCGGCGACGAAGGCGTTCTCGGCCGGCCCGCCGGCATCGCCCAGGGTCCCGACGGCACAGTCTTCATCACCGACGATTACGCGGGCGTGATCTACCGGGTGGTGCCCGCTTCTGGTCCCTGATCCGGGCGCGCGAGCGACTGCTCGATGAAGGCCTGCCAGATCGGGTTGGGCTGCCACACGGTGCGCAGCGGATGCAGCGCCTCCTCGTGTTCTTCCCCCAGGCGCAGACGGCGGTACAGGTAGACGAACGCCGAGACGCGAAAGTTCTTCGCGCAGTGGACCCAGACCTTGCGACCGGCGAACGTGTCCAGCATGCCGAAGAACTGCTGCAGGTGCCGCGGCTCGGGTCTTTCCCAAGGCACGGGAATCTGCACGAAAGCCATGCCCTGCCCCGTGACGGCTTCGGCTTCACCGGGCAGCGCGTTCGACGCAGTCGGTAATGCCAGATTGACGACCGCCTCGATGCCGAGCTCCGGCAGGCGCTGAATGTCGGCCAGCGAGAGCTGGCCCGACGTCCACAACCCGTCGAATACCGGACGCGTGTTCGGCGCGTCGAACTGGTAGGCACTCGTCGTGCCGAACAGGCGCACCTCCTCGTCGCTGCCCGCCAGCCGCACGGTGCCTTCGAACTGCAGGCCGATCCGCTCGAGCACGCGGCCCGACGCAAGGTTGTCGAGGCTCGTGATCGCAATGACGCGTGGCAGGCGGTGCCGCTCCCGTGCATACCGCAGCGTGGCCTCGGCCGCCTCGTGCGCGTACCCCTGGCTCCAGTGCTCAGGCAGGAAGGCGAAACCGATGTCGACGTCAGGCAGCGTGTCCCGCTTGATCAGCCCGCACATGCCGAGCGGCTGCCCGTCGCTGCGACGCTCGACCAGGAAGAGACCAAAACCGTGCCTGGCATACAGTCGCTGCGGGCCTTCCGCGATGTACCGTCGCGCGCCGGCGAGATCGCGCACTCCCCGGTCGCCGATGAACCGCAGCCAGGAGGGCTCGTTGACGAGGCGGAGGATGAAGGCCGCATCGGTCGCGTCGAGCCTGCGCAGCCGCAGGCGTTCCGTTTCGATCTCGATGATGGATTCGGCCATGGGCGGATTGTGCCGCGATCCACGGGTCCTGCGTAAACCGTTTCGACGGCGTTACTGCCGGTGGAGAAATCGAACCGGCCAGGTCTTAGGGCCTCGCCGGACCATGGCTTACAATGGATGCCGACGGCATTCCGCGAATGCGCCCGAGGCTGCAGCGACCCGATGAGTTCCAATCGCCTCGTCTACTCCACTGGGTCCGGGCGCCTGTGCCCCGAGTGCACCCGTCCGCTGGCCGACTGCCGCTGCAAGCGCAGCAAGCCGGCGCAACCCGTCGTGGCGGCAGGCGACGGTATCGTGCGCGTCGGTCGCGAGACGAACGGCCGCAGGGGCAAGGGCGTCACGGTCATCAAGGGCGTGCCGCTCGCAGGCGGCGAACTCGATGCGCTGGCCACGAAACTCAAGAAGCGCTGCGGATGCGGCGGCACGGTCGACGCCGGGGTCATCGAGATCCAGGGCGACCATCGCGACCTGCTGATCGAAGAACTCGGCAAGCTCGGTTACACGGTGCGCCGGTCCGGTGGCTGACTCCAGCGTCCGGATCAACAAGTACCTCAGCGAGACTGGCGTCTGTTCCCGGCGCCAGGCTGACCAGTGGATCGAGGCCGGCCGCGTGGCGGTGAACGGGGTAACCGCCGTGCTCGGCACGAAGGTCGCCGCAGGCGACGAGGTATCGCTCGACGGCCGCCCGCTGGACTCGAAGCCCGAGCGCGTCTACCTCGCGTTGAACAAGCCGATCGGCATCGAATGCACGACTGACCGTGACGTGCCGGACAATATCGTCGACTTCGTGGGCCACCGCGAGCGCGTCTTCCCGATCGGACGCCTGGACAAGGAGTCGGAAGGCCTGATCCTGCTCACCAATGACGGCGACATCGTCAATCGTGTGCTCCGTGCCGAGCACGAGCACGAGAAGGAGTACATCGTCACGGTCGATCGGCCACTCACGGAAGATTTCCTTGCGGGCATGGCCCGTGGCGTCCCGATCCTCGATACCGTGACCAATCCCTGCCGCGTGACGCAGGTTGGCCGCAACACGTTCCGTATCGTGCTGACCCAGGGCCTCAACCGGCAGATCCGCCGCATGTGCGAGCACTTCGATTACACGGTGCGGCGCCTGCAGCGCGTGCGGATCATGCACATCCAGCTCGGTACGTTGCCGGTCGGCAGGTGGCGCAACCTGACTCCGGCCGAGGTCAAGCCGTTGCTCGCGCCGCCCGAGCGCAAGCGCCCCAGGCTGTCGCTGAAGAGGAGTTAGGGGTCGGCCGGGGGTGCGTTCATCCTGAGGCCTGAGCCCCGCTGCTACAGGGGCCAGCTACCTGGGCTCGATGTCGACGATTTCGATGGGCGCGTCACCGACGTTCTTCAACGAGTGGATCGTTCCCGCGTCGATCCATTGCACCGCGCCGGCGCTCAAGTCGCGTGTTCTTGCCGCACCCTCCGGGGACGAGATTTCGAGGCGACCAGGCGTGACCAGCACGGCCACACCGCCCGACTCGTGCGTGTGCATAGCCGTCGATTCGCCGGGCGCCAGGATCCGGCGCAGCGCGCGCACGCGATCATTCTCGAACTCCACGCGCCGATCTGCCGCTGCCGCGCGATCTCCGGCGACGTCGTGGCCGGCCAGCAATTCGATGTAGATGTTGTGGAACGGCGTCTCGCCGACGTTGCGGACGCGATGCGTCCGCGCTGTCGGCGTGGCACCAAATGCCACCGCTCCCCGGCGCAGACGAAGCGTTTCGGCTTGCCCGTCCGCTGGCTGGTCTTCGACCGTAGCGTCTGCCAGCCGCACCGAAATTCCATCGTGCCGATGCACGTGCCAGAGCGAGTCGGCGCCCGGCGGCAACCAGACGTCGAATACCCGGATGAGCGCGTTCTGCAGCACGAGCCGATGTGCCGGCTCCTGCTCGACCGGCACCGGCGACTGCGCCGACGCTCCCGCGCCGCACAGCACGAGACAGCACACGCAGAGAAGTTCTGCGACTCGCTTCATCATTGCACCTTCACGGGGACCGGGCCGAATCCAGGCTCCGGACCCTAGCCCCCTTCTTCCTGCTTGCCCCGCTTGTGCCGCAGGTCCAGGACCAGGTTATATACCGCGACACTGGCCGGAAACAGGTTGGAGAGGATGCCGACCGAATCGTTCTTGCCGAACGTGAAGTACGACAGCAGCAGCAGGCTGCCGCTGATGCTCATCAGCCAGAACACCGTCGGCACGACGGGCCGGCCATGGCGGCGCGAATAGAACATCTGCACGAACCACCGGCCTGCGAACAACGCGACACCGAGGTAACCGATGAGCTTCCAAGGGGTGATCGTGACGCCAAACGCCACCAGCAACGTTTCATTCATGGTCGTCGTGCTCCAGTTTCGGTGGCGGCGCGCGTGCGCGCGCGCTGCAGGTCGGCGTCCGTATCGATTCCAGGCCCTGGCGATTCGGCGCACAGGGCCACCGTGATGCGCAGCCCCGCCTGCAGGGCGCGCAACTGCTCGAGCTTTTCGGTAAGTTCGTAAGTCGAAGGCGCCATGGCCGTGATGCGCTTCAGCGCACCGACGCGATACGCATACAGGCCGACGTGCCGCAACGCCCCGGAAAACTCAGTCTGGCTGCGGAGTCCCGCGCCCGCGCCATCGCGCGACCAGGGAATCGGTGCACGGCTGAAATACAGTGCCGCGCCGTCAGCCGCGAACACCACCTTGACCACGTTCGGATCCAGAAACTCGTGCAGCGACTCGATCGGGGTCGCGAGCGTGGCGATGGCCGCCAGCGGATCGTGCGCCAGCAGACTCGCCACCTGGTCGATCAGGCGTGGCGGCACGAATGGTTCATCACCCTGCACGTTGACGACGATCGTGTCGTCGGACCAACCCTGCTGGCGTGCGGCGGCGGCGACACGATCCGTGCCGGACGGCAGCGCTGCATCGGTCATCACTGCAATCGGCGTCGCCCGTCCCCGCGGGTCGTGCACCGCCGCTGCGATGCGCGCGTCGTCGGTGGCGACCAGCACTTGATCTGCGCCGCTGGCTGCGGCCTGCTCCACCACGCGCTGGATCATCGTGCGCCCGCCAATGTCGAGCAGCGGCTTGCCGGGCAGGCGCGTCGAGGCGTAGCGCGCCGGGATGACGACGTGATGGACCACGGTCGCTCAGTCCTTGAGCAACGGGTCGTCGGAATTCAGCCGGCGCGCCTCTTCCTCGAGCATCGCCGGGACACCGTCGCGCACCGGAAACGCCAGGCGGTCGGCGCGGCATACCAGCGCCTGCGCGTCGCGGTGCCAGTGCAAGGATCCCTTGCAGAGCGGACAGGCGAGGATGTCGAGCAGCTTGTTATCCAAGGGTCACTCCCGCACCGGCCAGTCCGGTGCGCTCAAGGATGGATGCCAGCAACGCCGCGGCGTCCGCGCGACCGATGCCCACTTCGAGATCGACCCACCACCAGCCGGGGCGGGCGAGATGGAGGCATTTTACGGCATCTTTCTCCGTCATCAGGACAATGGCGTCGGCAGGGAATGGCAGCGTCCCGCCTGCCAGAGGCGCGTGATCCGGCAACGCATGCGTCGCGACGACGAGTCCACGCTGAACTAGACCGCGAAAAAAAGCGTCGGGATGGCCGATGCCGGCAATCGCGTGCAGGTTGGACGCCTGTGCGAACCAGGTCAATGGCCTGCGTTCGCCGGTGAGCAGGTTCACCGCGTCGCCGAGTTCGAACCGTGCGCGCAGCAACAGGGGCGATCGCACCGCGACATCTGCATGCGCATCCCCGCCGCGCTCGGTCACGACGACTGCGTGGACCGATTCCAGTTCGTGCGCTGGCTCGCGCAGCGGACCCGCCGGCAGCAGCCAGCCGTTGCCGAAACCACGCGCGCCGTCGACGACCGCGATTTCATAGTCGCGTGCCAGGCGAACGTGCTGGAGCCCGTCATCGCAGACGACGACCTCCGCGCCCTGGACAGCCGCGAGCCGCGCCGCCGCCACCCGATCCGCGCCGATCACCACCGTGTGCACGCCACACCGGGCGTGCACCAGCGCCTCATCGCCGGTGACGCTGGGATCGTCCGCCGGCGTCACGACCCTTGGCGCCCCGCGATGCGATCCACCGTAGCCGCGCAGCACGACCCCGACCCGCCTGCCGCGACTCTCGAGCTGTCGCGCGAGCCAGGCGGCAACGGGAGTCTTGCCGGTGCCGCCGACCGTCAGGTTGCCGACGACTATGACCGGCACGTCGACGTGCTCGACGCGAACCAGGCCGACGCGGAACGCCACGGCACGCAAGGAGAGGATGAGCCGGTAGAGGAAGGCAAGCGGCCACAGCGGCACGCTGCGCCAGGCGGGGCCATACCAGAC
>JAOUGW010000351.1 GCA_029865465.1 Gammaproteobacteria bacterium
GGCCGGACCGACGCGCCTCAACCGGTTCGACCGGTTGCGCTCGATCACCGTGAGTGCCGCGCTCACGCCGGGGTACCCGCTCGGCGATGGCCTGCAGTATGTCGAGAAGGTCATCGAGACGGAGATGCCGCCCGCGGTGAAGCTTGCCTACGACGGCGCGTCACGCGAGTTCAAGCAGTCGGGCTCGCAGTTGTACTGGATGTTCCTGCTGACGCTGGTGGTCGTGTTCCTGGTGCTGGCCGCGCTGTTCGAGAGCTTCCTGCACCCGTTCATCATCATCACGACGGTGCCGCTCGCCGTCATCGGCGCGCTCGTGGGCCTCTGGATGTACGGCATGTCGATCAACGTCTACAGCCAGATCGCGGCGATCATGCTGGTGGGACTCGCCGCGAAGAACGGCATCCTCATCGTCGAGTTCGCGAACCAGCTGCGCGACCGGGGCGTGGAATACACCGAGGCCGTGATCGAGGCAGCAGCGATCCGGCTGCGCCCCGTGCTCATGACCAGCTTCTGCACGGCGTTCGGCGCGTTGCCGTTGATGCTCGCGGCCGGCGCGGGCGCCGGTTCGCTGCAGTCGATCGGCGTGGTCGTCTTCTACGGCGTGGTGATTTCGGTGCTGATGACGCTGGTCGTCGTCCCGGCCGTCTATGCGCTGGTCGCCCGCAACACCGGCTCCCCGGGAGAGGTGGCGCACCGGCTCGAGCAGCTGCGTCACAAGTTCGCCGGCGGCCGTCCGGCAGATGGAACGCAACCGGCTGAATAATAAGTAAAAAGCAGCATTTCTTCGGGTCCGGCCCGCGGCCGGCCCGGCGGCTTGCTACAATGCCCGCCTGACCCCGGGGCACTCCACCCGCGCGCTGCGCGGCCTCTTCCGCCGTTGCGAAAGAGTGCTGGGACGTCCGCAACCGGCCATGGCACAGAGTCCTTACCAGCAACTCGAGCAGGAATTCCGCCGCCTCCACGCGTTCCAGGGCGCCGCGAGCCTGCTGCGCTGGGATTCGGCCGTCATGATGCCGCGGGGCAGCGCCGACGTCCGCGGCGAACAGCTCGCCGCCCTCGATTCCGAATGCCACGCGCTGCTCACCTCGCCGAAGGTGTCGCGCCTGATCGAGCGTGCGCAGGCCAACCAGTCGCAGCTCGAGGACTGGCAGCTCGCCAACCTGCGCGAGATGCGCCGCGAGCGCGATCACGCGATCGCCACGCCCCTCACGCTGGTTACCCGCCTGGCGCGCGCCACGTCGCTCGCGGAAGTCCGCTGGCTCGAAGCGCGCCAGGAGAACAACTTCGCGCTGTTCGCGCCGCACCTCGAAGAAGTGGTCGCACTGACCCGCGACAAGGCCCAGGTGCTGTCGCAGGCACTCGGGCTCGCGCCGTACGACTCGTTGATCGACGGTTTCAGCCCGGGCTTCCTGAGCGCGGACATCGACCAGTTGTTCAAGGTCATGATCCGGCGCCTGCCGAACCTGATCCGCGAGGCCATCGAGCTGCAGGCCGAACGTCCGCCGCTGCCGATCGTCGGCAAGGTGAGCCTGTCGAAGCAGCGCACGCTGGCGCACGAGGTGATGCGCGTCATCGGCTTCCCGTTCGACCGCGGCCGCCTCGACGAGAGCAGCCGCGCATTCACGGAAGGCGTGTGGGGCGACGTGCGCATCGCCACCCGCTACGACGTCAACGAGCCGTTCACCGGCCTGATGGGCGTGCTGCACGAAGTCGGGCAGGCGATGTACGACCTCGGCCTGCCCGCCGAATGGCGCGACCAGCCGGTCGGCCGCGACCGCGGCATGGCGCTCGAGGAAAGCCAGTCGCTCCTGCTCGAGATGATCATCGGCCGCAGCCGGCCGTTCCTCACGTGGCTGCGACCGCTGCTCGAGAAGCACCTCGGCTGCAACGGTCCCGAGTGGGAAGTCGAGAACCTCTACCGCACGCTCACGCGCGTGCGTCGCAGTGCGATCCGCGCCGACGCGGACGAACTCACGTACCCCGTCCACATCATGCTGCGCTACGACCTGGAAAAGCAGATCTTCGAAGGCACCATGCCGGTACAGGACCTGCCCGAGGCGTGGCGCGCCGGCTTCGACCGTCGCCTCGGGCTGCGCCCGGCCACGGACGCCGAAGGCTGCCTGCAGGATCCGCACTGGGCGCTCGGGCAGTTCGGGTATTTCCCGTCGTATGCGCTCGGCTCGTTCATCGCCGCGCAGCTCCATGAAACCCTGCGCACGCAGAGCGAGCACTTCGACGCGGAGATCGCGAGCGGTCGCTTCGGCGGGCTGTTCGAGTGGCTGCGGCAGAACGTGCACGGCCGCGGTGCGAGCGTGGGCGCGCTGGAACTGATCAAGGATGCAACAGGCAGGACGCTCTCGGCGGCGCCGTGGCTGCGCT
>JAOUGW010000156.1 GCA_029865465.1 Gammaproteobacteria bacterium
TCCCCGGACATGATCCGGTCCTGGTCGTTCGGCGAGGTGAAGAAGCCCGAAACGATCAACTACCGCACGTTCAAGCCCGAACGCGACGGCCTCTTCTGCGCCAAGATCTTCGGGCCGGTGAAGGACTACGAGTGCCTCTGCGGCAAGTACAAGCGCCTGAAGCATCGCGGCGTCGTGTGCGAGAAGTGCGGCGTCGAAGTGACGCAGGCCAAGGTGCGCCGCGAGCGCATGGGCCACATCGAGCTCGCGAGCCCGACCGCGCACATCTGGTTCCTGAAGTCGCTCCCCAGCCGCATCGGCCTGATGCTCGACATGACGTTGCGCGAGATCGAGCGCGTGCTGTACTTCGAGGCCTTCGTGGTCATCGACCCGGGCATGACGGAGATGCAGCGCGGCCAGCTGCTCTCCGACGAAATGTACCTGGACGCGATCGAGAAGCACGGTGACGAGTTCGACGCCCGCATGGGCGCCGAGGCGGTCCACCAGATGCTGAAGAGCCTCGACCTGCCGGCCGAGATGATCAAGGTCCGCGAGGACATCGCGGCGACCAGCTCCGAGACCAAGATCAAGCGCCTGACCAAGCGCCTGAAGCTGATCGAGTCGTTCATCGAGTCGAACAACCGGCCCGAGTGGATGGTGCTGACCGTGCTGCCCGTGCTGCCGCCGGACCTGCGTCCGCTCGTGCCGCTCGACGGCGGCCGCTTCGCGACCTCGGACCTGAACGACCTCTACCGCCGCGTCATCAATCGCAACAACCGCCTGCGCCGCCTGCTCGAACTCAACGCGCCCGACATCATCGTGCGCAACGAGAAGCGCATGCTGCAGGAGTCCGTGGACGCGCTGCTCGACAACGGCCGCCGCGGCCGCGCGATCACCGGCACCAACAAGCGCCCGCTCAAGTCGCTCGCCGACATGATCAAGGGCAAGCAGGGCCGCTTCCGCCAGAACCTGCTCGGCAAGCGCGTCGACTACTCCGGCCGCTCGGTCATCGTGGTCGGCCCGACGTTGCGCCTGCACCAGTGCGGCCTGCCGAAGAAGATGGCGCTCGAGCTGTTCAAGCCGTTCATCTTCCAGAAGCTGCAGCTGCGCGGCGAAGCCTCGACCATCAAGGCCGCCAAGCGCATGGTGGAGCGTGAAGGCCCCGAGGTGTGGGACATCCTCGAAGAGGTGATCCGCGAGCACCCGGTGCTGCTCAACCGGGCGCCGACGCTGCACCGCCTCGGCATCCAGGCGTTCGAGCCCGTGCTGATCGAAGGCAAGGCCATCCAGCTGCACCCGCTCGTCTGCACCGCGTTCAACGCGGACTTCGACGGTGACCAGATGGCCGTGCACGTGCCGCTGTCGCTCGAGGCCCAGCTCGAGGCGCGCGCGCTGATGCTGTCGTCGAACAACATCCTGTCCCCGGCCAACGGTGATCCGATCATCGTGCCGTCGCAGGACGTCGTGCTCGGCCTGTACTTCATGACCCGCGAGCGCGTGAATGCGCCGGGCGAAGGCATGTGCTTCGCGGACGTGGCCGAGGTCCACCGCGCCTACGAGAGCCGCATGACCGACCTGCAGGCGCGCGTGAAGGTGCGCATCGTCGAGCACGTCAAGGGACCGGACGGCGAACTGGTGCCGAAGGTCCGCCTGGCGGACACGACGGTCGGCCGGGCGCTGCTGCTCGAGATCCTGCCGAAGGGCCTCTCCTTCGACCTGATCAACGTCGACATGACCAAGAAGGCGATCTCGGGCGTCATCAACGCCTGCTACCGGCAGCTCGGCCTCAAGGAAACGGTGATCTTCGCCGACCAGCTCATGTACATGGGCTTCCACTACGCGACGCGTTCGGGCGTCTCGATCGGCGTGGACGACATGATCGTCCCCGAGCAGAAGGAGCGCATCCTGGCGGCGGCGGAGCGCGAAGTTAAGGAGATCCAGGAGCAGTACTCCTCGGGCCTCGTCACCAACGGCGAACGCTACAACAAGGTCGTCGACATCTGGTCGCGCACCAACGACCAGGTCGCCAAGGCGATGATGGAGAAGCTCGGCGGCGAAGACGTCGAGAACTCCCGCGGAGTCAAGGTGCGGCAGAAGTCGTTCAACTCGATCTTCATGATGTCGGACTCCGGCGCGCGCGGTTCGCCCGCCCAGATCCGCCAGCTCGCCGGCATGCGCGGCCTCATGGCCAAGCCGGACGGCTCGATCATCGAGACGCCGATCACGGCGAACTTCCGTGAAGGCCTCAACGTCCTGCAGTACTTCATCTCGACGCACGGCGCCCGCAAGGGACTGGCCGACACCGCGTTGAAGACCGCGAACTCCGGGTACCTCACGCGTCGTCTGGTCGACGTCGCGCAGGACCTGGTGGTCACGGAGATCGACTGCGGCACCTCGCACGGCATCGCGATGATGCCGATCGTCGAAGGCGGCGACGTCGTCGAGGGCCTCGGCGAGCGCGTGCTCGGCCGCGTGGTCGCGGCGGACATCTTCCGCCCGGGCACCGACGAAGTGCTGGTCGAAGCAGGCACGCTGCTCGACGAGAAGGGCGTCCGCAGGCTCGAGCAGGCCGGCGTGGACCAGATCTCGGTCCGCTCGCCGATCAGCTGTGAAACGCGCTACGGCGTCTGCGCCCAGTGCTACGGCCGCGACCTCGCGCGCGGTCACCGGATCAACATCGGCGAAGCGGTGGGCGTCATCGCCGCCCAGTCGATCGGCGAACCTGGCACGCAGCTCACGATGCGCACGTTCCACATCGGCGGTGCGGCGTCGCGCGCCGCGGCGGTCAACTCGATCGAGATCAAGAGCAAGGGCACGCTGCGCTGGCACAACCTGAAGGCCGTGCACCACGAGAAGGGCCACTGGGTCGCCGTGTCGCGTTCGGGCGAAGTCGGCGTCATCGACGACTTCGGCCGCGAGCGTGAGCGTTACCGCGTGCCGTATGGCTCGGTCATCGCGGTGAGCGAAGGGCAGCCGGTGGCCTCGGGCCAGGTCATCGCGACCTGGGATCCGCACACCCACCCGGTGGTCACGGAGGTCGCCGGCTCGATCCGCTTCCAGGACTTCATCGACGGCATCACGGTGCAGAGCCAGGTGGACGAAGTCACCGGCCTGACGAGCACCGTCGTCCTGAACCCGAAGGAGCGCGGCGCCGGCGGCAAGGACCTGCGACCGGTCATCAAGCTGCTGAACGCCAAGGGCAAGGAAGTCTGCTTCGCCAACACGGACATCCCGGCCAGCTACGCGCTGCCCGCGGGCGCGCTCGTGAACCTGAGCGACGGCGCCCAGGTGTCGGTCGGCGACGTCATCGCCCGCATCCCGCAGGAATCCTCGAAGACCCGCGACATCACGGGTGGTCTGCCGCGCGTCGCCGACCTGTTCGAAGCCCGCAAGCCGAAGGACTCCGCGATCCTCGCCGAGTACTCGGGCACGGTCAGCTTCGGCAAGGAGACCAAGGGCAAGCGCCGCCTGGTGATCCAGGACGAGGGCGGCGAGAAGCACGAGGAGCTGATCCCGAAGTGGCGCCACCTGACGGTGTTCGAAGGCGAGCACGTCGAGCGCGGCGAGACGATCGCGGACGGCGAGCCGAACCCGCACGACATCCTGCGCCTGCAGGGTATCGAGCCGCTGGCGAACTACCTGGTCCGCGAAATCCAGGACGTCTACCGGCTGCAGGGCGTCAAGATCAACGACAAGCACATCGAGGTGATCATTCGCCAGATGCTGCGCAAGATCGAGATCGTCGAAACCGGCAACACCCCGTTCCTGCGTGGCGAGCAGATGGACCGGGCCCGCGTGCTCGATGCCAACGACAAGGTCACGAAGGAAGGGAAGCTCCCGGCCATCGCCGACCCGATCCTGCTGGGCATCACCAAGGCGTCGCTGGCGACGGAATCCTTCATCTCGGCGGCTTCCTTCCAGGAGACGACCCGCGTCCTCACCGAGGCGGCGGTCCGGGGCATGAAGGACGACCTGCGCGGCCTGAAGGAGAACGTGATCGTCGGCCGGCTGATCCCGGCCGGTACCGGCTCGTTCTACCACCTGACCCGGCGCAAGCTGGCGGAAGGCGACCGGGCATCGAGCGGTTTCGGCGACCTGGCGACGGGCGGGGCGTCGGCGGATTTCGATTCTGCGACGGCCGACGAGTCGGAGGCCCCCGCAGGTTGAGCGGGGACCGGGGTGGAGGGGTACGTACAGTGTCAGGTTGACACGGTAGGGCCCCCTCCCTAGAATTTCGGCCCCTCGTTTGGGATGCTGCCGGCGATCCTCCCGTGCGCATTCGTTTGATCCATATCGGGCCGCCGCAGGGCGGCCTGGTGTTTCCTGCTTGATGTAACGCGGCGGGCGCCACGGCGCCCGCCAACCTGGAGTCGGTCCGCAACATGTCAACCGTCAATCAGCTGATCCGTGCGCCGCGCGGCGAAGCCGCCGCCAAGAGCAAGGTCCCCGCCCTCGGCAATTCGCCGCAGAAGCGCGGTGTCTGCACGCGCGTCTACACGACCACGCCGAAGAAGCCGAACTCGGCCCTGCGCAAGGTCGCCAAGGTGCGCCTCACCAACGGCTACGAGGTGATCAGCTACATCGGCGGCGAAGGCCACAACCTGCAGGAGCACTCGGTAGTGCTCATCCGCGGCGGCCGCGTCAAGGATCTCCCGGGCGTGCGTTACCACACGGTGCGCGGCACGCTCGACTGCGCCGGCGTCTCCGACCGCAAGCAGAGCCGGTCGAAGTACGGCGCCAAGCGCCCGAAGGGCGGCTGATCTTCTTTCCTACCAACCCCTAGTCACTGGCCACCAGTAGCTGGCGAAGCGGAATTCAACATGTCGCGTAGATCCCAAGCCCCCACCCGCACCATCCTGCCGGACCCGAAGTTCAACAGCGTCCTGCTGGCGAAGTTCATGAACATGGTCATGGAGCGCGGCAAGAAGTCCGTCGCCGAGCGCATCGTCTACGGTGCCATCGACCGCATGGCCGAGAAGACCGGCCGCCCGGCCGAGCAGACGCTCGACCTGCTGACCCAGGCGCTCGACAACGTCAAGCCGATGGTCGAGGTGAAGTCCCGCCGCGTCGGCGGCGCCACCTACCAGGTGCCGATCGAAGTCCGCGCCCAGCGCCGCCAGACCCTCGCCATGCGCTGGGTCATCGAAGCGGCCACCGCCCGCAGCGAGAAGTCGATGGCGCAGCGCCTCGCCTCCGAACTGCTCGAAGCCTCGGAGAACCGTGGCGCCGCCGTGCGCAAGCGTGAGGACACGCACCGCATGGCCGACGCCAACAAGGCTTTCGCGCATTACCGCTGGTGAGCGTCCGCGCGGCCCGCCGCGCGACCTCGCCGCATGACGACTGAAGGATTTCAACCGTGCCACGCACTACCCCGATCGAGCGCTACCGGAACATCGGTATCTCGGCGCACATCGACGCCGGCAAGACGACGACGACCGAGCGCATCCTTTTCTATACCGGCGTCTCGCACAAGATCGGCGAAGTGCACGACGGCGCGGCCGTCATGGACTACATGGAGCAGGAGCAGGAGCGCGGCATCACGATCACCGCGGCTGCGACCACGGCGTTCTGGAAGGGAATGGAGAACCAGTTCCCCGAGCACCGCTTCAACATCATCGACACCCCGGGACACGTCGATTTCACCATCGAGGTCGAGCGCAGCCTGAAGGTGCTCGACAGCGCCTGCGCCGTGTTCTGCGCGGTTTCCGGCGTGCAGCCCCAGTCCGAGACCGTCTGGCGCCAGATGAACAAGTACGCGGTGCCGCGTCTCGCGTTCGTCAACAAGATGGACCGCGCCGGAGCCAACTTCCTGCGCTGCGTCGACCAGATCAGGACCCGCCTGCGGGGCAACCCCGTCGTGCTGCAGTTGCCGATCGGCGCCGAGGACAACTTCGAAGGCGTCGTCGACCTCATCCAGATGAAGTCGATCTACTGGGACGACAGCACCGAGGGCATGAAGTTCGAATATCGCGCTGTCCCTGCGGACATGGTCGATCTGTGCAACGAGTGGCGCGAGAAGCTGGTCGAGGCCGCGGCCGAGGCCAACGACGACCTCATGCACAAGTACCTCGAGACCGGCGAGCTCAGCGTCGAAGAGATCAAGGCCGGCCTGCGCGAACGCTCGATCCGCGTCGAGATCTGCATCATGCTGTGCGGCTCGGCGTTCAAGAACAAGGGCGTCCAGGCGATGCTCGACGCGGTCATCGAATACATGCCGTCGCCGAACGAAGTGCCGTCGGTCAAGGGCATCGACGAGAATGGCCGTGAAGACACGCGCCCGGCCACGGACGACGCCAGGTTCTCCGCGCTCGCGTTCAAGATCCTGAACGACCCGTTCGTCGGCAACCTGACGTTCTTCCGTGTCTACTCCGGCGTGCTGAACTCGGGCGACCAGGTGTACGTCCCGGCGCGCTCGAAGAAGGAGCGCATCGGCCGCCTGCTGCAGATGCATGCCGCCGAACGCGAGGAGATCAAGGAAGTCCGCGCCGGAGACATTGCCGCGGCCGTGGGCCTCAAGGACGTGACGACGGGCGACACGCTGTGCGACCCGGAAAGCGTCATCACGCTCGAGAAGATGGAATTCCCGGAGCCGGTCATCTCGGTTGCCGTCGAGCCGAAGACCAAGAGCGACCAGGAGAAGATGGGCCTCGCGCTGCAGCGCCTGGCGAAGGAAGATCCTTCGTTCCGCGTCAGCACCGACCAGGAGTCGGGCCAGACCATCATCTCCGGCATGGGTGAGCTGCACCTCGAAATCCTCGTGGACCGCATGAAGCGCGAGTTCAAGGTCGAGGCGAACGTCGGCAAGCCGCAGGTCGCCTACCGCGAAACGATCCGCGGCAAGGTCGATGTCGAGGGCAAGTTCGTGCGCCAGTCCGGCGGCCGCGGCCAGTACGGCCACGTCTGGCTCAAGGTCGAGCCGCAGGAAGAGGGCAAGGGCTACGAATTCGTCAACGGCATCGTCGGTGGCGTGGTGCCGCGCGAATACATCCCGGCCGTCGACAAGGGCGTCAAGGAAGCGCTGGAAGGCGGCGTCATCGCCGGCTATCCGGTCGTCGACGTCAAGGTCACGATTTTCGACGGCTCGTACCACGACGTCGACTCCAACGAAATGGCGTTCAAGATCGCCGGCTCGATGGCGGTCAAGGAAGGCGTGCGCCGGGCGAAGCCCGTGCTGCTCGAGCCGGTCATGAAGGTGGAAGTCGTCACTCCCGAGGATTACTCGGGCGACGTGATCGGCGACCTGAGCCGTCGGCGCGGTCATATCCAGGGCATGGAGGACTCCGTGTCCGGCAAGGTCGTCACGGCAGAGGTGCCGCTCGCCGAAATGTTCGGTTACGCGACGTCGGTCCGCTCGATGAGCCAGGGCCGCGCCACGTTCACCATGGAATTTGCGAAGTATCTGGAAGTGCCGAGCAACGTCGCCGAAGCGGTGATGAAGAAGGCCAGCTGACCGGAAGGGGTTAGGGGATAGGGGATAGGGGATGGTCGGATCGTCGCTGCCGCGACGAAGAGCCTCCCCGGACCCGATCACCGAACCCCCTCCGACTAACCCCCAACCCCTATTCCCTAACCCCTTTTCAAATTAGATCGCCGTCCTCTGAGGTAACTGGCCATGGCTAAGGAAAAATTTGCGCGTACGAAGCCGCACGTCAACGTGGGCACGATTGGGCACGTGGACCATGGCAAGACGACGCTGACGGCTGCGCTGACGAAGGTGATGGCGGAGACGCACGGCGGCAC
>JAOUGW010000157.1 GCA_029865465.1 Gammaproteobacteria bacterium
AATCGCAGGGTGCCGCAGCAAGGCGCCTTCGACTTCGATGGACGAGATGTTCTCGCCCCCGCTGATGATCACGTCCTTGTAGCGGTCGCGAATCTCGACGTAACCGTCAGGATGCACGACGGCCGCGTCGCCGGTGTGGAAATAGCCGCCGCGGAACGCCTTCTCGGTCGCCTCCGGATCGTTGTAGTACCCCTTCATCACGACGTTGCCCCGCGCAACGATCTCGCCGAGCGTGGCGCCGTCCCTCGGCACGTCGCGCATCTGTTCGTCGACCACCCGCAGGTCGCCGGACGTCATGAGTTCAACCCCCTGCCGCGCCTTGACGCGCGCACGCTCCACGGGTTCGAGCGCATCGTGCTCAGGCAGCGGCGCACAGATCGAAATGAACGGCGCCGTCTCGGTGAGGCCGTAGACCTGGGTGATCGTCCAGCCGAGTTCGCCTTCGATGCGTTCGATCGTGGCAGCCGCGGGCGGCGCACCCGCCGTCGCGACGCGGACTCCACGTCGCAAAGACCTGCGCCCATCCTCCGGTCCGCTGGCAATGGCGATGAGCACCGTCGGCGCGGCGCAGAGCATGGTGATGCTTTCCTGGTTCACGAGCCGATAGATGTTCGCTGCATCGACCTGCCGCAGGCACACGTGCAGCGCGGCCGCCGCCGTTACCATCCACGTGTAGGTCCAGCCGTTGGCGTGGAACATCGGCAGCGTCCACAGGTAGCGATCAGCCGGCGTCAGCGGCAGGTGCGCGAGCGTACCGATCGCGTTCACCCAGGCGTTGCGGTGCGTGATCATCACGCCCTTCGGTCGTGACGTGGTGCCGCTCGTGTAGTTGATCGAGAGCAGGTCGCCCTCTGCAATCGACGGACGCTCGAACACGCCGTTGCCCGCTCCGAGCAGTTCTTCGTATTCGAGCCAACCCGGCTTGCCGCCTTCCAGCGCGACGAAGTGTTCAACCGTGGTCATCTGGTCACGAACCTGGTCCACGGTATCCAGGTAATCCGCGTGGACGCACAAGACCTTGGTGCCGCTGTGGTTCGCCAGGTAGACGAAGTCATCCGCGACCAGGCGGTAGTTCATCGGCACGATGACCGCGCCCAGCTGCGGCACCGCGTAGTACTGCTCGAGATGCTGGTGCGTGTTGGGTGCCAGCGTTGCAACGCGGTCGCCCTGCTGCACGCCGAGCCTCGCCAGTGCCGCCGACCAGCGGTCGCAACGCTGGCCGAAAGCCTCGTAGGTCAGTCGCAGTTCACCATCGACGACGGCTTCGCGCGAGCCATGGAGCTTGCGCGCGCGGCGCAGGAAATCGATCGGCGTGAGGGGGGTTTCCATGCGGAACGTCTTGATGGAGCGGGACAGTGATTCTGCCCCGGCGCACCTTCTTCCGCACGCTCGGATGGGCTGCCGTCGGGTACCCTGACGGCATGTCCGCCGGATTGCACATACAGGTCATCTTCATTGGGTCCGATGGCGCCACGCACCGCGTCACGGCGGTTCCAGGCCAGACTTTGATGCAAGCCGCGCTCAGCGCAGGCGTCCCGGGCATCGGCGGGATCTGTGGCGGAGACATGTGCTGCGCCACCTGCGTCGTGAGGCCAGCGCAGGACTGGGTCTCACGCCTGTCACACCCGGTCGAGGACGAGCAGATCGTCGTCCGGGGCCTGCCTGCGCACCACCCGGATGACCGTCTCGGTTGCCAGATCCGTCTGGATGGGAAGCTGGACGGGTTGGTCGTTACCCTGCCATGAGGGTCGTTGCACTGGGAATCGCGGCAGTCGCCGGACGACCGTGACTCGATACGAAAAAGGCCCCTGGCGGGGCGTCTTGTCGGATGTTTGTGGCGGAGAGGGTGGGATTCGAACCCACGTACACCCGTTAAGATGTAACTGGAATTCCAGTCCAGCGCCTTCGACCGCTCGGCCACCTCTCCGTAGGGGGCGGAAGGGTACACGCCCCTCGCCGACCCCGCTAGTAGCCCGCAATCCGGAGCCGGACTGAAATCAGGCGATCCTCACGCCTGTAGCCTTCATGGCGGCCAGCAACTCATCCTCGAGATGCTCGGACAACCAGGTCAGCGGCAGCCGAATGCCCCGCTCCATCAGCCCCAGGCGGGCTACGGCCCACTTGACGGGTATCGGGTTCGGCTCGACGAACATCGCCAGGTGCAGCGGCATCAGCTTCTCATTGAGTAAAGCAGCCTCGGCATGCCGGCCTGCCAGCGCCGCGACGCACATGTCGTGCATCGCCCGCGGTGCGACGTTTGCCGTCACCGAAATCACTCCATGGGCGCCCCGCTTCATCAGTTCGGCGGCCGTCGGATCGTCGCCGCTCAGCAGCAGGAAGCCTGGTCCGGCCGCGCCCAGGATCGATTCGGCTCGCGACATGTCGCCCGTCGCCTCCTTGATGCCCACGATCCTGGGATGCGCGGCCAGCCGCACGACAGTGTCGGGCAGCATGTCGCACACGGTGCGACCGGGCACGTTATAGAGGATGACCGGCACGTCGACCGCATCGGCAATGGCGCTGAAATGCCGGTAAAGGCCTTCCTGGGTGGGCCGGTTGTAGTACGGGACGACCGTGAGCAGCCCATCCGCGCCTGCGGCGGCCAGCTCACGCGACAGCTCGATGCTTTTCGCCGTGGAGTTCGTGCCACTGCCCGCGATGACCGGCATGCGACCGGCGACACGCGCCTTGGCGCGCCGAACCAGCTCCGCGACCTCAGCCGGCTCGAGCGTCGGGGATTCCCCGGTCGTGCCGGCGACGACGACGGCGTCCGTGCCTTCGGCGACGTGGAAATCCAGCAGGCGCTCCCAGGCCTGGAAATCGACCGCCCCGTCGGCGCGCATAGGCGTCACCAGCGCAGGGATGCTGCCTTTGAACATTCCTCGGGGGCCTCGGTGGGACGACTGCTCATGCTACGCAAGCGGAAAGCAGCGAAGCAAGGCAAAATCACGGTACACGCGCCCGTGCGGCGCCGATACACTGAGTCCAGGCATCCATGAAGCAACTGATCGCGATCTGCGCCATTGGCAACGACCGGACCGGGCTGGTCTACGACCTGACCCGCGTGGTCGTCGAATGTGGCGGCAACGTCCTCGAAAGCCGCATGACGGCGCTCGGCAACGAGTTCGCCATGCTGCTGCTCGTCGCGGGCAACTGGCACACGCTGGCCAAGCTCGAAGGCGAACTCACCAAGCTCGGTGAGGCCTCAGGCCTCACGATCACCGTGCGCCGCACCGAGCAGCGTCCTCCCCGGGTCGACATGGTCAGCTACACGGTCGATGTCGTGTGCCTCGACCAGCCGGGCGTACTGCATACGCTGTCCGGCTTCTTCTCGTCGCGCGGCATCGACGTCGGCGATATCAGCACCCGCACCTACAACGCCGCGCACACCGGCGCGCCGATGTTCTCGGTGTACATGGTCATCCACGTGCCGACCAGGATCCACATCGCCGCGCTGCGCGAAGAGTTCATGGACCTTTGCGACCACATGAACCTCGACGCCATCCTCGAACCCCTGAAGTCCTGAGTCACGCACCTCATGCCCGAAAAGACCGTCTCGCTCGACCGGAAAGTACCCGCGTTCTCTGCTGCCGCGAGCGGCGGCAGGAAGTGGAAGCTCGCGGATGCCGCCGGCAGGAACCTCGTCGTGTACTTCTATCCGAAGGACAACACGTCGGGCTGCACCAGGGAAGGCGAAGCGTTCCGCGACCTGCATGCGAAATTCCGGAAAGCAGGCACGGAAGTAGTCGGCGTCTCGCCGGACAGCGTCGCGTCGCACGACAAGTTCATCGCGAGGTACGGCTTCACGTTCCCGCTGCTCGCCGACGAGGAAAAGGCCGTGTGCCAGCTCTTCGACGTGTGGAAGGAGAAGAGCATGTACGGCCGGAAGTACATGGGCGTCGAACGCAGCACGTTCCTGATCGATGCCAAGGGCGTACTGCGCCGCGAGTGGCGCAAGGTGAAGGTGCCAGGCCACGCCGAAGAAGTGCTCGCGGCCGCGGCCGCACTCTGACGCGGCGGTCTGCCGCCCCGCCCATCCCGCCCCAGCACATCAGCGGAGCCCGACTTGGCCAAGACCCGCAAGCAGATCGAACCGCGCAGGATCTACGTTCTCGACACCAACGTCATGATGCACGACCCCTCGGCCATCTTCCGGTTCGAGGAGCACGACATCTTCATCCCCATGACCGTGCTCGAGGAGCTCGACGCGGGCAAGAAGGGGCTTTCGGAATCCGCCCGCAACGTGCGCCAGGTCAGCCGTTTTCTCGACGAGCTGATGGCGAACTCGAACAAGCTGCAGATCGATCACGGCATCGAACTGCCCTCGGCCAAGTTCACGCCGGGCGGCAAGAAGCCGCCGAGCGGCCGCCTGTATTTCCAGACCAGGCAGTTGAACGGCAACCTGCCGGCCACCCTGCCAGGCCATGGCGCCGATAATGCGATCCTCGCGCAGACGCTGGCGCTGCAGCAGGAACACCGTGACGCGCGTGTCACGCTGGTGTCGAAGGACATCAACCTGCGCATCAAGGCGGCAATCCTCGGCGTACGGGCCGAGGACTACTACAGCGACAAGACGATCGAGGACGCCGACCTCCTCTACACCGGCGTCGAAAAGCTGCCCGGCAACTTCTGGGACAAGGCCGGCCGCAAGCTCGAGTCCTGGCACGAAGCCGGCGGCCGCACCTTCTACCGGGTGCGCAACAAGCTGGTCGCCAACTGGGCGCCCAACCAATTCGTCTACCAGACCGACGATCACGGCCTCGAAGGCATCGTGCGTTCGATCGAAGGCGAGTCTGCCGTCATCGAAGTCGCGCGCGACTACCGCAGCGAACGCCACGGCGTCTGGGGCATCAGCGCGCGCAATCGCGAGCAGAACTTCGCGCTCAACCTGCTGCTCGATCCGGAAATCGACTTCGTCACCGTCCTCGGCCCGGCGGGCACGGGCAAGACGCTGCTGACGCTGGCCGCAGGCCTGTCGCAGGCGCTCGAGACGAATCGCTTCACCGAGATCATCATGACGCGCGTGACGATCCCGCTGGGCGAGGACATCGGCTTCCTGCCCGGCACGGAAGAGGAAAAGATGGAGCCCTGGATGGGCGCGCTGATGGACAACCTCGAAGTCCTGACGCAAAGCCAGGAGGGCGGCAGCTGGGGTCGCGCCGCCACCAACGACCTGCTGCGCAACCGCATCAAGATCCGCTCGCTCAATTTCATGCGCGGCCGCACGTTCCTCAACCGCTACCTGATCCTTGACGAGGCGCAGAACCTGACACCCAAGCAGATGAAGGCGCTGGTGACCCGGGCCGGGCCCGGCACCAAGCTCGTCTGCCTCGGCAACATCGCACAGATCGATTCCCCGTACCTTTCGGAGACGACCTGCGGCCTCACCTACGTCGTGAACCGCTTCCGCGGCTGGAAGCATTACGGCCACATCACGCTGACCCGCGGCGAGCGCTCGCGCCTGGCGGATTTCGCCTCCGAGACGCTGTAGGCCCTGCCGAGGAACCCTCGACAGGACCCGCTGTCAGAGGAAACACATGATTTTCACCACCATCCTGCGCAGTCCCGGCCTGGCGGCACTCGCCCTGCTGCTGGCCACGCTGCCGGCCCTGGCACAGCCCCAGAAGTCCTCGCAGGACCAGCTCCCCGAAATGGGGACCGCGGCACAGGCTGCCCTCAGCCTCGAGGACGAGAGCCAGATCGGCCGAATGGTCATGCGCAACCTGCGCGAGGCCGGCATGGTCCTCGACGATCCCGAGGTTCATGAATACATCCAGTCGCTGGGCCTGCGGCTGTCGAGCCTCGCCCAGGATGGCAACCGCAACTTCAATTTCTTCGTCGTGCGCGATCCGGCCATCAACGCGTTCGCCCTGCCGGGCGGGTACGTCGGCATTCACTCGGGCCTCATGCTCGAGACGCGCAACGAGAGCGAACTCGCCGGCGTGCTGGCGCACGAAGTGGCGCACGTCACGCAGCGGCACATCGCGCGTGGGCTCGAAGCGCAATCGCGTGCGAACCTGATGTCGACCGCGGCAGTGCTCGCGGCAATCCTGGTGGGCGCGGCCGGAGGCGGCAGTTCGGACGTGACCATGGGTGCGATCACCGCCGCCCAGAACATGGCCGCGCAGGCAGGCATCAACTTCACGCGCGACAACGAATACGAGGCTGATCGCATCGGCATCGGGGTACTGGCGTCCGCCGGTTTCGATCCCAATGCAATGCCGGCCTTTTTCGACACGATGTTCCGTCGTACGCAGCTCGTTCCGGACCGCGTGCCCGAGCTGCTGCGCACCCACCCCGTCACCGGCAATCGCATCGCCGAGTCGAAGGACCGCGCGCTGCAGTATCCGCCGGTCAATCACCGGGACAGCCTCAGCTACGCGCTGATGAAGGAACGCATCCGCGTGCTGCTCGTCTCGCGCAACGGCGACCCGCGCGACTACTACAAGGCGCTCGACGACAACGAAGCCGACCTGTCGCTCGCCCAGGTCTACGGCCGCGGCCTGTCGCAGCTCTATGGCAACGAGGCCGGCACGGCAGTGGTCACCTTCACCCGGTTGCGCCAGCAATACCCGGAAGTGATGGCGTTCCACACCGCGCTCGGCCAGGCACAACTCGCGATGGGCAAGACGCAAGAGGCGCTGGAGACGCTGGAACGCGCGCGGGTGCTGGCCCCCCGCAACGTGCCCGTCACGGTCCGCTACGGCGAGGCGCTGCTGCAGGCTGGTCGCGCGAAGCGGGCCCACGAAGTGCTGCTCGACCTGTTCAACAACGTGCCGCCGACGCAGGAACAGATCCGGCTGACGGCAATGGCCGCCAACGCGGCGGGCGACGTCGCCGACGCCTACTCCTACATGGCCGAATACCACCTGATGGGTGGCGACCTCATGCTGGCCATCAACCAGCTCGAACTCGCCCTGTCGGTGCCGGGCATCACCGAACAGCAGCGTGCCAAGTTCGTCGCGCGGCTCAAGGAAGTGCGCGAGTGGCTGCCGAAGGAACGCAACCGGCCGAAACAACCGCCGGACGGGCAGCGCTCGCCGGGCTGAGCACGCGACGACGACGCCCGAACAGGTAGAATGCCGCGCCTGGATAACGACAGGGCGGTCGTTCCACCGCAACCGTCAAAGGGTTCCTATGTTCCTCCGCTCTTCTCGCAGCGCGTCCCGGTCGCTGATTTCCCGGCTGGCGGTTGCCCTCCTCGTGCTGGCCCTGAACGCGTTTCTCGGCGGCTGTGCAACGACTCAGGCCGATGGCAGGCCGCGCGAAAAGAACCCGGACCCGTTCGAGAAATTCAATCGCGGCGTCTACAGGTTCAACGACGCGCTCGATCGTTACGCGCTGAAGCCCGCGGCAGTCGCCTACCGCGATTACACGCCGAAACTCGTGCAGACCGGCGTCGGTAATTTTTTCGAGAACCTGGGTTATCCGACGACGATCGCGAACCAGTTCCTGCAGGGCAAGTTCAAGCAGGGCGCGCAGGACACGGGGCGCTTCCTGCTCAATACCACGCTCGGCTGGGGCGGCTTGATCGACGTGGCTTCCGGCGGCACCACGCTGCCGAAGCACGACGAGGACTCGGGACAGACGCTCGGCCGGTGGGGCGTCCCGGCGGGACCGTACCTGATGCTCCCGTTCCTCGGGCCCGCCACGTTGCGGGACACGCCGGCCCGCATCGCCGACGACTTCACGCAGCCGTTCCGCTGGTAC
>JAOUGW010000011.1 GCA_029865465.1 Gammaproteobacteria bacterium
ACTGCAGCGCAAACTGCATGGACGCCGCGAGCCCGTACAGCAGGAACGCGATCAGGATCGAGGCGACCGTGAAGAACGTGCGCAGTCGCTTGCGGCGCAGGCTCGACGCCAGCAACGGCAGGTACTTGCCGATCATCCCGACCCTTCGCTCAGCATGCCCTTGTCGAGGTGGATCACGCGGTGGGCGCGTTCGGCGGCATGAGGATCGTGCGTGACCATGATGATGGTCTTGCCGTACTCGTCGTTGAGCGCCTCGAGCAGGGTCAGGATCTCGTCGCCCGACTTGCGGTCGAGGTCGCCGGTCGGCTCGTCGCACAGCAGCAGCGTCGGATCGGTGACGATTGCCCGCGCGATGCCGACGCGCTGTTCCTGGCCACCCGACAGCTCGCGCGGACGGTGCCTCGCGCGATGCTCGAGGCCGACCAGCTTGAGTGCGGCGGCCACGCGACGCATGCGCTGCTCGCGATCGAGGTTGGTGAGCAGCAGCGGCAACTCGACGTTGCGCTCGGCGGTGAGCACCGGCAACAGGTTGTACATCTGGAAGATGAAACCGACGTGGTCGGCGCGCCAGCGGCCGAGCGATGCTTCCGACAGCTCGTCGACGCGCAGGCCGTCGACTTCGAGCGTGCCCGAAGTCGGCCGGTCGAGGCCGCCGATCAGGTTGAGCAGCGTCGACTTGCCCGAGCCCGATGGCCCCATCAGCGCAACGAAATCGCCCTGCCGGATGTCGAGCGACAGGCCGTCCAGGACGCGCACGATCTCGGAACCGCGGCGGTATTCCTTCACCAGGTCGCGGATGCGGACGATCGACGTCCCTGCCGCAGCCGCGGCCGGCGCTGCGTTCATGTCGCTGCCTTCAGCTCCACGGCCGCGCCGTCGCGCAGGCGCTTGGGCGCGTCGACCACGATCGACTCGCCACCCGTGAGACCTTCGGTGACCAGCACCTGCCCGTCCTTGGTCGCACCGGTCTTTACCGCGCGCTTCTCGACCTTGCCGTCGCGCACGACCCACGCGTGGCTCGCCTCGCCTTGCCTGACGATCGCGTTCTCGGGCACGAGCAGCGCGTCCCGCATCGCCGGCTCAGCGCCGTCCTCGAAGAAACTGACCTTGATGCCCATGTCCGGCAGGATGCGCGGATCGAGCTGGTCGAGGCCGATGCGCACGCGCACGGTCGCCTTCTGGCGGTCGGCCGTCGGCACGATGCTGATGACGTGCGCGGGAATTTTCAGGTCCGGATAGGCATCGAGCACGCACTCGACCTTCTGCCCCGCGCTGACGCGGTTGATGTACGACTCGTTGACGTCCACCTCGACTTCGCGAGAGTCCATGTCGACGATGGTCGCCACTCCCGTGCGAGTGAAGCCGCCGCCGGCCGACATCGGCGAGACCATTTCGCCAGGCTGCGCGTCCTTCGAAATCACGACGCCCTTGAATGGCGCGCGGATTTCCAGGTCGGCGAGCTGCTGCCGGCCGAGCCCGACCTGCGCGATGGCGACGTCGACCGCGGAGCGCGCAGCCGCAAGCCGGGCGCTGAGCGCGGCCACCTCGGCTTCGGAGCTGTCGAGGACGCTCTGTGCAACCAGCTTGCGTTCGACCAGCGAGCGATTGCGCTCGAGCGTCCTGCGCGCATCGGCGAGCCGCACTTCGATCTCGCGCAGGTTGCGACGGGCCGCTTCGGCATTGCTGGTGGACACCTTGAGTTCGGCGGCGACCGTGGAGCGGTCGAGCCGCGCGAGCACCTGGCCCGACTCGACTTCGGCGCCCTCTTCGAACAGCACCTCGGCGACCTGGCCGGTGACCTTCGAACTGACCGTCGCCAGCCGCCGCGCGACGACGTACCCCGACGCATTGAGGACTGCACCGCTGGCGGACGTCGGCGATTCGACGGTTACCGTCTGCACGGGGACGGCACTGTGGAACGAGCGCCAGGCCAGCACGGCCGCGACCACCGCGACCGCGGCGAGCACGTACCAGAGCCTGCGGCGCGATCCGCCGCGCTGCCGGTATTTTCCTGCGTCAGGATCGCGGTCGAGGCGCAAGCTCTCGAGCGCTGCCTTGTCCAGTGCCATGCGTACTCGCTAGTCTGGGGAAGCGGCGCAATCTAACACAGCCAAACCTGCATGAGCCCGGCCCCCACCCTCGTCGACATCGGCCTCAATCTCGCCCACGACAGCTTCGACCGCGACCGCGCCGAGGTCGTCGCCGCCGCGTTGGCGTCCGGCGTGCGCCACATGGTGATCACGGGCAGCACGCTCGACAGCACCCGGCGCGCCATCGACCTCGTGCGGGGCGATCCGGCGATGTTCCGGGCCACGGCGGGCGTCCATCCGCACCATGCCAGTGAACTCCGCCAGGACGACCTGCCGCGCCTCCGTGAAATGCTCGCGATGCAGGAGGTGGGCGCGGCCGGCGAATGCGGACTGGACTACTGCCGCAACTTCTCCTCGCACGCCGACCAGGAGCGAGCCTTCCGCTGGCAACTGGAGCTCGCCGTGGACAGCGGCAAACCGGTCTTCCTGCACCAGCGCGACGGTCATGACGCCTTCGTTGCAATCCTCAAGGACTACCTGCCTCGGCTGGCGGGCGGCGTGGCTCACTGCTTCACAGGTGACAGCCGGGAACTGCGTGATTACCTCGAGCTGGGTCTTTCGATCGGCATCACCGGTTGGATTTGCGATGAACGCCGGGGTGGCCACCTGCGCGACCTGGTGCGAGAAGTCCCGCTGGACCGGCTGCTGGTGGAAACGGATGCCCCGTACCTGCTGCCACGCGATCTGCAGCCGAAGCCCCCGCATCGTCGCAATGAGCCCAAGTTCCTGCCGCACGTGGTCAAGGTGATCGCCGCCTGCCGGGGTGAAGACTTTCCGACCGTAGCCGCAGCGACGACCCGCAATGCGCTAGAGTTCTTCGGGTTCGGGAAGGCCACTGCGGCGTCCTTACGTGCATCCTAGGTTTGGTTCGCAATAAGTTGAATTTAATGAACATTTCCAAAGCCAGAAGCTATATCGACGCAGCCTGGTCGGACTCGATCCTGCCGCAGCTGATCGACTACGTGCGCATTCCGAACAAGTCCCCGCTGTTCGACCCGGACTGGGAAGCGCACGGCCACATGGAAGCTGCCGTGCAGTTGATGGCGCGCTGGGCTACGGCGCACGCGCCCGACGGCTCCAGGATCGACGTGCTGAGGCTGCAGGGCCGCACGCCGGTGCTGATGGTCGACGTCCCCGGTGACGTGGACGACTGCGTCCTGATGTACGGGCACCTGGACAAGCAACCGGAGTTCACCGGCTGGTCTGCCGGTCTCGACCCGTGGACGCCGGTGATCCGCGACGGGAAGCTGTACGGCCGCGGCGGTGCCGACGACGGCTACGCGCTTTTCTCCTCCATCGCCGCGATCCGCGCGCTGCGCGAGCAGGAGATTCCACACGCCCGCTGCGTCGTCCTGATCGAAGCGAGCGAAGAAAGCGGCAGCCCCGATCTGCCCGCCCACATCGATGCGCTCGGCACGCGCCTGGGCACGCCGAGCCTGGTCGTCTGCCTCGACGCCGAGTGCGGCAACTACGAGCAGCTGTGGTGCACCACGTCGCTGCGCGGCAACCTGATCGGCACGCTGCGCGCGGACGTCCTGACCGAAGGCGTGCATTCCGGCATGGCCAGCGGCATCGTGCCGTCGAGCATGCGCGTGCTGCGCGCACTGCTCGCGCGCGTCGAGGACATGCACTCCGGCGCCATCCTCGTCGATGAACTGAACACGCCGATCCCGGCCGATCGTCGCGTGCAGGCCGAGGCCGCCGCGACCATACTGGGTCCGATCGTCGCGGGTCGCATTCCGTTCGTACCCGGCATGCAGCCGATGTCGAACGACCCGCTGGAACTGCTGCTCAACAGCACGTGGCGGCCCACGCTGAGCGTGACCGGCGCCGAAGGCATCCCGCCGTTCCGCAGCGCCGGCAACGTCCTGCGGCCCTACACGAGCCTCAAGCTGTCGTTCCGGCTCACACCGACGATGGACCCGAAGGTCGCGTCCGCCGCACTCAAGCGCGCGCTCGAGCAGGATCCGCCCTACGGCGCCAGGGTCAGCTTCAACGTCGAGTCCGCCATGGCAGGCTGGAACGCCCCGTCATTCGCGCCATGGCTCGAAGAATCGATGCAACGCGCGTCACGCGCCTTCTTCGGCAAGGACTCGATGTACATGGGCACGGGCGGCAGCATCCCGTTCATGGGCATGCTCGGCGAGAAGTTCCCCGGCACGCAGTTCCTGATCACGGGCGTGCTCGGCCCGAACTCGAACGCGCACGGGCCTAACGAGTTCCTGCACCTCGACACGGCCAGGAAAGTCACTGGCTGCATCTCGCAGGTGCTGGCGGATCATGCCGCGGCGCTGCGAGCCGAGGCTATCCAGCCACGCACCTCGCGGATGTCGAGCAACTGATTCGCCTCGACGGAGAGCGAGTCCAGTTGCTTGATCGCCTCCACGAGTTCCGCCGCACGGCGGGGATCGCCCACCGGGCGCGCCAGGGCGTCGACATAGAGCGCGTACGCAAAGTCCCTGGTGAATGACAGCCCGCTGGCGCCGCCTTTCAGTTCGTCCCGATAGCGCGCAATCTCGGTCTCCGTGATCTGGCGAGCTTCATCCACCCTGCCCTGCAGCGCGATTGCATGCGCCAGCGTGACCTGCGCCCGCGATTTTTCATCCTGGGGGTCGAGTTCGGAGTACGGATTCGGGGGCAGCTCGAAGCGCTCACGCGCCGCCGCTTCCGCTTCGCCGTAGCGACCGGTGCGGATTGCGGCCAGTGAGGCCGTGATCAGCGTGTTGCGCAATACGTTGTTACGGAAGGTCGTGGCGTCCCGAATGCTGCCACCGGATTCCAATGTCGCGAGATCGATCTTGCGCAATTGACCGGCGGTCTGCATCGCCAGGTCGAAGGCGGCTTGATTGCTCCCCTTGACCAGGTCCAGGCGGGACTGCACGCTGGTAATCACCAGGTCGAAGAGGACGCGCCGCTGGCTGCCAGCCGCCTCCAGGGCCGCTGTGGCCTTGATCGCCGCCTCGCTCGCCTCGAGAGACTTCTCGGCGGCTGTCAAATCACCCGCCCGGGCCTCAAGTCCAGTCAGACCGACCCAGTTGTTCCAGAGCAACGGCGCCAGACTGGCCGGCCTGCGCGCGTCCCGGTCAAGAGCCACCGTTGCGCGAGAGCCGTCGAGCGCGGCACCGATGCGTCCCTGCTCCAGTAGCACCGCTGCGACCTGATCCTTGCCACGAACCCAGTAGACCCACGAATTGAGATCGGACGGATTGAAACGCACGTAGTTCTCGCCCGCCACGGCAGACCTGGCCGCGTAGTCGGTTGCAGCCACGTAGTCATGCCGTCGGATCGCAAGACGACCGAGAAAATCTGCAGCGAGCGCTCGATTCGCCATCGAACGCAGGTCGCCGGGCCGCTGTGCCAGCACCTTCTCCGCGATCCCGTAGACCTCGAGTTCGAGCTGCTCGGCCTCGGCCACCTGGCCGAGCAGCAATGAATGCCGGGCCTGCGAGTCGCTGGTGTCGGCATAGATTGACGCCGCGCGCAGGTCCGAGAGGTCGCGGGCTCCGACGTCAAGCAGTATCGCGCGCGCTTCCTCGCAGGTTGCGATGCGCTGGTCCAGCGACTGGGTGTGGCTCAGGTAATTGAGCGTGTCCGCGTACAGCATCCGGGTCTGGGCCGACGCCCTCGGAGCTTTCGCCCACGGACGCAGCAAGTCGACAGCTTCCTGCAGATCCTCCGGCTTCGATCCGGGCGCACCACTCACGCCCCAGCTCGAAAATCGCGTGAACTTGGACAGCGCAAGGCCGACCGCGACCTGCTCGCTCTTGTCACCGCCGGCGCGAAGCCTGTCGAAGATGGCCCACGCCTCGTCGAGCTTCGGATTGCCGGTCGTGAAATCGCCGCGCGCGAGCAGCGCACCGGCCTCGCGGATCAGCGCCATGCCGCGATAGACCTGCGTCTGCGGCGTCAGCAGCTCCTGCGGCAGGCCGTCGTAATAGCTCACCGCCATGTGCGCGAGCTTGCCCATGGTCTCGAGCCGGCCGGTGGGCTCGAGTTCGGCGTAGAAGTCCTCGATCAGGAAGCCGACCAGCTTTTCGGCGTCGGCACGCGCCTTCTGCGCCTGTTGATCGGCAGCCTTGGCACGGTTCCAGTTGATCCAGCCGAATACCGCGCTGACCAGCGCGACCAGCATCAAGCCTGCGGCGATCATGGCGAAGCGGCGCGTCTTGTGCAGCGTGCGCCGGGTCTCCGCCGCCCGCTCGTGCTGCTCGGCCAGTTGCCGTTCAGCCTCGTCCCGCGCCTCGCGCTCTTGCCGTAGATTGCGGCTTGAACGCACCACGCCGCACAGGACATCGTGCGTCAGCTCGACGCGGCGCATGTCGAGGCGTTCCTCGATGCGCAGCAGCCGGCGGTCGACGAGCTTGGCCAGCGCATCGGGCTCGGCACCAGCCGCCGCCAGCGCCTTGGCCACACGCTCCTCGGCGAGGCTCTCGCGATAGCCGGATTCGGTCAGCAGCTCGTCCTCGATGACGCGCCGCACGCCAGCCGGCTGGTCCGCCAGCGCGCGCTCGTAGAACTCCGTCAGGATCGTGTCGCGCGAGCCGGCCAGCAGGTCCGCGGATATCTCTGCCCTGCCCTGCGCCAGCCGGACCGTGTTGAGTTCCCGGCAGATCAGGCTCAGCAGCGACGGTTCGACTTCGGCATTCGGCAGCTCCGAACCCCCCGCCACGAAGCGCACGATCGATTCCGCGACCTCCTGCGAGACCAGCTTGCCGCCCGGCTTGATGACCGCGCTCAAGGCCTGCTCGCCGGTCATGCGGGCGAGCCGCATGCGATTCTGCGTGATCGAGGGCATCGCGCCCTTCACGCCCTCGAGGTGCGCGAGGTAGTCCTCGCGCAGGGAGATCAGGATGCGGTAATCGGCACGTGCGAAATCGAAATCGTCGGCGTTGGCTTCGTCTTCCTCGAGGCGGCGCTCGAGGTCCGCGGGCGGACGGTTCTCGACCAGGTCCGCCAGCTCATCGAGGAAGCGCTTCGCACGCTGCCGGCCCGCGTCGTCGGCCTGCGCCAGCGTGAAGATCTCCTCGAACTGGTCGAAGATCAGCAGCGGCAGCAGCGTCTGGCCATTCGCGTCGCGCAGCAGGTCGCCGCGGTGGTGCAGGAACTCCCAGAGGGACTCGCCTTCGACCGCCGATCCCGCACGCGTCCAGTGCCCGGCCTCGGCCGTCACCTTGAAGATGGCCTGCTTGATCTGCTCGGCCGGAGGAGGCGATTCCGGCGCATAGTCGATGCGGACGTAGACCGGACAGAATCCCGATCCGCGCAGGCGCGGCACCAGGCCCGCGCGCAGCAGCGACGTCTTGCCGAGGCCCGACTGGCCGAACAGCACCGTGAGCAGCTTGCGCTGCACCCGCCGCGCCAGTTCCGCCGCCTCTTCGTCGCGGCCGTGAAAGTAGGCCCGCGTTTCTTCCGAGAAGCTCGAAAGACCCAGCCACGGGTTCTCGGGATCGATCGTGGTCTCGGTGGCGATATCCGGCTGCACGGTCGTCATGCACGAGGACCGCTCGAGAGTTCCTGCAACCTGCGGATGAACTCCGGCGACGGCTCGCCGCCGGGCAGCCGCGAGATGTGCACCGCCTTGAACTTCTCGGGGACCAGCGCGTCGGCCTCCGTCGTGTCGTCGATGCAGACAGGCAGGATGAACACGGCACCTTCCGCGATGTTGCGCGAGCGGTCCACCGCGTAGCTCCATTCGCGGCGGAAATACGCTTCGAGCCGGCGCTGCGTCGAGCCCGAAATCACGGGCAGGAAGAAGCTGCAGCGCCCGATGTTGGCGCGGATCTTGTGGTCGTAGTCGTCGCCGCCTTCGAGGCGATCGAAGTCGAACCAGGTGACGAGGCCCGCCGCGTCCAGCGCCGCCTTCAGCCGCTGCACGGCAGCCAGGTCTTCGCGCGCGTAGCTGATGAAGATCGCGTTCTCCGGCATCTCGCGCGCGGGCGGCAGGAACCGTTGCGGCGCCAGCCCCAGGCTCGACGCCGCAGCCGCCGGCTGCTGCCGTTGCAGCCAGCGCTGGTGCAGCTCGGCCACGAACGACTCGGCGCCGCTGAACACGCGGGTGCGCACGCTCACCTGCTGCAGGAAGGCGAGCAGCCGCTCGTCCTTCGAGGTGTGGTCGTCCGCCAGGATCTCGCCGAAGTCGCGCGGATCGGACAGCCGCTTGCGCTTGGCCATGCGCAGGAACAGGCGCGCCAGCCAGTTGGAGAAGTCGCTGCCGATCAGCAGCAGGTGGCTGTGCTCGAGTTCGTGGAACAGCTTCTCGGGCGTCAGGTGCTCGGACTGCAGCGCGCAGATGAACTCCAGCATGTCCTCGTCGGAGACGACATACGTGGGTGAGGCCGAGAGCTTGCCGAGCATGTGATAGACGACCGGGCGCTGCAGCTGGCTGCGTTCGGCCGGCAGGTCGGACACGCGATTCGGGGCGTACGCGATCACTTCCGCATGCGGCTGGCCCCCGAATCGCTCGAGGTTCACGGCCTGCTCGAGCAACGGGTCGAACGTGGTCGTGATGAACAGGTCGAAGTCGGTGATCTGCGCCAGCTGCCGCAGCGCCATCGGCGGCGCGATCTGCACCTCGCGCATGATCGAACGCAGGCGCGTGTAGGCCTCTTCGCGGCGGCCGCGCTGGCCGAGGTAGCTGCAGACGACGTCGTTGAGCGTGAGCGGCTGCGGCAGCCGGGTGGGATCGACCGACAGCTTGACGGCCAGCTTTTCGGCCAGCCATTCGTACAACAACAGTGGCCCCTGGTCGGTATCGACGCGCAGGAGGTCCGGCCCGACGATGGGAATGACCCGGCGCTCCTCGATGTAGTTGAGGAGATCGTCCCAGGCGTCTTCGTCGAAGCCACGCAGGTTGTCGCTGTCGCGCAGCAATGCCGTCGCACCCATCAGCGCGCCTGTTCCCGGTCTCCGCCCTTCGCCGTCATGCTCCGACTCCCCCATTGTGCAATCTCGACGGAGTCTAGCGGGTTCACCGCAGGAATGGGTACAGGCAGCCCGGCAGGGCTGGGAGCTCAGCTCACGAGCGGATTCGGCTGCGACGCCTGCTTGATGCGCCCCCACACGTCCGCGAAGGCGGCCGCTGCCCCGCCTGCCGCGCGTTCGACCGCGGGGAACTGGTCCTGCAACTCGTCGAGCCGGATCACTGTCTCGGGCCGGCCCTTGGGGAATTCGCCCCGCATCGAGAAGACGATGCGACCTTCGACCGGCACGTCGTCCCCTGCGAACTGCCGGACCACGGCCACCCGGTCGTACAACATCGGCAACGGATTGGTGATCATGTAATGCCGCTTGGGACCGAAGATGGACCATTGTTCCATCTTCTCGCCCGCAAAGATCATGCCGTGCGCGTCAAACAGGTCGATGACCAGCAACCCCTTCTGCGTGAGCAGCAGGCAGTTGACGTGGATCTGGTCGCCCGTGCCCGTCGGCAGCAGCACGTGGCGCAACTCGTCGTACGCGACGGACGAGATCACGTTGTCGATTGCCCGACGCGCGCGCACCTGGCGTACCTTCTCGCGGATGAAATAAGCCGCGACGCCGATCAACGCCAGCGCGAAGATGACCCACAACCAGAGCGGCAATCCAAGAATCGTCTTCAAGCCGGGTTCCCCTTGAGCACTTTGCGCAGGTCATCGAGGCGAGGCATCACGTCCTGCTGCAGGGACGGCAGCGACAACAGGTCCGCGAGCGCCGGCGGCACCGGCACTTGCGCGCCGATCAGCGGCTCGACGACGTCGTTGAACTTGGCGGGATGCGCGGTGCCGACCAGCACCCAGCGCTCCTTGCGCCGCTCTGGCGGCAGCTGCCGGTACAAGTGCGCCGCTGTCGCGGTGTGCGGACACCACGTCTGCCCGTACGCTGCGTAGTCGCGCCGGATCGAGACGCGGATTTCGTCATCGCTCACGGCGTGCGCGGAGAACGCGACGCGCAGATCATGCAGGTCGGGGAACAGCCAGCGCAGTCGTTCCATGTTACTCGGGTTGCCCACGTCCATGGCGGACGCAAGGGTAGCGACGCTCGGCCGCGGCTGCCACTCGCCCGTGCGCAGGTAGTCCGGCACGGTCAGGTTGGCGTTGGTGGCCAGCATCACTTCGCCGATGGGGAGCCCCGCCTTGCGGGCCCATAGACAGGCGGCCACATTGCCGAGGTTGCCCGAGGGCACGATGTAGTTGGGCGCGCGGCCGTCGCGGCGGAACAGTTCGAGGCTCGAATGCGCGTAGTACGTCATCTGCGGCAGCAGCCGGCCGACGTTGATGCTGTTCGCGGAGGACAGCAGCAGGTCACGACCCAGTGCCGGGTCGACAAAGGCTTCCTTCACCATGCGCTGGCAGTCATCGAAGGTGCCGGCAACCGCCAGCGTGCGCACGTTCCTGCCCCAGCAGGCGAGCTGCTTTTCCTGGCGGGCCGAGACGAGGCCCTTCGGATAGAGCACGACGACGTCGACCCAGGGACGCTGATAGAACGCCGCGGCGACAGCGCCACCGGTGTCACCGGAGGTCGCGACCAGGATCGTCAGCCGACGCGGATCGTTGCGGGGAATGCGCTCGAGCGCAGCGGCGAGAAACCGCGCCCCGAAATCCTTGAATGCCGCGGTCGGGCCATGGAACAGTTCCAGCACGGAGAGCGGTCCCGTCGCCCCGCCGACTTCCACGACCGGCACTGGGAAGTTGAAAGCGTCGCGGACGATGGCCGGCACCTGGGCCGCGATCCCGTCGCCTGCCGCGAAAGGCCGCAGCAGGACTTCCGCCACTTCCGGAAGCGTACGGGCGCTGTCGAACGCCTTGCGATCGATGCCCGGCAGTTCGGTCGGGACATAGAGGCCGCCGTCGGGCGCCAGCCCGCGCGCGATCGCGTCGCTCAGTCCCACACGGTGCTGCGGGTTCCGCGTGCTCTGGAACTGCATGCTCAGTCGCCCACTACGCGTGCGCCCGCGCGATCGATCGTCGATACCCAGCTGTCGCTGTCGAGGCCGTGACGCGCGAAAGCCTCGACCATCCCGACGCGAACTTTCTCCGCGTCAGCCGCATCGACCCACGCGAACACCGTCGGACCCGCGCCTGAGATGGACCCGCCCAGCGCGCCGGCTGCGAGCGCCGCCCGCTTCACTTCGACGAACCCCGGAATCAACACCTGCCGCTGCGGTTCGATCACGACGTCTAGCAGCGACTCGCGAATCAGCGCGATGTCGTTGGTGAAGCAGCCCGCGAGAAAACCCGCCAGGTTGGCCTGCTGCCAGATCACGTCCGACAACGGCACGGACTTGCTCAGGATGGCACGCGCCTCGCGCGTCGGGAGCACCATGTGCGGATGAACCAGCACGCAGCGGATCGTGTCCGGCACCGGGATCTGCTTCACGAACGGGTTGTCGATGCCGACCGTGAGCACGAGCCCGCCGTACAGCGACGGCGCGATGTTATCGACGTGGACCGAACCACTCGCGACCGCCTCGCCCTGCATGGCGAACTTGAGCAGCTCCGTGCGATCGAGTCGCTCGTCGACCAGCGCAGTCGCGGCCACGATGCCGGCGACGGCCGAAGCCGCCGAACCGCCGAGGCCGGAACCGAGCGGGATTCCCTTCTCGATGTCGAGATCGAAGCCGTACGGCAGGCTCAGCTCGCGACACATCGCGAGCACGGCCATGCCGGCCGTGTTTTTTTCCGCGGCAAGCGGCAGGTCTGCGACCGTGCCGGTGATGGAGCGGATCGCGACACCGCGCTCGGCCCGGCGCGTCGCCCGCACCTTGTCGCCGAGAGCAGCCACGGTGTGGCCGAGAATGTCGAAGCCGACCGCGACGTTGCCGACACTCGCCGGCGCAAACGCGGTCGCAGACTTGCGAGTGGAATCGCCGGTCACAACTTCGCGCCAAGGTAGGCGCAGACGCGCAGCAGGTCGGCGAAGACGCCGGCCGCCGTTACGGCTGGGCCGGCCCCGGGACCCTGCACGATGAGCGGATTCCTGTCGTAACGCGCAGTCTCGAAACGGACGATGTTGTCCGTGAGCGCGATGTTGGCGAACGGGTGCGACTGCGGCAGTTCGACGAGCCCGACCTCGGCCCGTCCTTGCGCGTCGACCGACCCGACATAGCGCAGCACCTGTCCGCGCGCGGCGGCCGCGCGCAGGCGCTCGAGCATGGCCTGGTCGAATTGCGGCAGTCGCTCGAGAAACGAGTCGATGCCGCATTCGTTGAGCGCCGCCGGCACGAGGCTCTCCACCTTCACTTCGGCCATTTCCGTGCGCAGGCCCATCTCGCGCGCCAGGATGATCAGCTTGCGTGCCACGTCCATGCCCGACAGGTCATCGCGCGGGTCCGGTTCGGTGTAGCCCAGCGACTTCGCTTGCTGCACGACCTCCGAAAACGGCTGCGAGCCGTCCCAGGTGTTGAACAGATAGGCCAGCGTGCCGGAGAACATGCCTTCGATGCGGCGGATTTCATCGCCCGTCTCACGCAGGTCGCGCAGCGTCTGGATCACGGGCAAGCCTGCGCCGACGGTTGCTTCGTAGAGATAATGCGAGCCGGCCGTGCGCCGCGCGTCCTTGACGCGCTGGTAGTCCGCGAAAGGCGCGCTGTTCGCCTTCTTGTTCGGCGTGACGACGTGGATGCCTTCCGACAGCCAATGCGGGTAGTGCTTCGCTACCTCGGCGCTGGCCGTGCAGTCGATGATCACCGCATGCGGAAAATGATCGGCATGCACGTGGTCCGCGAACTGGTCGAGGTCGAGCGGGTCGCCGCCTGCCTTGTATTCGTCGCGCCAGCGCGCGAGGTCGATCGCGCCGGCAGCGAGCCGCATCGTCCTTGAGCCCGCGATGGCACGCACCCGCAGGTCGAGCTTGAAGTCGCGCGCCAGGCGCTGCATCTGGCTCGCGATCTGCTCGAGCAGCGCGCCGCCGACGAGTCCCGGGCCGATCAGGCCGATCGAAACGGTGTGGGCCGAGAGATAGAACGCGGAATGCACCGCGCGCAGGGCCCGCGCACTGCCGCGGCCGTCGATCACGACGGATATGTTGCGCTCGGATGCGCCCTGGGCGATGGCCCGGACGTTGACACCGGCCAGTCCCAGTGCCGTGAAGACCTTGGCAGCCACACCGTGCGCGCCGGCCATGCCGTCGCCCACCACGGCGAGGATGCTGCAGCCGCCGTTGACCTCGATGCTGTGGATCTGCCCTTCCCGCAGCTCAGGATCGAACGCACGACGCACCACGCGCTCGGCTCGCTCGGCCTCGAGCTCCGGCACCGCAAAGCAGATCGAATGCTCGGAGCTGCCCTGCGAAATGAGGATGACCGAAATGCCCTCCTCGCGCAAAGCACCGAACAGGCGGTGCGCCGTGCCGGGCACGCCGATCATGCCGGCGCCTTCGAGGTTCACGAGTGCGATGCGATCGATCGTCGTGATGCCCTTCACCAGCGGATCGGGATCGGAGTGGTCGTGAATCAGGGTACCGGGCGTGTCGGCCGCGAACGTGTTCTTGATCCAGATCGGGATGCGCTTCTGGACCGCGGGCGCCATCGTCGACGGATGGATGACCTTGGCGCCGAAGTACGCGAGTTCCATCGCCTCGTTGTAGGAGAGAGTGTCGATCACCTGTGCCTCGGGCACGAGGCGCGGGTCGGCACTCAGGACGCCGTCGACGTCGGTCCAGATCACGATCTCGGCGGCGTCGAGCAGCGAGCCGAAGATCGACGCCGAGTAGTCGCTGCCATTGCGGCCCAGCGTCGTCTGCAGGCCATGGGTATCGGTGGCGATGAAGCCGGTAACGACCAGCGTGCCCACGAACTCGGGCGGCACCAGCGCGGCCATCTGCGTCCGGGACTGATCCCAGCGCACGCCGGGCCCCATCGGACCCCACTCCACCAGCAGCGCTTTGCGGGCGTCGAGCCACTGCACGTGACCGGCCGCGCGGCGGCGCAGCAGGCGCTCGAACAGGCGCGTCGACCAGATCTCGCCATAGCCCGCGATCAGGTCGCGCATCGTGGCCGATGCGTTACGCACCAGGCGGACCGTCTGCAGGATACCCGCGATGTCGCGGCAATCGACGTCGAGAGCGGCGATGTACTCGTCGCACAAGACGCCTGCCAGCAACTCGCGCGCGATGCCGATGTGGCGCTGGCGCAACTCCTGCAGCCGGTCGTCGAGCGCGGGCGAATCCTGCTCGGCGAGGCCGATCAGCGTGAGCAGGGCATCGGTCACGCCCCGGCAGGCCGAAAGCACCACCGCCTTGCGCGGCGCCGGATCGTTCTCGATGATTTTCGCCACGCGCACCATGCATGCGGCGTCGGCGACGCTCGATCCGCCGAACTTATGGACTTTCCAGGCTTGCACGCTTCGGACTCGCTTTTTCGGTCGCCCGCCGCGCCTCCCGCCCTGCCGCTCCACGCGGTGGGCTGACAGCGGCAGCTCACGGGAAAATTCGTTGATTCGAACCCTGAAACTCTATCTTCTTGCAGCGCGGCAGGCAAACTAAGGGCCATGGACGATCAGGACTCCGAACTGCACGCGGCGATCCTTGCTGCCGGGCCCGGAACCCGCTTCGGCGGCATCAAGCCGCTCGTCCGGCTGCGGGGCGAGCCCGTGCTGCACGAACTGGCCGCGAGCGCGGCATTCGTCGCCGGGCAATCCGTCACCGTCGTGATCGGGGCACATGCAAAGGAAGTCGCGCCCGCGCTGCGGCAGCGCGCGATCTCGATCGCGCTGAATCGGGGTTGGGAGGAAGGTATCGCGAGTTCGATTCGCGTCGCTGTGAATTCTGCGCCGCCTGGTTCGGGAGCCCTGCTGCTGATGCTGGCGGACCAGGTGGCGGTCACCGCAGACGACCTGCGCCGGCTGCACGCCAGCTGGAAGCGTCACCCGATCCTGATCGCGGCCGCGCTGTACCACGGCGCACCTGGGCTCCCCGCGATCTTTCCGCGCTGGGCCTACGCCGACCTGCTGTCGTTGCGTGGCGAACGCGATGCGCGCAGCGTATTGAGACGCAACATAGAACGCGTCGTCCGGGTTCCCATGAGCAATGCCGGCATCGACCTCGACACCCCCGACGATCTGTTGCTGATCGATGTTGCGCAGGCGCGCGGCAACGCCGACCCCTCGTGAGTTATTATGTCAAGCCAACGAGGCAGGCCCTGAGAGGCGTGTCTTGCTTTCGTTGCGTGCCGGGCGAGGGCAGCCTGGACGGTCCTATCCTCGCGCTGGAACAGCCACTTTCCTTCGTGGAGTCGAGCGCATGACCCGCAGCAGCTTCCTGCCCCTGATCACCGGACTCACGCTCCTTGCCTGCACCGGTGCAGCCTCCGCCGGCAACGTCGCGGACCAGTTCCGCGGTGGCGCCTTCGGCCTGTCGTGGAGCGCCGACAAGTCGGCCATCCAGGCCAAGTACCCGGGCGGCAAGTGGGACAAAGACGAACTGGTGGGGACCGACCGTTACTGCGCCCCGAGCAGACAGGTACTGCTCAAGCTGCCCGCGCAGCATCAGACCAGGGAACTTTGTTTCCTGATGGGCGGCGACAAGACACTCGGTGCCGCCACCGCTCGTCTCGAACCCAGCCTGCCCTCGCTGCTGGCCGTCGTGAATCGCTCCCGCACGATGTTCGGCGACTTCGACGCGGTGAAACGCGACGAAGGCGCGATCCAGTCCAGGTACACCTACATGCTGTGGCTGAAGGACGCGCCGATCATCGCCGTCGTGAGCAGCGCGAACGACGATGACGGCAAGCCCAACCTGGTTGCGTTCTCGGTCGCGGATGAAGCCTCGCTGTTCGCGAAGGGCGCGGACAAGGTCTCGAACAAGCCAGCCGGCAAGTAATCAGCCGCGCGCGCCCTCGCCCAGTTCGACGGCCGGGGGCGGCGCCAGGCTGACGTCCTCGCCCGCGGGTGTGCCGGCTGAGCGATGCTCGAGCCAGTCGACCAACGGCTTCCAGGTATCGAGGTCTTCCTGCAGCAGGGCACCCTTCATCTCGTGGATGCCCATCCCGCATTCGGCTGACCGAACGTATGCCTGCGAGTCCCGCAACACCGCGGCGACGGGTATGCGCAGGCTTTCCAGGAATCGCATCAGCGTCGAGAACGCCTTGGTATAGCGCCGCGCCCGGTTGGCCACGATGACGAGCCGCCGCTCGGACCGATGCACGCGACCGGCCAGCAGCAGGTCGGCAATTGCGCGCGATGCCGCGTGGATGTCGATATCCGAAGGCAGCACCGGGACGATGATGGAGTGGGCGTCCTGGGTGAGCCCGGGCAACTGGAAGGGCGTGACTGCCGCGGGCGTGTCGACGATCAGCCTCTCGGTGCCCGGGGGCGTGCGCAGGGCAAACGCTCGCGTGACGCCAAGCTTCTGTTCAAAGGCCGCGATGCCGTAGATGGCCGGCAGGTCCACCGGACGCTGCCGCAGCCAGCGCATGCTCGAGCCCTGGGCATCGTGATCCATCAGCGCAACGGACCGCCCCGACCATGCGTAATACGCGGCCAGGTTGGTGGCGACAGTCGTCTTGCCCGACCCGCCCTTGGGGTTCAGGACGACGATCTTGCGCAGGGGAGAAGTAGAGAGCTGCTTCATGGGCAACGGTAGATGGTTCCAGCCACGACCGTACCCGACCGCCGGGTCCGGCCGCAAGCCGATGTGCGAAAAATGCTTTGGCTCGCGCCAGGCGTCAGTTGCGGTTCGTCGCGCCGGTAACCCGGAGCTTGGCCGCGATGAAGCTGGAATGCGGCAGGTGCAGCAGATCTGCGACGCGACGAATGAGGTGCTCCTCGTACTTGTGCACCGTCAGGTCGGCATCCGCGACACGCCACAACGCTTCGAGCAGCCGAACCTTTTCCGCCTCGGAGAACGCACGGTTGATCTGCGACGTAAACTGGTATAAGTCGTGTGACTGGTCGATGTGACGCTCGGCCTCGGCGACCAGCGCCTGGGTATCCTCGGGCCCCAGCCCAAGCAGCGCCGCAACCGAGGCCATGACCTGCTGGCATTCGGCCGGGGCAACGTCGTAATCCGCACGCAGTACCTCCACCAGGAGTGCCGCCACCGCAAGGTTCGGTCCCGCCTCCGCCGATCTCGCCCCCGGGCTGCCCGCGCCGCCCGGCAGGTATCGCGTGATCCAGTCTTTCAGGCCCATGTCTGTATCCGGCTCGTCGGGGACGGACTGGCCATGCTGCCACCGCCCGACCGCCAAGCCAATCCGCTCGCGCGCGCGACGGCCGCTGTTCATAATCATGCGCAGCGCCCGACCCGGCCTGCTGCAACTTGCGGCGGCCACCGCGGTCAGAAGCGCAGCCTGCGGGTCCCGCAGGGTAAACCAACGACGCAAGAGGAATTCGACCAACATGAACATCAAGCACGTGACGATTGCCGCTGCCATCGGCAGCCTGCTCGCGGTGGGTGTCGCCAATGCCGATCACCACGAAGCGAAGGAAGACATGGTGAAATGCTACGGCGTAGCCAAGGCCGGCAAGAACGACTGCGCGACGGCAAGCCACAGCTGCGCCGGAGCCGCCAAGACGGACAACGATCCCGCCGAGTGGAAGAAGATGCCGCAGGCCGAGTGCGAAAAGGCCGGTGGCAAGGTCGGCGGCGACGACAAGAAGCCGATGTGATCGATCGTGACAGGCGGTCCACTGCCAGCGCCTGTCCACGGACCGATCCCGGTGCGAGCCGGGATCGGCCTCCGCTCGCAGCACCACGAGGCGATCCTGAGCACGGCATCCCTGCCGGCCTGGCTCGAGGCCCACACCGAGAACTACTTTCACGCCGGCGGCCCTGCCGTCCGCGCCCTGGAAAGAGCGCGCTCCAGGTATCCACTGAGCCTGCACGGCGTCGGGCTGGGGCTCGGCTCGGCCGACCCCATCGACCGTCGTCACCTCGAATGCGTGCGCGACGCCGTGCGTCGTTTTGAACCGGGCCTGGTCAGCGAACACGCGTGCTGGGGCCACGTCGACGGCGAGCACTTCAACGACCTGCTGCCGCTGCCGTACACCGAGGAAGCCGTGGAGCACCTCGCGGCGCGCGTGCGTGAGGTGCAGGATTTCCTCGGCCGCCAGATCCTGATCGAGAACCTGAGCGCGTACGTGACCTTCGCTTCCTCGCAGCTGAGCGAGGGTGAATTCCTCGCGGCCGTCGTGGAGCGCAGCGGCTGCGGTCTCCTGCTCGATGTGAACAATGCATACGTCAACGCATCGAACCTGGGCCTCGACCTCGATGCGTTCTTCGGGGCGCTGCCGCGGCACGCCATCCGGGAAATTCACCTTGCCGGCCACGCTCGACGCCGGGTCGGATCGCGCGAGTTGCTGATCGACGACCACGGCAGCGCCGTCTGTGACGGCGTGTGGGCCCTGTACGAAGACGTGTTGCGACGTTTCGGCGCGGTACCGACCCTGATCGAATGGGACAACGACGTGCCGCCGCTCGCAACGCTGCTGGCGGAAGCGACCCGCGCCGATCAGCGACTGGAGCGGTGCAGTGCAGCGGCCGCGTGATTCCGCTGCGGACCTGAAGGCACTGCAGGCAGCCTTCGGCCGCACGGTGCGTTCGGTGACTGCCGACGATGCGGACTTGCAGCTGCTCGCAGGCAGCGACGAGGTCACGCGCTTCGGCGAGCAGATCGACGTCTACCGCAACAACGCGTGGCAGTTCTTCCTGACCGCGCTCGAGCGCACCTACCCGGTGACGCAGCGGCGGGTCGGCGCCGATTTCTTCCGCCAGCTCGCGCGCGACTACCGAGTTCAGCATCCGTCGCAACGCGGTGACCTGCACTGGATCGGCGCGGCATTCCCGGCATGGCTCGCCAGCCGCATGGCGGGCACGGGCTACGAATGGCTCGCCGACCTCGCACGGCTCGAATGGGCCTGCGAGGCGTCCGTCGCCGCGGCGCGGCACGATCCGGTCGGCCTGGAGTCGCTCCGCCGCTTCGATGCGGACGTGCTGCCGCACCTGGTGCTGATGCTGCAGCCTTCATTGCAGCTGGTGGCTTCACCGTATCCGATCTGGAGCGTGTGGCAATCCAACCAGCACGAAGAGGCGCCCTCCCCTGTTGACCTCGATACGGGTGCCGAGCATTGCGTGGTCGCCTGCGTCGCGGAACGCGTGGCAGTCTACAGGCTCGACGAACCCGATCATCGACTGTTGCGGCACCTGTGCGCGGGAATGTCGTTGGCAGCCGCCAGCGAGAATGCCGCGACGGACGCCGCAACGCTGGGCCGGTTGCTCGGCTGGGCTTTCGGCGAAGGGCTCGTCGTGCAGGTCGTCAGGGCGACTCCTGCATGAGGCGGTCGAGCCGACGCTGCGCGATGGCGTGGTACCCCGGCCGGGCCTGTGCGTAGACGCGCCGCGCGAACATCGCGCCCTGCGGCGTCTGCAGCAGGTCTTCGTACAAGGGCTCGATGAGTTTCAGGCGTCCGATGCCTGCCAGGTAACCTTCCAGCGCAGGCTCGATTCCCGGGTAGCCGCTGGCCAGCGCCAACCGGAACCACGAGTGTGCGATCTCGGCATTCGGGGATGCGGTCAACTGGAAACGCCGGTCGAGTTCCTGCAGCCGCGTAACGAATTGTGGACGCGTCGCCCGGTTCAGGAAATGCAGCCACTCCTGCACGGTCCAGCCCGCGGTCTGCAGCGCATCGGTCGCGAGCGAACCCTGCTCCCAGCGCATGCGCTGCGCTTCGACGCGCGCGAGCGTGTCGGACTGCACGAACTCGGCGTCAGCCGGCAGCCCGGTGCCATCGATCCAGCTCGCGAGGAACGCTGCGTCGATCCTGCCCGGGTACTGCCGCATCAGGCCATCCTGCAGTTCGGCGACGAACTGCGGCGTGGTGACGCTGGTGAAGGCGTGGCGGTCGAACCATCCCTGCAGGAAGGCGTCGAGCTGCGGACGACCGAAACGGCGTTCCAGTTGATACAGGAACAGCGCGCCTTTCTCGTATGCCACGGCCGAACTGTCCTCGCCCTTGTGCGCCGACAGGTCTGGCGCCAGCACGCCTTGCCACGCTTCGTCGGGCTTCAGTTCGGCGAGCGCCAGGCGCAGGTCCTGCTGCCCGACGCCCCATTCCAGCCGTCCGCGCTCCTCGCCGTACACCGTCTCCATGATCCGGCGCTCGAAGTAGGTGGTGAAGCCTTCGTTCAGCCAGCCGTCACGCCAGGTCGCGTTGGTCACGAGGTTGCCGGACCACGAATGGGCAAGTTCGTGCGCGAGTACCCCCACCAGCGATTTGTCGCCGGCAATCACGGTGGGCGTCATGAACGTGAGTCGCGGATTCTCCATGCCGCCATAAGGAAACGACGGCGGCAACATCAGCACGTCGTACCGACCCCAGCGGTACGGACCGTAGAGCGCTTCGGTCTTCGTCAGCATCGTCTCGACGTCTTCGAATTCCTTCGCGGCGGCGGCGACTCGCGACGGCTCGGCCCACACCCCGGTGCGCGGACCGATGGCACGGAAGTCGAGATCGCCGACCGCCAGGGCCAGCAGGTACGACGGGATCGGCTGCGGCATGCGGAAATGGAAGGTCGTCTGGCCGCGGCGATTGCCCGCATCGCCTTCGGCCGCCATGACGGCCACCATGCCGGCGGGCACTCGCAGCGTGGCGGTGTACGTCGCGCGGATCCACGGCGTGTCCTGCAGCGGCGCCATCGATCGCGCATGCAGCGCCTGGGCCTGGCTGAACAGGAACGGGGACTGCTTGCCCGCCGTCTGCGACGGTTGCAGCCATTGCAGGCCGGAGGCCTGCGGCGTCGTGGCATACGCTATACGGACGCGCAAGGCATCCCGCGGCATGGCAATGCGCAGCGCGCTGCCGAGTTCATCGTCACGACGGTCCAGCGCAAAGCGGGTCCTGCGGAAATCGTCACTGCCGGCCGGCGCCGTCTTGACCGACTCGATCTGCAGGTCGCGCGTGTCGAGCACCAGTTCGCCGCTGCCCGGATCGACGCGGTCGAGTTCGAGGGTTACGGTTCCCCGCAACTCGCTCTTCTCGAAATCGACGTCGAGGTCGAGATCGAAACTGCGCGTGACGAAGCCGAGCGGATCCGCGTGACTCCGGGTGTCAGGCCAGTTGCGCGGCGTGGTCAGGATCGGCGCGGAGGCGGGCAATGAGACCGCCGCCTGCGCGATCGGCGTCGCATGCGGGGCGGACTGGCAGCCGACGGCCAGCAGCGCGAGCGCGACCAGTGCGACCGGGCCTCGCAGCGCAGTCTTACGGGCCCGGGACAGGCGGCTCACGCGGGAAAATCCTGTCTGTTTCATTGGGCTGTTTTCTGCTGGAGTCAGCCCCGTCGGGCGAATGACACCAAGCATACGGATCGGCGGCGCCGTGGGCGACCTGGATCCGACGCGGGGCGATCGCCTGCGCGCCATTGCGGTCCGGTAGAATCGCCGCATGCCTACGGGGTTCTCACAGGTCCTGGCCTCGATCGAACCCGCTGCCGGCGCTGGTTTTTCAGTGACCGTACCCCCCGACTGGCTGCAGGGCCGCACGGTCTTCGGCGGCATGCAGATGGCGATGGGTGGCCGGGCCATGCGGGCCGTGCTGCCATTGCAGGCGGCGGCCATGCCCCTGCGCAGTGCGCAGATGACTTTCGTCGGCCCCTTGCTCGGCGGCGCACCGATCCGGATGAGGGCCGAAACGCTGCGCACGGGAAAATCGACCGTCCATGCACGGTGCGACCTCATGCACGACGATGGCAAGGTAGCCTGCACGGTCGTCGGGATTTTTGGCGGACCGCGCGAATCACGGTTCGTGAAGGAAATGACGCGCCCGGAACCCGGCGTGTCCGCCGCCGACGCCGGAGGCTCTGTCATCGGTCCGCCCTTGTCGCCCACGTTCCTGCAGCACTTCGAAGTCCGCATCGCGCGAGGCGCGCAGCCGTATTCCGGGTACACGGAGCCGAGGTCGTTGATCTATGCGCGTCTGCGCGATCGGGAGTGCGGCTCGGAGGATGCGCTGCTCGCGCTGGCAGACGTGATCCCGACGCCGGTGCTGTCGATGCTGACCGAGCCGACGACCGCGAGTTCGGTGAACTGGATGCTCGAGGTACTGCGCGATCCGGCGTACCTCGACCTGCACGACTGGGTGCTGATCGACACGGATGTGCGCGCCGGTACGGCGGGGTACCTGAGCCAGACATCCGTGCTGTACGGCGCCGATGGGCACGCGTACTCGGTCAGTCACCAGACCGTCGCGGTCTTCGGCTGATACCGCACGATGCCCCCGACTCACGGCGCGTTCGCCGAATTCTCACACACGTACGCGGCGCTGCCGGAGCGCTTCCACGTCCGGGTGCCGCCGACGCCGGTCGCGGCACCTGCGTTGATCGCATTCAACGACGACCTGGCAAGCGAGATTGGGGTCGACCGAAGCCAATTGTCCGACGCGTCACTCGCGGCCATCTGTGCCGGCAACAGCGTGCCGGAGGGTGCACTGCCGCTCGCGATGGCTTATGCGGGTCACCAGTTCGGCTCGTTCGTCCCGCAACTCGGCGACGGCCGGGCGCTGCTGATCGGCGAAGTCGTCGACCTGCAGGGAAAGCGCCGCGACCTGCAGTGGAAAGGCGCAGGCCCCACGCCGTTCTCGCGGCGCGGCGATGGCCGCGCGGCACTCGGACCCGTGCTGCGCGAGTACCTCGTGAGCGAAGCGATGCATGCACTCGGTTTGCCGACGACCCGCGCTTTGTCGGCGGCCACCACGGGCGAGTCCGTGCTGCGTGAAGGCGGCCCGCTGCCGGGCGGCGTGCTGATCCGCGTGGCGGCCAGCCACGTCCGCATCGGCACATTCGAGTTCTTTGCTGCGCGCGGCGACGTGGACGCCGTACGCGCGCTCGCCGATTACGCCATCGCGCGCCACTACCCGCAGCTCCGCGACGACCCAGACCGCTATTTCGCCCTGTTCGAGGCCGTCGCCGAGCGGCAGAGTTCGCTCATCGCGCGCTGGATGGAGATCGGCTTCATCCACGGCGTGATGAACACGGACAACATGACCATCTCCGGCGAGACGATCGATTTCGGGCCGTGCGCGTTCATGGACGAGTACGATCCGGCGACCGTCTACAGCTTCATCGACCGCCGCGGACGGTATGCCTACGGCAACCAGCCCGACATCCTGCAGTGGAACCTCGCCCGGCTCGCCGAAACCCTGCTGCCACTGATCGACGCCGATCCAGGCCAGGCAATCGAGCGCGCCACCGCGTCCCTGCACGGCGTACCCGCTCGCTTCGACAGGCATTGGCTCGCAGGATTCCGTCGCAAGCTCGGCCTCGGCGTCTGCGTCGACGAGGGAGGCGACCGCGCACTGGTGACGGGCCTGCTCGCGGTCATGCAAGCCGAGGCGGCCGATTTCACCAGCACCTTTCGTGCGCTGGCAGGCGCGGCGACGGACGACACCGCGCTGCCTGGGGCTTTCCTCGACTGGACGCATCGATGGCGCGAGCGGTTGGCGCGCGAGCCAGGTGGTATCGCGAGCGGCATCGCCACGATGCGGCGGACGAACCCGGTCTACATTCCGCGCAACCACCGCATCGAGGAGATCATCGCGGCGGCCGTGCAGGACGGAGACTTCGGACCGTTCCATACCCTGCACACCGTGCTGGCCCGACCCTTCGCCCTGCAACCGGATCGTGATCCTTACCGCACGCCACCCCTGCCGCACGAGCGCGTGCAGAATACCTTCTGCGGCACGTGAGTCGCCGGCAGCGCCCGCTCAGCGGCGCGCCATCGCGCCCATCAGCTCCTTGATCAGCTTCACTGCCACGATGGCGGTGGCATCGCCGGTATCGTGCGCCGGGTTCAATTCGACGACGTCGGCGCCGACGACGTGCGTGCGGATGCGGGCAATCACGGCGACGATGTCGCGCACGCTCAGGCCGGCCGGCTCGGGATGCGACACGCCTGGCGCGAATGCCGGATCGATTGCGTCGAGATCGATCGTGACGTACAGCGGACCCGTGGGAATCGGCACCGCGGCGGGCGTGAAGTCGGCCCACTCGACGACTTCGACACCGAACCGCTGCGCCTGCTCGCGGTTGTGCCTGTTCCAGGTGCGCACACCCACCTGGACGAGCCTCCTGGCGAGGCCGCGTTCCATGATCCTGGCGAACGGGCTCGCGTGCGAGCGCGGGTTGCCTTCGTAGTCGTGATAGAGATCCGGGTGAGCATCGAAGTGCAGCAGGTTCAGCGGCCCGTGCACCGCGGCCAGGCCCTCGACGAGCGGAAAGGTGACCGAATGATCGCCGCCGACCGCCAGCAGCGGCCCGACGCGCGCGGCCTGCCCGGCTGCCGCCAAGATCGCAGCATGGTCTGAGCCGTCCTCGCGGATGGCGACGTCGCCCAGATCGACGACCGTCAACTCACTGCCGATCTCGAGGCCGCTCTCCGTCGCGGCGTTGCCGAATTCCGCGTAGCGACGCCACGCCTGCCGGATGGCAGCCGGCGCCGTCGCGGCGCCGCGCCGGTACGAGGAATTGACGTCCGTCGGAACGCCCAGGAGCTGGATCGGCATGCTTCGCGCCCGTCGGCCTTCAGTGCAACGGCACCTGGAAAGTGAGCATGACCCCACCCCGCTCGCCCGGCGCGATTGCAAAGACCGTCTGGTCCGAGGTGACTTCGCGCCGATTCATCACGAAACGCGCGGTCGACAATCCGAGTGCGGCGCCCGCAGCCGCGTCCGAGGCCCAGTGCTGGTTGTGGTCCATGCGCAAGTAGGCCGTGGCGCCGGCGAGGCCGTAACCCAGGAACCTGCGCGTCCAGCGATAGCGGTCGTCGCCCGATTCCGCGAGCACCGTGCCGATCGCAAACGCGATGCCAGTGTGGCCCGACGGAAACGAGTCGCCGCTTTCGAACCACTGGTCTGGATCGGTCGTCTCGTTTGGACGCCGGCGCCCGAACGACAGCTTCAGGATCTCCGAACTCACGACGGTGAAGGCCGTTGCTTCGATCATCGAGCCGACTTCCCGCCAGGCTTTCGGTTGGTCGACGACACCGGCAAGGAGCCAGGTGCCCGCCAGCATGGCGGCGGCCGGCAGTACATCGTCGAGGCTGTGCGGGTCTTCGCCGTCGAGCGGCGCGTTGGCGCCCGCAAAGTGGTCCCGTACGTCGTCGTCGAATTCGTGGACGATGCCGACGGCGACCAGCGTGCTGCCGAACTCGATCCAGTCGCGGCCATCCCAGCGCAGCGGCGCGGTGAAGTACAGTTTGGTGTCCTCCAGCGCCTCCCGCGGCTGTACAGCCTGCGCATCGCAGACTTGTGGCTGCAGCAGAGCGGCCGCGCAGACGCAGGCCAGGAGCAACGTGGCTTCAATCTTCATCGTCTGCGAATGTTACACACGATCCGGGTTGGCGCGGTGAGTGGTGATGCTGCTGCGACGAGACGAAGCCGGTCACCCTGGGCCAGGCGGGCTAGAATGCCCCGATCGGAGGGAACCTCATGCGAGCGACGATTCTCTGCCTCGCGGTCTGCACCGGCCTGGTCTGCGCTGGCCCGGCCCCGGCTGCCGACGCCCCTGCTGCGTCCGCCTGCAAGTCGACGGTCAGCGGTGACCTCCGCCTGCACACGCTCAAGAGCACGATCTTCGGCAACGAACGGACGATCCGCGTGCTGCTGCCTGCAGGCTATGGCGATGCCGCCAACAAGGAGCGCCGCTACCCGGTCCTGTACATGCTCGACGGACAGAACCTGTTCGACGCGTGCCTGAGCGACGTGAGCCACCACGAATGGAGCCTCGACGAAACGGTCCAGAAACTTATCGCGGAAAAAGAGATCCCGCCGCTGATCGTCGTGGGCGTCGACCACGCCGGCAAGGACCGCGCGCACGAATACCTTCCGTACAAGGACTTCGTCGGCAACCCCGACATGGACGAGCCGGCCGGCAAGCTTTTTCCCGATTTCATGACCAGGGAAGTCATGCCGCTGGTCGATGGCCAGTACCGCACGCTGCCGGGCCAGCCGAACACAGGGATCGGCGGTTCGTCGTACGGAGGTGTCGCGACCCTGTACGCGCTGCTCGCAAAACCCGGCACCTTCGGTTACGGGTTGATCGAGAGCCCGTCGATGTTCATCGGCATGGGCCAGCTCGTGCGCGACACCAGCCCGCTGGTGGCCCTGCCGGTGAAGGTGTTCGTGGCCTTCGGTGGCAAGGAAGCGTCCGATCCGGTGATCAGCGAAAAAATGATCGGGTTGATCCGCCAGGTCGAGACGAATTTCCACGCCGCCGGCTACGACGATACGAATTTCCGCTTCGTCGTGGATCCGGACGCCATGCACACCGAGGCCGCCTGGGAAAAACGCCTGCCCGGCGCCCTGACCTTCCTGTTCGGTGACTGGAAACCGACGCCCCCGCCGCAGCCCTGAATGAATCTGTCGTCGGCGGCCGGTGGCGGGTAAAATCCGCGCTCCGAACGTCCGTTCACCATTCCCGGTATCCCATGCTCGCCACCCTGCTCGCATCCGGCCGTACCCTGCTTGCCGACGGCGCCACCGGCACGAACCTGTTTGCCATGGGACTCACCTCCGGTGACGCGCCGGAAATGTGGAACCTCGAGCATCCCGATCGCGTGCGGGCGCTGCACCAGGGTTTCGTCGACGCAGGATCCGACATCATCCTGACCAACAGCTTCGGCGGTAACGCGCGCCGGCTGATGCTGCACGGCATGCAGGACCGGGTGCGCGAGATCAACCGGCTCGCGGCCCGGCACGCGCGTTCGGTCGCAGACAAGGCGGGCCGCCCCGTCGTCGTTGCGGGTTCAGTCGGACCGACAGGCGATCTGTTCGAGCCGCTCGGCGTGCTGACCGAAGCCATGGCCATCGAAGTGTTCGAAGAACAGATTCGCGGCCTCAAGGAAGGCGGCGCCGACGTCGCGTGGATCGAGACGATGTCGTCGCTCGAGGAGATCAAGGCCGCGGCGATGGCTGCGGCCAACGTCGGCATGCCGTATACGTTCACGGCAAGCTTCGACACGGCAGGTCGCACGATGATGGGCATCACGCCCGCCGCGCTCGTCGAATTCGCGCAGTCACTGGATCCGCCGCCGCTCGCGATCGGCGCGAACTGCGGCGTCGGCGCATCGGACCTGGTCGTCAGCATCCTCGGCATGACTGCGAAGGAAGCCGGCATCCCGATCATCGCCAAGGCCAATGCCGGCGTGCCGAAATTCATCGGCGCCGAAGTCCACTATTCGGGCACGCCCGAACTCATGGCGACCTACGTGGGCCTGGCCGCGGACTCCGGTGCGCGCATCATCGGCGGCTGCTGTGGCACGACGTTCGGCCACCTCTCGGCCATGCATGAAGCGCTGCACCACCATCACGCTGGCGCGAGGCCGGACGAAGCAAGGGTGGTTGCGGAACTTGGGCCTTTGCAGGCACCCGGAGCCAAAGGCGGCCACAAGATCGGCGGCGAAGGCCGGCGCAATCGCCGGGCGTGAGACTTGCAGCGGACGCTGGCGTCAGCTGTCTGACTCCGAGTCCTTGCGCCCCTTGTAGCGGCTGATCTCGAGCGGTCGGCCGCGGACTTCGACTTTGCGCAGGTGCGCCAGCGTCTTCTCGGAAATGTCGGCCGGCAAACGCACCAGCGTGTGATCGTCCCGGATGCTGAGGCCGTTGATCTCGGTGCCGTGCAGATCGCCTTCGTGGGCCAGTGCGCCGACGATGTTGCCCGGCAGCACGCCGTGCTTGCGCCCGACCTCGAGCCGGAACGTCGCCTGGGGCGAGTCATTCTTGCCGCGCTGGCGCGGGGCGCCGCGGCGAGGCCCGCCTTCGTCGTCGCCTCCCCGGTCGGCGAAGCCTGCTGCGCGCGGCGCAGCCGGCTCACCCTTGGACTCGCGGCGTTTCGTCACCGCAAGCGACTTGCCACCTCGCGCCATGGACGCCAGTGCTGCTGCCACGTCGAGCAGGTCGGCGTCGGTTTCGCGCAGGTAGTCTTCCAGCACTCCCCGGTACGCGTCTCCGGCCTTCGATTCGACGGCATCTGAAATTTCCTGCTTGAACTTGGTCGCGCGTCGCTCGTTCACGTCCTCGAGCGTAGGCAGGCTCATGGCCTCGATCGGCTGGCGCGTGGCCCGCTCGATGATGCGCAGCATGTTCCGCTCGCGGGGTGAGATGAACAGGATCGCTTCGCCACTGCGCCCTGCCCGGCCGGTGCGGCCGATGCGGTGCACGTACGATTCGCTGTCATAGGGCACGTCGAAGTTGATGACGTGAGTGATGCGGTCGACATCGAGCCCGCGCGCTGCAACGTCCGTCGCGACGACGATGTCGACCTTGCCCGCCTTCAGTGCTGCGACCGTGCGTTCACGCTGCGCCTGCAGGATGTCGCCGTTCAGCGCCGCCGACGCGAAGCCGCGCGCCTCGAGCTTCTCGACGAGCTCGACCGTGGCCTGCTTGGTGCGAGCAAACACCAGCATCGCGTCGAAGGCCTCGACCTCGAGGATGCGCGTGAGAGCGTCGAGCTTGTGCATGCCGGAGACAACCCAGTACCGCTGCCGGATGTTCGTCGCGGTCGTGGTCTTCGAACGGATCGTGACTTCGCGCGGCGAACGCAGGTGCTTCTGCGCGATGTTGCGGATCGGCTTCGGCAGCGTGGCCGAGAACAGCGCCACCTGGCGCTCCTTCGGCGCCATGCCGAGGATCTCGTCGATCGCATCCACGAACCCCATCTGCAGCATCTCGTCCGCTTCGTCGAGCACGACGTATTTCAAGGTCGCCAGGCTCAGGGTGCCGCGCTGGAGATGGTCCATCACGCGTCCCGGGGTCGCGACGATGACGTGTGTGCCACGCTTCAGCGCATTCAGCTGCGGCGTGTAGCTCTGCCCGCCGTAGATAGGCAGCACGTGCAGTCCCGGCATGTGGTGGGCGTATTTCTGGAAGGCCTCGGCGACCTGGATCGCCAGCTCGCGAGTCGGGACCAGCACGAGCACCTGCGGCTCGCGCCGCGCGACGTCCAGCATCGACAGGAAAGGCAACGCGAACGCCGCGGTCTTGCCGGTGCCGGTCTGCGCCTGGCCGATGAGGTCGTGCCCTGCGAGCAGCACCGGGATCGTGGCTGCCTGGATCGGGGATGGAGCTTCGTAGCCGACGTCCTTCAAGGCCGCCACCAGGGGAGCGGACAGGCCGAGTTCGGCAAACGTCAGGACGGTTTGCTCGTCAGAGGGATTGCTTTGCATCTGGTTCTCACGCGGGACCGGCAATGCAGGCATCGGGCACGGTGGGTGAAATCCCACTCGAAATCGAACCGCACGCGAAAAATGCGCTGGCCCTGGTCAAGAAACCAGAAAGCCGGCCGCCCCTTTCGAAGCGACCGGCCTGTGTTCTGTAGCGGGGAGATGCTCCGGCAACCCTGTGCCAGCTCGCCCAACCTGCGGGTAGTCCCAAACTTCGGGCCGTATGGTAACCCAGCGACGCCTCTTCTGCTCTGGTTTCGGGCCCGCCCGCGGCAACGCCGGTGGTCAGATGACGTAGCGCAGCGAAGGGTTGCCCTCGCCGGAGCCGCGGCGCGGGCAGTTAGCGCAAGGATCGCCGATGAGCTGGTTCGCGTGACGGATAGCCAGGATCGTGCTCGTGAGCGGCACCTTCTCTTCGTGGAAGATCGGATCGCGGATGCTCTCGCCGAGCCTCGTCGTCTCCAGCCTCTTCGCGAGGTCTGGCCTGACGCCGCAAAGGAGCACGTGCACGCCGCGAGCCTGGACGCGATCGACGAAGCCCTTGAGCAGGATCATGCCGGCCGCATCCGCATTGCGTACGCGCTTGAGCCGCAGGACGAGCGCGCGCGCGTGTTCGTCGATGCGTTGCTCGATCCGCTCGAAATGGCCCTCGAGCGTAGCCGATGCACCGAAGAACATTTCGCCCTCGAGCCCGTAGATCAGCAGGCGATTGCAGGGCTGATCGTCGGGGAACCGCTCGCGTATCGCCCCATCCGGCGTGATGGTGAACTCGGTGAGCAGCATGCGACCTGCGCGCCGCACCGTCAGCAATGACGACATCACGACACCGATCAGGACGCAGAACTCGATCGAGATGGCGACCGCCGAGAGCGCCGTCACCCCCACGATCACCGCGTCGAAGCGCGTCACGCGCAGGTGGTAATAAAGCCCGCGCCAGTCGATCATCTTCCACGCCGACACGATCAGAATGCCCGCCAGCGCCGCGCGGGGAATCAGCCGGGCGTATGGCGCGAACGCCACCATGATCAGCGCTACCACGACCGCTGAAACCACGCCCGACCATTGCGACACGGCACCTGCCTGCTGGTTGATCGCCGAGCGCGTGAGTGACCCCGATCCCGGCATGCACTGAAAGAAGCTCCCGGTGAAATTGGCGAGCCCTTCGCTGAGGCACTGCTGGTTCATGTCGAGTTTCTGGCGCGTTTGCGCGGCGATCGCCTTCGCCATCGCGATGGCCTCCAGCAGGCCGAGGATGGCGATCGCGAGCGCACCGCCCGACAGCTCACGAATCAAGTCGTAGTCGATCGTCGGGAGCCGCGGCGTCGGCAGCTTGGCCGGGATCTCCCCGACCACACGCACGCCTTTCGCCTCGAGCCCTAGCCACGCGACTACGGCTGCCATCGCCAGCACCGTGAGGAGCAACTCGGGCAACAGGCGCAGCCCGAGCAGGCGCTTGAGCCAGCGGAGCGCGAGCACCATCACGATCGTGGCCAGGCCGATCGACAGCGTGGCCGAATTGACGTCCCCACCCTGGGTCATGGTCAGCCAGAATCGATAGAGGAAGGGGTCATGGACCCCGCCCATCGACGTCAGGCCCAGCAGGTTCTTCATCTGGTCGAGAACGAGCAGCGCGGATGCTCCCAGCGTGAAGCCGATGATGACGGAGTGAGAGATGTAACGGGTGAGATCACCCAGGCGCATCGACGTGATGACGAGTTGGACGATGCCCACCATGAACGCGAGCAGCACGGCTGCCTGGATCTTCTCGTCGACACTGGGCACGATGCTCAGGACGCTCAGGACCGCGATCGAGATCGCATTGGTCGGACCGTTGATGAGCTGCCGGGACGAGTCGAACAGCGCGCCGACAGTCGTCATGATGATCGCGGTATAGAGGCCGTATTCAGCCGGCAGCCCGGCGGCGAGGGCGTAGGCCATTGCCTGCGGGACCGCCACGGCAGCGACCGTGATGCCGGCGAGCAGGTCCGCGCGCGCGTCGCTTAGCCGGTAGCGGCGCAGCGAATCGAACGCCGGGACAACCCGGTAAATCCAGGGAGGCCGGTCTTCTCGGGTCGTCGCAGTCATTTGATCTCGTTCCCAGCGCGCCAAATTACCACCGCGACCCCTGCTGCAAGTAGACACGCATCACGCATGCGGCAGTATTGACGCATGGCCGCAGCCGAAGCGGCCAGTTCCAGGACCGACTGTCGGGCGATGATGCCTGCGCCGCTTGCGCGCTGCTGCCCCAAGGGTGCAAATTCTCAGCCCAGCTGTGACCCCTGGCCTGCGAACCAAGCGGAGTGAATATGCCGGGCAAACCAACGGTCGCCTGGGAATCCCTGAGCCAGCATGGGTTATCGGGACACTCGGACTGCGTCCTGCTGCGCGCACGGGTACCCGGCGGCTGGCTCGTCCTGTTTCACGAACCTCACGGGCGTGAAAGCGGCTCGCTCACCTTCTACCCGGACCCGGATCACCTGTGGGACGGTGGCTCGCTCATGCCGGGCACCAGGCCCGTACGTTAACGGCGCAGGGCTGCGTGGGTCGCGCCCCGTGGCAGTCTTAACCGCGCCTAGGTCTTGATGACGCGAGAAATCAGCAACCCCGACGCGGCACCGGAGTTCACTTCGCGCCGGGCGTGCCCTTTCTGCGTTGCGGCGGCAGTC
>JAOUGW010000158.1 GCA_029865465.1 Gammaproteobacteria bacterium
ACGGCGCGTTGATCGACACGCTTGCGCCGTTCGCCGCGACCAGCGAATCGAACCGCACGCCGAGCGTCGGGGTGCCACCGATCTTCTTGCTGCCCGAGATGACCTGGGTGATCGAGCCGTGCACCGACGCCCCGGCCTTCGCGGCGCGCCGATCGCCGATCATCAGGTCTGACGCGAGTCGCGCATCGACGCCGTCGCCGACATTGTTCGTCTTGGTACTGATCGGAGTGATCAACTCGACCGTGAGCTGCGTTCCAGCGGGCACGACGATCGGCGTTGCCGGCGGCGCCGCTTTCGGTACTGCCGCGGCCGTGGCTGTTGCCGCCTTGGCCGCGCTCGCCTTCTTCGCCGCAGCCTGTTCGGCAGCCGCAGCCTGCCTGGCCGCCGCAGCCTGAGCCGCCGTTTCAGCGTCACGCCGCGCGAGTTCCGCTTCGAGTTCCTTCTGCTTCACCGCCGCCTCGCGCTCGGCGAGTTCACTCTCCTTCGCCGCCAGTTCCGCGGCCTTTGCTTCGTCGGCAGCCTGCGTGGCCGCTGCGGCCTGGGCGGCAGCCTCGTCCTGGGTCGACACTTGCGCCGCCGGCTCCGGCACCGCCGCCGGTGGAGAGGACTTGCTGCAGCCCGTCATTCCCCAGGCGAGACCGGCAGCGGACAACAACAGGAAGCGGAACATTGAAGCGTGGCGCATGAGTGTTACTGACTGCGTGAAAGTGGGGCCTACAGTACCTGAAACAGGACAACGCGCGCACCCGGCGTCGCCGAATGAGCAATCGATCACGACACTGCGGCCGCAGGCCGGTCCGGTGACGGGAGCCCGGGCGTTTCGCTGCCCGATGCTCAGTCCTCGCTGCCGGCGACGCTGGCTCCGCTGGTACACGTCTCATGCACGACGACACGTACCAGCAGCGGCAGCCCGGGCTTGAGTTCCCTCCAGATGTAACGCGCCAGGTTCTCGCTGGTCGGGTTGTCGAGCCCGGCAACGTCGTTGAGGTACCGATGGTCGAGCCGCTGGAACAGCGGCTCGAACGCCTGCTTGATCTCGGCGAAGTCCATCACCCAGCCGAGCTGCGGGTCCACCGGTCCGCTTACGTGCAGTTCGACGCGAAACGAATGCCCGTGGACGCGCGCGCACTTGTGCCCTTCGGGCACGTTGGGCAACCGGTGCGCGCTCTCGAGCGTGAAGGTCTTGAAGATTTCCATGAGCAGTCGTCCGCGGACGGTTACTTCTGCGATTGGCTGTGCGCCGCAGCACGGGATCGCGCTGGCGAAGTATCGCACCACCTCATCTGGACGCAAGCGCAGCGACTTTCGGACGCAGCACGAAGCACGCGTGAATTTTCGGGTTGCGCGCGAAATCCTCGGGTATCGTCGAGCGCGTGATGTCCTCCACGGCGAAGTGCTCGAGCGTCGCGCCGTCGAGCTTGAACTTCTGGAAGTTGTTCGAGAACACGATCGTGCCGCCCGGCGCCAGCAGCTTGGACGCCGTCGCCAGCAGCCAGCCGTGATCCATCTGCACGTCGAACTCGCGCTGCATGCGCTTGGAGCGCGAGTGGGTCGGCGGGTCGATGAAGATCAGGTCATAGGCAGGCGGACGGATCTGCTGCGATTGCGCCTCGAGCCACGCCAGGCAATCGGCCTGGATGAACTCGTGCGACGGACCACGCAGGCCATTGAGATCGAGATTGCGCCATGCCCAGTCGAGGTAAGTCTTCGACATGTCCACGGTGACCGAACTGGTCGCGCCACCGCCCACCGCATGGACCGTCGCGGCACCCGTGTACGCAAACAGGTTCAGGAAGCGCTTGCCCTTAGCCCATTCGCCGATTCGCATGCGCGTGATGCGATGATCCAGGAACAGCCCGGTATCGAGGTAGTCGGTGAAGTTGACGAGGAAGCGATAGCGGCCTTCGCGCACGACATGGAACAGCGCTTCCTCGTCCAGCTTTTCATATTGCTCACCGGCCTTCTGCCGCTTGCGCACACGCAGGAACATGCGCTCCGGCGCAATCTCCAGCACCGATGGAATGGCAGCGAGCGCTTCGTCACGACGGGCACGCACGGACTCCTGCGCGATGCTCGACGGCGCAGCGTATTCCTGCACGCAGGCCCAGCGCTCGTCGTTGCCGTAGACGTCGATGGCAAAGGCGTACTCAGGCATGTCGGCGTCGTAGACACGGAAGCAGGCGACGTCGCTGCGACGCGCCCAGCCGGCGAGCTTCGTGTAGTTCTTGCGCAGCCGGTTCGCGAACATCGACGAGCCCGGGCGTTCGCGTGCGGCTTCGAGCCGCGCCGCGCGCACCTGCACCGGGTCGGGTTCTTTCGCCGACTCGTCGAGGTGGAAGCGCAGCAGCCGGCATTCGATGGCGCCGTTGTAGAACGTGTGCGTGCGATACGCGCGCAGGCCCAGTGCGCGTCCGAGCGGTGGATCACCGGTGAAGACGCCGGCCTCCCAGCCGGGGAAGCAGCGCAGCAACTTGTCGCCGAGGCTCGCGTAGAGCGCCTCGATCTTTTCCGGATCACCGATGCGGACACCGTACGGCGGGTTCACCACGACCAGGCCGGTGGGGTGAGTCGTCGCCGCCAGGTTCGAGAGATCGCGGCGATCGAACAGCAGGTAATTGCCGAGCCCGGCCCGGTTGGCGTTGGCGATCGCGGCGCGGATCGCGGTCTGGTCGCGATCGCTGCCGGCACAGCGCCCGCCTTCGAGCACCTCGAGCTTGCGCGCGTTCTCTGCGGCGGTTCGCAGCCCGTGCCACAGCTCTTCATCGTGCTGCAGCCAGCGTTCGAAGCCGAACCGGCGCCGGAGCAATCCAGGCGCGATCCCGGCAGCGATCATCGCCGCTTCGATCACGAGCGTGCCTGAACCGCACATCGGGTCGTAGAACGCTGCGCCTTCCGCCGCCATCGCAGCCCAGCCCGATCGCAGCAGCAACGCGGCAGCGAGGTTCTCCTTGAGGGGCGCTTCGACACCCGTCTGGCGGTAACCGCGCCGATGCAGCGGCTCGCCGCTCAGGTCGATGCCGACAGTGACGCGCTCCTTGGCGAAACGCAGGCTGACGCGCAGGTCGGGCGAGGCCAGGTCAACGTTGGGCCGCTCGCCCGTATGCTCGCGCATCCGGTCAACGATCGCGTCCTTGGCGCGCAGCGCCGCGAACTGCGTGTGGCGCAGCCAGCTCGGGGATTCGCCGACGACGTCGACCGCAAACGTGCCGTCGGAGCCCACGTGGCTCTCCCACGGCAACTCGAGCAGTCCGCGGTACATCACGTCGGGATCGGCTGCGTTGAGATCCGCGAGCGTCAGCAGTACGCGACTCGCGGTGCGTGCCTGCAGGCAGGCGGTGTACGCGCTCGCCAGCGGTCCTTCGAAGCTCACGCCCGCCGGATGTTCGCGCACGACGTCCACGCCATGCTGGCGCAGCTCGGCCGACAGCATGTCCGCAACGTTGAGCGGGCAAGCCGCAAAGAAGCGGTGGCGCTGTTCGGGTGCGGTCGTGTCGCTCAAGCGGATTCCCGCCGCGCAGGAAACTGCACCAGGTCGCGGGGCCGCACGTCCTGCAGCGCGCGCCCGATGATGCGATAGCTGTCCGCGTCGAAGGCGGCGTCGCCCTCGACGCGCAGCAGGGCCCGCACTTCGTCTTCGTCGCGCGCGGTGCCCAGGTGGCGCCAGCGGTCGATCACGTGAATCAGGACGCCGCTCGCGGCGGGTGCGGGCTCCCGGATGCCGACGGCACCGGCGAATGGCCACGGCTTGAACTTGAGCGGCACGAGCGTCATCTGCAGCCGCGCGTCGTGCAGCGCGCGCGGTTCCTTGCCGATGCAGGCGCCGCGACACTTCCTGACCTGGTAGGCAAAGCAGCTGCCCGCGCCCGATTCCAGGCCGAGCATCTTCAGGCACAGTCCGGCTTCGCGTGCCTTGCCCTCGATCGCACGCCACGCGTCCTTCTCGGCGCGAAACGGGCCGAAAACGGGATCGGCGTCGAGGCCCAGGTCCGCGTCTGCGATCGGCACGACCTCCGGCCGCAAGCCCTGCCCGTCACGGCGCAGGCGCACGACGCAGTCGCTTGCGTTGCGGCGCAGGCGGCGATTCCCCGTCGGTGCGAGTTCCTTCACCAGCCGGGACTCGAGCAGCAGCGCGCCGAGTTCTCCTCCCGTCTCGATCCACTCCACCTGGCGCACCTGCTGCGTCAGTTTCGATTCCTTGCCGGAACGGTGCTCGGCGGCGAAGTGATCGAACACCCGGCTGCGGATGTTGCGGCTCTTGCCGACGTACAGCAGCGTCCCGGTTTCGCCACGGAACAGGTACACGCCCGGACCTTCCGGCAAGTCGTCGGCGAGCTCTGGCGGCAGGTGCGGCGGCAATCGCGGCTCGCGCAGCGCATCAGTCACCGCAGCGTGCATCGCCTCGACGCCACGCCGGCTCTCCATGGCCGCAATCAGCGCGGGCAGTACTTGCGCATCCCCGAGTGCGCGATGCCGCGCGATGCAGGAGAGCCCGAAGCGCTCCAGCAGGGTGTCCAGGTTGTGGCGTGCGTGCTCTGTATACAGCGCGCGCGACAGCTTCACGGTGCACAGCACCGGCGCGGCGAACTTCAGGCCGAGCCGGCGGAACTCCGCGCGCAGGAAGCCGTAGTCGAAGCGTGCGTTGTGCGCGACGAACAGCCGCCCCGCGAGCCGGCGCCGCACTTCCTGCGCGACGTCAGCAAAAGGGGGCGCATCCGCCACCATCGAGTCGTCGATGCCGGTGAATGACGCGATCAACGAAGGAATGCGGATGCCGGGATGCACCAGCGTGCTCCATTCCTCGACGATCTCGCCGTGCTCGAGCAGTACGATGCCGACTTCGATGACGCGGTGCTGTGCCGCCATCCCGCCCGTGGTCTCGAGATCGACGCAGGCGACGGGACCGCGCAACGATTGCGACCGCAGCGCAATGGCCGCTGCGGTGTCCGGCGTGCGTTCAGCCCGGGGCACGGCCATCCAGCGAAAGGATCGGGTAGTAGAGCTCGGGGCGACGGTCGCGGAAGACGCCCCAGGCGTGACGCTGCACGCGCAACTGGTCAAGGTCGAACGTGGCGGTGAGCACGGCTGCCGACTCGCGGTCGGCCTCGGCCACCTTGCCACCCGTGCTGTCGGCAATGAACGACGAGCCGTAGAACGTCATCTCGTACTTCTGGCCCTGCTCCACGCCGATGCGGTTGGACGCGACCAGCGGCATCACGTTGGCCGCCGCGTGGCCCTGCATGCAACGCTGCCAGTGGTCGCGTGAATCGAGGGTCGGGTCCTGCGGTTCGGAGCCGATCGCCGTCGGGTAGAGCAGGATCTCCGCGCCCATCAGTGCCATGCAGCGCGCCGCCTCGGGAAACCACTGGTCCCAGCAGATGCCCACGCCGATCGCGCCGAAGCGCGTCTTCCAGACGCGGAAGCCGGTGTCGCCTGGCGAGAAATAGAACTTCTCGTGGTATCCCGGGCCCTCCGGGATGTGCGACTTGCGGTAGATGCCCATGACTTCGCCGTCGGCGTCGATCATCGCCAGCGAGTTGTAGTACGCGTTGTTGGCGCGCTCGAACACGCTGATCGGCAGCACCACCCCGAGTTCCCTGGCCAGGTCCTGGAAGCGGCGCACGACCGGGTTGTCCGGCATCGGGTGCGCCAGCTCGAAGTGACTCGCGAGGTGGTCCTTGCAGAAGTACGGAGTCTCGAAAAGTTCCTGCAAAAGAATGACTTGCGCGCCACTCGCGGCGGCCTGGCGCACCATCGACTCGGCCCTGGCGATGTTTTCGGCGGCATTCGGCGTGCAGGCGAACTGGGTCGCGGCAACGGTGACTTTCATCGCGGGCTCCGGGGCGTTAAGAGCGGGAAGTCTAACGAAGCCGATCCTCGCGGACCAACTGGCGCAGGGCGGCAGAGTCCTGGCGGCAGGCGGCAGGGAGGCGTCGGGGACGACCGCGCACAAGGAAAAAAGCAGTGGCCGACATCTTCAGGCCTGCAGCAAGCGCATGACATGGCGCGCGATCATGCTTTCCTCATCCGTCGGGATCACGAAGGCCGCGGCGGCGCTGCCCGGCGTCGAGATGCGCGGTCCGTGGCGGGCATTGGCCGCCGCATCCAGTTCGATGCCGAGCCAGGCCGCCTGCCGGCAGATGCGCACGCGAATCTCGGCCTGGTTCTCGCCGATGCCGGCCGTGAACACGATCGCGTCGAGACCACCCAGCGCCGCGGCCAGCGAGCCTAGTTCGCGACCGGCGCGATACACGAACACGTCGAGCGCCAGGGCTGCGGCGGGCTCGCTGCTCGCCAGCAGGTCGCGGACGTCGCTCGACACGCCCGACATGCCGAGCAGGCCGGATTCGTTGTAGATCAACCGCTCGATCTCGCGCGGCCCGAGTTTCATCTCGTCCATCAGGAACAGCACGACGCCCGGATCCAGCGCGCCGCAGCGCGTCCCCATCGGCAGGCCGTCCACCGCGGTGAAGCCCATCGTGGTCGCGATGCTCCTGCATGCGCGCATCGCACACATGCTCGAGCCGTTGCCCAGGTGCAATACCACGGTGCGTCCCGCTGCGGCGCGGCCATCGACGGCAGACAATTGCGAGGCAATGTACTCGTACGAAAGCCCGTGGAACCCGTAGCGCCGTACCCCGGCCTCGGCGAACCGCGGCGGCAGGGCGAAACGCTGCGCGACGTCCGGCACGGTGCGGTGGAACGCCGTATCGAAGCACGCTATCTCGGGCACGCCGGGCAATCGCGCCAGCAGCGCGCGGATCGCCGCGAGGTTATGCGGCTGGTGCAGCGGCGCGAGCGGCACGTACTGGTCGAGGCGCTGCAGCACGGACGTGTCGACCGCGATCGGCGCCATGAACTCGAGGCCGCCGTGCACGACGCGATGACCGACGCCGACGATGCGTGCGCCGCCGAGTTCTGCATGGACCGCCTCGAGCAGGCGATCGAGCGCTGCGGCGTGCGTCATCGGGCCCGCGGCGAGTTGCGTGTCGATCGTCGGCCCGCCGTCACGGCGCGAGGTGAATCGCGGCACGGTGCCGAGGCCCGACACCTGCCCGCGCAGGCCGCGCACGGCCTGCCCGTCGACGCGGCGGAAAATGCAGAACTTGATGCTCGACGATCCTGCGTTCAGGACCAGGATCGCGGGTTCGTCACGAGCCGGCATGGCTGTCACTTGAGCGGCGGTACCGCCGCGCGTCGCGCGTGGACGACCAGCTTGGCGACGGCCGCCGAGCCGATGCGCATGCGCACGTTGTCGGCGCGGCTCGTCAGGATCACCGGCACGCGCGCGCCGAGCACGATGCCCGCGCTGTCGGCGCCGGCGAAGTACTGCAGCTGCTTGGCCAGCATGTTGCCGGCCTCGATGTTTGGCACGAGCAGGATGTCCGCGCGACCCGCGACCGGGGAATGAATGCTCTTGGTGCGCGCCGCGATCTCGCTGATCGCGTTGTCGAACGCGAGTGGCCCGTCGAGGACGGCGCCGCGGATCTGGCCGCGGTCCGCCATCTTGCACAGCGCCGCGGCGTCGATGGTCGAGTTGATGTCCGGGTTGACCATTTCCACCGCCGACAGGATGGCCACCTTGGGCGTCTCGATGCCGAGGCTGCGCGCGAGGTCGATCGCGTTCTGCGCGATGTCG
>JAOUGW010000159.1 GCA_029865465.1 Gammaproteobacteria bacterium
GACGGACATGAGCGCCAGCGCGGCAAAGCGCCCGATTGTCCGCAGGGTCGGCGGCCTGCGGACAGTCGTGTCTCCATGAGCGCGTAGGGTCAAGCGAGCACCCGGATGGTCCGTTGGGCGGGACCATGAGAATATCACGTGGCCTGCACAGCCGACTCGGCGCGCGCGGGCCCGCGTGGCAGCAGCGAACCTAGTTGCGAGTCAGGCCCGGTTCCCGCTGCAGCCGGTGCTCCCAGTCCATCTGGCTGCGTACGATCGTCTCGAGATCGTCGAACCGGGGCACCCACCCCAGCACCTCACGAATGCGCTGGGCATGCGCGACCAGCGAGGGCGGATCGCCGGCGCGACGGGGACTCTCGGCGACCGGCAGCGCCCGGCCGCCATTGACCCGCTCCACCATCTTCACGACCTCACGCACGCTGTAGCCGTGGCCGTAGCCGCAGTTGAGCGTGGTCGACGCGCCCCCCTGTTGCAGGTAATCGAGCGCGCTCAGGTGCGCCGAGGCGAGGTCCTCGACGTGGATGTAGTCGCGCACGCCCGTGCCGTCCGGCGTCGGGTAGTCCGTGCCGAAGATCGACAGCGAGGGCCGGACGCCCGCGGCCACCTGGCACGCCACCTTGACGAGCAGCGTGGCCGTCGGCGCGCTGTGGCCAATGCGCCCGCCCGGGTCGCTGCCCGCAACGTTGAAATAGCGCAGGACCACGTAACGCAGTTTCGAGGAGGCCGCGGCGAGGTCGCGCAGCATCCATTCGCTCATGAGCTTCGACGCGCCATAGGGATTGATCGGCAAGGTCGGTGAGTCTTCGCGCGCGAGACCCTCGGCAGGAATCCCGTAGACCGCGGCCGTCGAGGAGAACACGAAGCGTCGAACGCCCGCGGCATCGCATCGTTCGAGCAGGTTGTGCGTGGCGCAGGTGTTGTTGCGGTAGTACTTGAGCGGGTCGGACACCGACTCCGGCACGATCGTGTGTGCCGCGAAGTGCAGCACGGTGTCAATGGCATGGTCCTGCAGGACTCGCGCCACGAGATCCCGATCGCCGGTGTCGCCGACGATCAGCGGCGTGCCGAGCACGGCACTGCGGTAACCCGTCGAGAGGTTGTCGAGAACGACGACGCGCTCGCCGCGCTCAACGAGCTGGCGGACGGTGTGACTGCCGATGTAGCCGGCGCCGCCGGTGACGAGGATGGAGCTTCTGGACATCGGGGAATCTTACCTCGCCCACGTCAGTGGGACGTGACGTCGAGCACGGTTGCACGCATCGGCGCCACCAACGGTTGATCCGGAGCCCTTCCCCGAGCTTGGAAAGGCAGACACGCGCTCGGGAAAGGGCTCCGGATCGACCGCTTGCGCGACTGCAGCGTAAGCCTATTCCGCCCTCACGGAGAACGTGCGCGGTGTGTGTCGGGCGTCCAATCCGCGATGTCCTGGCGCGCGCGTGTCTGCCTTTCCGAGCGCGCCAGGACATCGCGGATCGGACGGCCCGACCTGCACACGCTGAACCGGGATAGTGAGCGAGGCCTCAGAACGCCTCCTCCATGGCCGCGACCTGCTCCCGCAGGTTCAGCACGTGCTGCTCCCAGTATTTCGGTTCGAGGAACCAGGGGAATGCGCGTGGGAAGGCCGGGTCGTCCCAGCGTCGGGCCAGCCATCCCGCGTAATGCATGATGCGCAGGGTGCGCAGGGGCTCGATCAGCATGACCTCGTGCTGGTCGAAGTCGGCAAACTCCTGGTAGCCGTCGACGATGTCGTCCAGCTGGGCGCGCATTTCCTCCGGCCGCCCCGAAAGCAGCATCCACAGATCCTGCACCGCGGGCCCGGTCATGCAATCGTCGAGATCGACGAAATGCGGGCCCTTCTCCGTCCACAGCACGTTGCCCGGGTGGCAGTCGCCGTGCAGGCGCAGCGTGCGCAGCGGCATCGCTTCCTCGAAGCGTTGCTCGACGAGGCTCAACACGTCCCCGGCCAGGGACTCATAGGCCGCCTCGAGGTGCGACGGGATCCACCCCGAGTCGAGCAGGTACTCGGCGGTGTCCTGCCCCAGGACACGCCAGTCCAGGCGCGGTCGGTGGCGAAATGCGCGCGTGCGCCCGATCGCATGGATACGCGCCACGAAGCGGCCCATCCACTGGCGGTCGTCCCTGGTGCCGAGTTCGGGCCAGCGCCCGCCCGCCCGGGGATATACGGCGTAGCGGAATCCTTCGTGCCTGAAGAGACTGCGTCCAGCGTGGACGTCCGGCGCGATGACCGGGATCTCCGCGCGCGCGAGTTCCAGCGCGAATTCGTGCTCCTCGAGAATCGCTTCATCCGGCCAGCGCTCCGGGCGATAGAACTTCACGACGACCGGAGTGCTGTCCTCCCGGCCGACCTGGTAGACCCGGTTCTCGTAACTATTGAGCGCCAGGATGCGCCCGTCGCAGCGATGCCCGAGCGCCTCGACCGCACTGACGACGACGTCGGGGGTCAGCGCCGAATACGGGTGCGGGCCACTCATTGCTTGGATTGTACGGGGTCACGTACCCTTCCCGGCACTTCGCACCGACTTCCCCATGACACGCTTCTCCTTCCGTCCCCGCTCCCTCACCGGCCTGATCCTGCTCGGGTTCGTGATCGTTGCCTTGCCAGCCCTGCTCGGCACCATCAGCGCCGCCATCGAAATGCGCAATCTGTCGGCCGCGAGCGAACGCCTCGTGGTCAATGGCGTGGCCGCCACGCAGTACACGCAGGCCCTCGTGCGACAGGTCTCGTCGCTCGAACGGACGGCGCGGCTCTACCAGATCATTCCGCGCCCCGCCCTGCTCGAGACCTACGAGCAGAATCGCGACCTGCTCCGGAAGACGCTGGAAAATTTCTCGGCGCTCCCGGGGGGCAACGGCGAGCGTGCGACAGTCATCGCCAGCATGCGCACCGCGGTCGACCTGATTTCGCAAGCCATCGAATCGCGATCGTCAGCACGCATCTCGCTCTCGCTGCGCGAATTCACCGCGCTGGCGCGCAATGCCGGACGGCTCTCGAACCTTGCAAGCGCGCAGACTGACCGGGAACTGAAACAGCTCCAGGCCGAGACCGAAAAGGTGCGACGCCGGCTGTACTGGCAGTCGCTCGCGTTGGTCCCGATCACCATCGGGCTGATCGTGATGTTCGCGCTGGTCCTGGCGCGACCGATCCGCCAGATCGACGCGGTCATCAGTTCGATCGGGCACGGACACCTGAGCGAGCCCGTCAGGGTGCAGGGGCCCTCGGACCTGCAGGCACTCGGCCGTCAGCTCGAGTGGCTACGGGTACGGTTGCAGGACATTGCCGAGGAGCGCAACCGCTTCCTGCGCCACATGTCGCACGAACTGAAGACGCCTCTCGCCAACATCCGCGAAGGCACCGAACTGCTGATGGAGGGCGCGGTCGGCTCGCTCACTGGCGAGCAGCGCGAAGTGGCCAGCATCCTGCGCGACAACAGCTTGCGGCTGCAGCGCCTGATCGAGAACCTGCTGTCCTACAGCGAGTGGCAGGCGAAGCGCAGCGACCTCGAGGTAGGCGAGATTCGACTGCTGCCGCTGGTGAAGTCGGCGATCGAGACCTACCAGTTGCCGCTCAACTCGCACAACCTGCGACTCGACCTGCAGGTGCCGGATCTCACGCTGGCCGCGGACCGCGAGAAACTGAAGCTGATTCTCGACAACCTGATCTCGAACGCCGTGAAGTTCACGCCGGACGGCGGCACGATCACGCTGCGCGCGGCGTATGACGGCAACGGCAGGAGCCTGGTGCTGGACGTGGCGGACACGGGACCCGGAATTCCGCCGGAAGAACGCCCGCGGATCTTCGAGGCCTTCTACCAGGGCGCCACGCCCCAAGGCGGACTCATTCGCGGCACCGGCATCGGGCTGTCCGTGGTACAGGAATTCGTGCTGGCGCATGGCGGCAGCATCGAGATCGTCGACGGTGAGTTTCCGGGTGCCCACTTCCGCCTGCGATTGCCTGTTGCACCCGCTGCTGCAGAAGGCGCGCGAGGGCTGGGGTGAGTGCTCCAGCCGCTGCCGATTCGGACTATCATTTGAGCGCTGCATCCCGCAGGGGTATCCATCATCCGGCTGCTTCGCCCCGAAATGACCTTCATCCTGCAACCAACTGCCCGTCAAGCGCTGCTGGCCGTTTCCGCGATTGTCGTGACAGCGTGCGCGGGCCTGCAACCTGCCAACAAGGCGGGTGTGACCGGCCAGACCGTCGCAGCGTCCACGCCGAAACCGGCCGGCGACGCCGCGTATTTCGAGGTGCTCGACCTCATGGCGCCCGGCGATGCCGTCCGCCAGTCGACCGGGTTGGCTTCGACGCTGACCCAGGCGCAGCAGAACCCGACCTCGTCGAATCGCCTGCGCTATGCGATTGCGCTCGGCGCGGCGGGTCACGTGTCGAGCAATCCGGTCGAGGCCCGGAGGCTCATCACCGAACTGCTCGCAGGCCAGAACGACCTGACGCCGCGGGAGGTCTCGCTCGCCAACGCGTTCCTGCGCGAATTTGACGCGCGGGTGGCGCTGTATGCCGACCTTGCGCGACAACGGGAGGAATCGGAGCGCCAGTTGAAGTCGATGGACGCCGATGGCGACCGCCGCTACAGCGCGCTCAATGCCGAGACGCAGCGACTGAAGAAGGCGCTGGCGGAGGCCGAGCGCAAGCTCGAGGCCGTCGCCGAAATGGAGCGTACCCTCACCCCCGAAGGCCAGTGAGTAATTGACCTTGGCCATGTCACGGACCGGCAAGCGCACGCCAAAGATCCTCGTGGTCGACGACGATCCCGGACTGCTGCGCCTGCTCACGATCCGGTTGCGCTCGCAGAAATACGAAGTCGAGCCCGCGGAGAATGCCGCCAAGGCGCTCTCCGTCATCGCACGCTTCCGGCCCGACCTCGTCGTCACCGACCTGCGCATGGCCGAGATGGACGGCATCGCGCTGCTGCGCGAACTGCAGCGTCGCTGGCCCGGCCTCAACGTCATCATGTTGACCGCGCACGGCACGATTCCGGACGCGGTGAAGGCCACGCAGTCAGGCGCCTTTGCATTCCTGACCAAGCCGGTCGAGAAAGAGCAGCTGCTCGAGGAAGTGCGGCGCGCGCTCAAGACCTCGGGATTCGCGGACACTGCCGAGGAATGGCGGACCGAGTTCGCCACCCGCAGCCCCCTGGTCGAAGACCGGCTGGCCAAGGCGCACCTGGTCGCCGGGACGGATTCCTCGGTCTTGATTACAGGCGAACCGGGCACCGGCAAGGAACTGCTGGCGCGGGCGATCCATCGGGCCAGCGGCCGCCGCGAGGGGACCTTCGTATCCGTCGACTGCAGTTCCCTCGACGGCGGTGCCGAGCACCTGGCGGCCTGCGAACAGGAACTGGCTCGAGCCGTACAGGAAGCCACGGGAGGGACGATCTTCCTGCGCAGCGTCGACGACCTCGCCCTGAACCTGCAGACGCGCCTCGCGAGCCTGCTGCGCGGCCCGCGGGACCTGAGGGTCCTGGCGACCAGCGATCGCCGCCCCGAGGAACTGGCGGCCGATGGGCGTTACTCCACCGAACTGCTTGAGCGCGTGAGCGCCGTCCACATCGACCTCCCGCCGCTCAGCCGACGCCGGGAGGACGTGCCGTTGCTGGCGGCGCAGTGTCTCGAAGACCTGGCTGCCGAAACCGGACAGATCAAACGCACGCTGTCGCCGGAAGCCATGGAAGCCCTGGCGAGTGCCAAGTGGCCGGGCAACGTGCGGCAGTTGCGGATGGTCGTGCGGCAGGTCGCGTCGCTGGGCGCCGGACCGGTGATCACGGTCGAGCAGGTACAGGAGACGCAGGGCAAGGCCACGCAGCTGCCGAGCTTCGACGAAGCTCGAGATGAGTTCACGCGGAACTATCTCGTGCAACTCCTTCAGATCACTCAGGGAAATGTCAGCCAGGCGGCACGGATGGCGAAGCGGAACCGCACGGACTTCTACAAGCTGCTGACGAAGCACGAACTGCGACCGGAAGAGTTCAAGGACTAGCTTTCCTGCCTCTCCCGCGCAGGTCCGGTGACGCAAATTGGCGACAATCTTTCGGCCTGTGCCTCAACGCAGTTGACCATAATCCCTGGCGCCGAGAACGGCGACCGGCTTCCCAACCGCGTCCCGCGCAGACACCTTCCAGAATGCTGCCCGGCACTTTGCAGCGAAAGCGATGACCGCACTACAGCGGCGGTCCGCGGTCGCCCGTCGTTCCACGCCAGACACTGCCGAGGTTAATTTTGCCGATCAGCAGCCTGAACAAGGCGATCGGGCACCACGCTCGTTCTGCCGTCGCCTGCCTCGTCTGCCTTTCCAGTATTGCGTTGACCGCTTGCGGGGGCGGATCGAGCTTTCCATCTGCCGTGGACCGCGCAGACGCCAGTCCATCCATCTCTGGCACTGGAACCGGAACCGGAGCCAACGATGCCCCGGTCATCAGTGGGAAGCCGCTGACGACCGCAGTCGTGAACGTTCCCTACGTCTTCCGCCCGGACGTGCATGACCCGGACGGCGACGTGCTCGTCTTTGAAATTACCAGCGCGCCCGCGTGGGCCGCCTTCAATCCAGCGACGGGACAACTCGCGGGAACACCGCCCCCCGGCACCACCGGCACCTACAACGGTATCGTCATCTCCGTCAGCGACGGCGCACTGAAAACCGCGCTTCCATCATTCTCGATCAAGGTGACGGAATCATCCGCGACCGGATCCAGGTCGTCCGTAACGCTGTCCTGGTCCGCGCCGACGCAGAACGAGGACGGTTCGCCACTCACCGACCTGGCGGGTTATCGCGTCCATTACGGGACATCGGCCAGCAGCCTGGGCAAGCAGGTCGAGGTCCGCGACCCGGCGACGACCAGGGCAGTGGTGCAGAACCTGGCGCGTGGCACCTGGTATTTCGCGATCAGCGCGTACACGCAGACGGGCACGGAAAGCTCCAGGAGCAACGTCGTCTCGAAGGTCATCGGCTGACCGCGGCGGCGCAGGAGTTCGAAACGCGAACCCCTGCACATTTCGGGCTTCTGCCGTTGCGGCGCGGACGCATCGGGACAACACTCGCCCCCAGTTAGTAAACGGCAAACCCGTCGCAAGGCGGGGACGCAAAGCCTCCGGTCCACGGCTGCAAAGCTCAGGGATAGCGGGGTTGCCAGACAGGCGACTGGGCGTCGCGCGCGGAGCATCGCGCGGTCGCGCGAGACGCTGCTGCCAGCCCTACCGCATTCCCACTGCTCCATCCGTCGGGCCACCAACCCGCTCGGTGGAGTTGTGGAATGTCGATCATCGCTGCCAGGACCCGCACGCTCGCACTCTCGTTCCTGATCTCGCTTTTGCTGACGGCATGCTTCGACGGCGACAATAAGCACACAGCGGCCCCGCCCGTCGGCGCCACCCCTGCGGAGCCGACGCCTGCGCCAACCCCCACGGCGAACCAGGCGCCAAGGATTTCCGGCACGCCGCTGACTTCGGCCAAGACCGGCCAGCCTTACGCCTTCCAGCCGACCGCCGTCGACCCGGATGGCGACAAGGTCACGTTCAGTGTCTCCAACAAGCCGGCCTGGGCTTCTTTCGACATCGCGACCGGCAAGCTGGCCGGCACGCCGTCCA
>JAOUGW010000352.1 GCA_029865465.1 Gammaproteobacteria bacterium
CTCCTAGCGATTCTCGAACGTTCCCCGCCGGACGGCCTGGCCGTTCTGGGCGTGGATTTCCCCGCGAATAATGACCGTATGCGCGCCGCCTGTCGCGTTCAATGCAACAAGATCGGCGTCGGCGCCTGCTGCGACCCGGCCTTTCCCGGCGAGACGCAGCAGGCGGGCTGGATTGGCCGTGAATGCGGGCAGGGCGGTCTCGAGCGGCGTCCCGCCGTCGACCAGTGCCCGCAGTGTCTCGAGCAGGGCGCCGGAGTGGCCGACGTCCATGCTGCTGACGCGGCCTTGTGTGTCGAAGCAGGGCAGGCAGCCGCCGGCGTCAGAACTGATCGTGACCCGGTCCGCCGGGGCGCCGCTTGCCAGGTAGCGCTGCAGGCCCTCCGCGGCGCTCCAGGCGTCTTCGCCGTCCTCGACCGGGAAGGCGGTCAGGTCGATGAAGCAACCCTCTCCCGCCAGCGCGACGGCCTCGTCGAACAGTGCCTTGCGGCGGTTGACGTGGGTCGGGTTGAACACGCGTGCCGGGATCTCGCTTTCGCGGAGCGCACGGCGTACGAAATCCAGGCCGCGAGGGCCATCGCCGAGGTGCAGGTGCAGGACACCGGCCTTGCCGGTCATCAGGCCGGACACGTGGGCATCGGCGGCGAGGCGGAGAATTTCTTCGAAGGTCGGCTGGCTCGAGCGGTGGTCGCTGATCGCGAGTTCGCCGATGCCGAGCAGCGGTTCGAGCAGGACAAGGTCGCCACGCACGCTGCCCGTCAGGGTTGCGAGCGGCAGGTGATAGCCCCCGGCGTAGCCGAATGCATTCAGGCCCTCTTCGCGCAGGGCGTAGATCTGTGCGAGCAGGTCACGCGGACCGCGCGTCACGTCGTCGGTGCCGAGGAGTCCGACGACGGTAGTGACCCCGGCCAGCGTGTAGCGCGTCAGCGGCACCGCCGGTACCCGGGTCCTGAAGCCTGCCTCGCCGCCACCGCCCGTGACGTGCACGTGGCCGTCGATGAGGCCGGGAATCAGTCGCAGTCCTGCGAGGTCGACTTCGACGGCGCCTGCAGCGAGCGCCGCCGGTAGTGCGGGGAGGTCCCTGCCGGCACCCATCCAGAGCACGGTGCCGCCGCCGATCAGGAGGGACTGCAGGCCCAGTGGACGGGGTGAATAGACGTCGGCGTTGCGCAGGAGGAGCACGCCGCGCAGATTACCAGACACCGTGGTGCAGTCAGAGACAGCCGGGATTCGGCTGGCCGAAAAAAGGGGCGCCCGTTCCCGCGCGCCCCGAGGGATCACTTTTTCTTGGCGGCGGCCTTCTTCCTGGCCGGTGCCTTCTTCTTGGCTGCTTTTTTCGTCGCCTCTGCCTTCGACGACTTGCGGATGTCCGCCGCGTGCGCGCGCTTGTAGGTCTGGATGTCCTTGAACGTGCCATCCGCCGCACGCACTGCGTAGAGCTTCGTGCCCTTCGAGCTGCGCAGCGTCGTGCGACGGATCGTCTTCTTCTTCGCTGCCTTCTTCTTTGCTGCCATTTCGGTTCCCATTTCCTTCGCGGTTAATGTAAGAAATCAATCAGTCGGGTCAGTCGGTGCGAAACCTAACCGCGACGCGCGCCAAGGTCAACGAGCGGATCGTTCATCTGCGCTGCTAGACTCCCGCTAACCACCGCTCCGGGTCCGCGCCGTTGAACAAGCTGCCGCAACTTTTCGCCAACAACCGCCGCTGGGCTGCTGCCACGGAGCAGCGCAATCCCGGTTTCTTCGGCGAGCTTTCGGCGCAGCAGAATCCGCGTTACCTGTGGATCGGCTGTTCCGACAGTCGCGTGCCGGCGAACGAAATCGTAGGGCTCGCGCCGGGCGAGCTGTTCGTCCATCGCAACGTCGCCAACCTCGTCTTCCACAACGATTTCAGCTGTCTCTCGGTGCTGCAGTACGCGATCGACGTGCTCGGCATCGAACACGTGATCGTCTGCGGGCACTACGGCTGCGGCGGCGTGACGGCCGCTTACGAACAGCGGCCGCTCGGCCTGGTCGACAACTGGCTGCTGCCGATCCGCGACATCGCCCGCACCTACGCGACGCAGCTTGCGGAGTTGCCGACCGACCTCGAGCGTGCCGACCGGCTCTGCGAGCTGAACGTGCTGTTCCAGGCGCGGCGCGTGTGCCGCACGACGATCGTGCAGCAGGCCTGGGAGCGCGATCATCCGCTCACGGTGCATGCGTGGGTGTACCGGCTCAACGACGGCCTGTTGCGGGACCTGGGCTTTTGCGCGAGGGATCTCGCCAGCGCCGACGCCGACTTTGAACGTACGGTGGGAGCCGATACGAACCGTTCGAACCATCAGGCAATGACACAGTGA
>JAOUGW010000353.1 GCA_029865465.1 Gammaproteobacteria bacterium
GGAAGTACTGCGGGACCGCCAACACGATCGGCGTGCCGTTCCAGGTGATCTCGCCCGCCGAGGTCAAGCAACTGTGGCCGCTGGTCAATCTCGGCGGCGATGCCGAAACGCCCGCGATCGTCGGCGCGCTCTATCACCCGGACGACGGCCACATCGCGCCGGCCGACCTCACCATGGCGCTGCGCAGGGCGGCGCGCACCGCCGGTGCCGAGATCTACGAGCACACGGAAGTCACGGCCGCCACGCAGACGGCGAGCGGTGAGTGGAAGCTCACGACGAACAAAGGCGAGATCACCGCCGAACACGTCGTCATGGCGACCGGCAACTACGCGCGACAGACCGGACGCATGTTCGGGCTCAACCTGCCGGCGATCCCGGTCGAGCACCAGTACATCGTGTACGACGAATCGCCGGAGCTGAAGGCGTACCGCGAGGCCGGTGGCCGCGAACTCGCCGTGCTGCGCGAGTCCGACAAGTCGTATTACCTGCGCGAAGAGCGGATGGGCTGGATCCTCGGTCCCTACGAGGCCGGCGCCCCTGCGCGTTTCGCCGACGGCGTGCCCGACTGGTACGGCAAGGACCTGTTCCCGGGCGACCTCGATCGCCTGCTGCCGCACGTCGAGGCGGCGCAGCGTCGCGTCCCGGCGCTGGAGCAGTGCGGCATCAAGGACATCGTCAACGGCCCTATCTCGTACACGCCGGACGGCTCGCCGATGGTCGGGCCGGCCTGGGGCAGGAGGAACCTGTGGGTCAACGAAGGCCACAGCTTCGGCATCACGGCCGCCGGTGGCGCGGGCTGGCAACTTGCCGAGTGGATCGTCGAAGGCGAACCGGGCATCGACATGCTTGCGGTCGACCCGCGCCGTTTCGGCCCCTACACCAGCAAGCGTTACGTCGTCACGAAGAACGAGGAGACCTACCGCAGCGTCTTCACGATCCACTACCCGGATGAAGAGCGTCCCGACGCCCGTCCCGCGAAGACCAGCCCGGTTTACGACAAGCTGAAGCGCATGGGTGCCGTCTTCGGCCAGCGTTACGGGTGGGAGCGCGCCAACTGGTTCGCCCCCGCGGGGGTCGAACCGCAGGACGAATGGAGCTTCCGCCGCAGCAACTATTTCGAGCACGTCGGCAACGAATGCCGGCGGTTGCGCGAGCAGGTCGGCGTGATCGACCTGACGCCGTTCACCAAGTTCGAAGTGACGGGCGCGGGCGCCGAAGCCTGGCTCGACAGCCTGGTCGCGAACAAGGTGCCGACCCGGGTCGGGCGCATCGCTCTGTGCCACGCGCTCACGAAGCGCGGTGGGATTCGTTCGGAATTCACGATCACCAAGCTCGCCGACCAGCATTACTACGTGGTCAGCGCCGGTGCGGCCGAGCGTTACGACTCGGACTTCCTGCAGAAGCGCCTGCCGACCGACGGCTCGGTCACGCTGCGCAATATCACCGGTTCGCGCGGTGTGTTCGTGCTCGCGGGCCCGCGCGCGCGCGACGTCATGGCGAAGCTCACCGACGTGCCGCTCGACAATGCGTCGTTCCCCTGGCTGACGGGGCAGGTGATCGAAGCCGGCCTCGCCACCGACGTCTACGCACTGCGCGTGAACTTCGTCGGCGCGCTCGGCTGGGAGCTGCATTTCCCGATCGAGTACGCGCACGGGCTGTTCGACGCGATCTTTGCGGCGGGTGCCGAGTACGGCATCGGCATGGCCGGCATGCGCGCGATGGAGTCGCTGCGCATGGAGAAGTCCTACCGCATGTGGGGCAGCGACCTGAAGCGCGACAACACGCCGCTCGAGGGCGGCCTGGCGCGTTTCGTGCGCATGGACAAGGGCCCCTTCACGGGTCGCGAGGCGCTCGAGCGGCAGCAGCAGGACGGCGTGCCGCTCGGCTTCGTCACGCTGGAAGTGCACGGGGTCACGGATGCCGATCCGCTCGGCAACGAACCAATCTTCGCACCCGACGGCAAGCTCGTCGGCCGGGCCACCTCGGGCTACTACGGGCATTGCCTGCGCAAGAGCCTGGCCATCGGTTACGTGAAACCGCAGTACGCCGCCGTCGGCACCGAGCTGATGCTCGAAGTGCTCGGCGAGCGCAGGCGCGCGACCGTACTCGTCGACTCGCCTTACGATCCGCAGAACCTGGAGTTGAGGGCCTGATGCAGAAGTATTCGGCATGGGCCCTGCTCAGGGAGGCCTTCGGCGGCCAGCAGGGCTGGCAGTCGCAGTGGCGGCGCGCGACTCCGCAGCCGGAATACGACGCGATCATCATCGGCGGGGGCGGGCATGGCCTCGCTGCGGCGTACTACCTCGCCGCCGAGCACGGCATCACGCGCGTCGC
>JAOUGW010000160.1 GCA_029865465.1 Gammaproteobacteria bacterium
CGCCGCGACCGGCCTGACCGTCGCACTCGGCCTCGGAGTGTTCGATCTTGTCGCCCACCCGGCCAACCGCCGGACTGTCACCAGTTCAACGGTCGTCTTTGCCCTCATCCTGCTGGCGCTGTGCGGGATCTGCTGGCAGGCGGGGTTTCGCCTCGCATTCAATCGCAGCGGCCGCCAGGCGGCGCTCTTCTCCCGGCCGGCATGGTTCGCGATAGGCACGGCACTGACCGTCATGGCCGGGATGATGGCTATCGTCGTCTTTTCGGCGCGCCGGCCGACTTTCCTCGACTACCAGGTGATCCTGTCCCTTGGTGCCTTCGGGGTCTGGTGCATCGTGCTGGCGTTTCGTCGACGCATCGAGCGGCGCACCGATGCGACGAACGGTGATCGCAGGCACGACCAGCGCGCCTGACCAGGAAGGACTGCGACCGGCCGCGTCGGGTCCTGCAACGACCTCTATACCCAGTCCCGGCGGACAGCTTCCTCGATCAGGCGGAACACGCGCCCGTTGTCGTCCGCCGTCGTTCTGCCGAGCAGCCCGTGTTGCCAGGCAACGGGCAATCCGTCCTTGCCGTGCAGTGCGCCGACGGCCGCGCCGACGAGCGTGGCGACGGTGTCGTTGTCCTGCGTGTCGTTGACGGCGCGCACGATGGCCTCTTCCGGGTCGTGCGCATGCCGTGCAAGGATCCAGAGCATGCTCGGCACGGTTTCGAGCAGGTAAGCGCCGGACGACCACGCATCGCAGGCTTCGCGGATGTTCCAGTCGTGGCGCACGGCTTCGCCGAGCACGAACTCGAGATAGTCGGGAAACGCACCCTCGCGGGCGGTGAAGCGTCCGCTGCGGGGACGGTATGGCTGGTCCGTGCAGACCTGGCGCACCGTCGCGACAAACGTGGCGATGATCCAGTCGGACGTCGGCGGTGCCGGCAATCGCAACAGGCGTGCGAGCAGGTCGACGAACGCCACGCACGACGCGACAGAACTCGCGTCGCGGTGCGTAATGATCGAGGCCAGCGCCACGTCCAGCCAGAGGGCCGCGCTCGTGCCCTGCGGGTGCAGCAGCACGATGGGAGCGATGCGCATCAATGCGCCGTTGCCCGCGCTCTCGGCGCCATAGTGGTACCAGGACTTCACGCCCTGTTCGCGATTGCGCAGGAACTGCTGCATGGACTTGCCGAGTCCGAAGATCTTGCGTGAGGCGAAGCGGGCAGACAGGTCATCCGGATCCAGTCCCCCGCGTTCGAGCAGGCTTTCGAGCGTCCAGAACGCGAGCTGACTGTCGTCGGAGGGCAGGCCTACCCGATGACCGGCGGATCGGCTGTTCGGCAGGTAGTCCCGAATCTCACCGTACCGGGCCTTGCGCTCGTCCGCCGACAGGTTTTCGCTGGTGTTGCCCAGCGCGTCGCCGATCGCCAGGCCCAGCAGCATGCCGCGGATTCGGTTCGATGAGACCGGACCGTTCACAGGGTCGCGTGGACCCTGCAGCAGGGCTGAGCGGGCCGGCAGAAATCCCTCGGAGATCACACGGGCAGCGAGGGACAGGTTCGAAGTCATGGTCGGTAGAGTCTCGCAGATTCGGGGGGTTGCTGCGGTCGCATGGCCCAATGCGCGCACCGCCTGTTCCGCGTGCCGGTCGGCCGCCGCTGCGTTGGGGCGGCTTCGGACGCCGCCGTCTAGAGGGCGGCCGTGGGGTCGCCCGGCGGCCATTGATCCGGACGCGCACCACTGCAGACGTTGCGCCGGATGAAGCCATCGCTGGGCGTCAGTCCAAGCTCGCAGCTGCGCACGCACAATGCGCGGAACGATGCGGCATCGAAGCCCGTGGACTCGTGGTACAGGCGCGTCAGTCGCGCCCATCGGGGCGAGGGGATTGGCCGTGCGCTGCTCCTGAACGAACTGCAATCGCGGCTCATCGCGCACGACTCCGCAGCCTTGATCACGGTCGCACACTCCGCGCGGCTGAGTGACCTGCGCGGCGCGCGGTGGCGTGCGACCACGATTTCGCCGGCGGCCGTCAACCTGGCACTGCGACGCTCGCCGTGCCACACACCCAGGTCGACTTGCACTCCGTCGGTCGACGCGACCACTGCGCCGGCGCCGGCGCCGGCGCCAACCCACAGTCCCGTTGCTCGCCGGACCTTCGGTGGCACGCCAGTCCGCAATTCGAGCCAGAACGGCTGCCGCAGGCCGCACGGCGCGCTCGTGCCATTGCACCGGGTGAATCCGACCACGACTTCGCGGTCGGAGAACACGGCGCGATGCGTTACCGAAATCGCGTCGTCGCGCAGGCCGGGGACGGCTCGGCCGCTGAGCAGAACGACGTGCCTGGCGTCGGACAAGCCGGCAGACCCGACCGCCAGGGTGCCCGCCTTCGTCGCAATCGGCAGTCGCGCCTTGCCCAGGACTTCCTGCGACTCGAGCCGGCTGGCGACGGCTTGCGCAGCCGGAGGGGCGATCTTCGCTGCGGGCACCGGTTGTCGTTCGGCATGGGCGTCATTCTTCGACGGATTGGGAGTCGACGAGTCCTGCCGGTCGACGACGGCGAAGATCGCGAGCGCGGCCAGGAACGTTGCGCCGGCCAACGACCACGTGCGCCACGTACCTCCGCCGACGTGGGTGGCGCGAACCGCCACTGGCCTCGGCGGCAACGGCGCCGCTGGCGATGCAGGGGAGGGCATGGCCAGAGGTCGCGGCGCGGCGTTGATGACGACACGGTCGGTCCTGATGCGCGCCGGCGTCGCCGGGGCAGGACGAGTCCCACCGACTGCAGTGGGGCGGCCTGCCGCGGGCGTCGTCGGCAGCAAGGACACCGCGGGAGACGCCGCGGACGGCACGGATATGGGTTGCGGCGCGGCTTCGGTGACGACACGGTCGGTCCTGACGCCTGCCGTCGTATCCAGCGCGGGTCGAGTCCGACTGCGCCGTGCGCGCAGACAGTGCCGCGCTTCTGTCGCGGTGAGCCGGTGCAACTGCGACGAGTCGGTGATCGAGATGGCGACGTCCTTGCGGTGCCCGGCGCCACTCCCCGTGCTGTGGACCGGCTCGACCAGGCCGACGGCGCGGACCCACTGCCCCACCCATGTCGCGTCGGGAACGTTCTGTCCGCTGGCGACGGCCTCCGGCCAGATCTTCAGGCAGGCCATGTCATGTGATTGATTCGCAAACTCGACGCGCAGGCAGGGCGTGTCGCTCTGCGGCTCAGAACCCATCGCGACTCGCACGATCCTGCCGATCATCTCGACGCGGTCGCCCACGTGGCTGCAGCACTGCGCGAAGTTCGTCGCGTCGACGACGTCGCACGCCGGGACGTATTCGCGGCGCAATGGCAGGGCCGCATTGCCAGCCAACACGACCGGGCGGGTCGGGAGGTTGCGGCCCGCGAGAAAGTCCTCGAACGTCGGGACCTGTTCGAAGGGAGCGGCGCAAATGGCTGCGAAGTCTCGCACCCTCTGCCCGAGTCCAGGCACCGAGGCCAGCAGGCTGAATGCGGGTGAGCTGGCCGGGTCATCAATGTCCGCGGCCCGCAGGATGAACGCGTCCGCATCGCTGTCGGATTGCTCCCAGAGTTCGGGTCGACGGCAGAGCGCGTCGAGCGCGAGGTCGAGGAGCGAGAACGCAAACGAATCGAGGCTGGCGTCGAAATGCCGGCCACGACGACCGGAGTGCTGGAAATTGCGCTGGCCGAGTTCCATGCTCTGCAGGCCCGCGAGTTGCGGCACGAACACGCCGTCGTAGTCGATCAGCCGCAGTCGGTTCGCACTCTGGACGATCACGTTGGTCGGCTGGATGTCGCCGTGCGCAATGCCGTGCCGGCGCAGCTCGCGCGAGACTTCCCGCAGCGACACGCGCAATTGCTCGAGCGTAGCGATGTCGGCCCGGTGCGCGGCAACGAATGCTGCGAGCGTCTGGCCGTGCGCCCAGTCCATCCGGACGATAGGGTAGGTGCCGCTCTCGGTCGTGATCCCGGACGGCTGGAATTCGAAGTCGACGAAGCAGGTGCTGCGGATGGGGCGCACGTGACGGCCGATGGCGTCGTAGCGTGACTGCAGCGAATCGGAGGGCTTGTGGAAGCAGCGGACGGCGTAACTCCTGCCGTCGACAACCACCTCGAACGTCAGCGCGAAATTGCCGCTGCGGACGACCGGCTGCCCTGGGCCACGCGACCGGAGAGTGCCGCGGCCCAGCAGCGGGTCGGACAATGCGATGCCCAGGCTCAACTGCAGGGCGTCGGAGTACTCCGCGAGTGACGGATAATGCATGTTCCTGCGCCGGGGACCGGCAGTTGTCGCGGTCACCTCGTGTGGTCTGTATCACCGCAATCTTCACACGATGGCATGGCGCGGCAAAGTACATTCGCAGCAACAGTGGCGATCACTGGCCCCGCGGCCATATGTTCAATCGACGTGCCGGGATCTGGCGGACGAGTCGGCAGCTGCGAACTGTGGCGCGAATGGTGGGGCTCAATTGCGAGCTGTTGACGGGCTGGAATGTTGAACGTTCGATCGTAAACTGAACTCGATATCGAGCAACCCGGGTGGAGAGGCGTGACCGCGATGAAAGTGCTGTTCGTGTGCATGGGCAACATCTGCCGATCGCCCACTGCCGAAGGCGTGTTCCGCGCGCACGTTCGCCGGCACGCCCCGGGGCTCGAAATAGAGATCGACTCCGCCGGCACCCACGCTTATCACGTCGGTGAGCCGCCCGATCCGCGTACGATCGCAGCTGCCACGCGACGGGGCATTGACCTCACGGGCCTGCGGGCACGACAGGTGCAGGACGATGATTTCGAGCGTTTCGACCTGATACTGGCGATGGATCGCCTGAATCACGCGACCTTGCTCGAGCGCAGCCCCCCGGGACACCGTGAGCGTATTCGCACGCTGCTCGAGTTTGCCGGCAAGACGACGCTGGTCGACGTGCCCGACCCTTACTACGGCGGTGCGAAGGGATTCGACGACGTGCTCGACCTGGTCGAGTCTGCGGCGGAAGGTCTGCTGGCGGAGATCCGCCGCAGGTCGGGAGCCGGTTGATGACGTTGACGATCGGATCGCCCGAGACTCCCGTGCGGCTGCTGCAGGTCACCGACCCACACCTGTTCGGCGACGAGGGGAGGACGATCTACGGGGTCACGACGGCCGTTGCGTTGCGCAAGGTTCTGGCCGAAGCCTTCGCGCCCGGGTCTCCGCGGCCCGATGCGATTCTCGTCACCGGCGACATCGCCGACGATCACAGCGCAGCTGCGTACGGCAATTTCCGCCGCGCGCTGCTTCCGTACGGCCTGCCCGTGTTCTGCCTGCCTGGCAATCACGATGAGCCGGGCCTGATGGTCGACCTGGTGCACGGCGATGGATTCCAATGCGGGGGCACGGCGGAATTCGGTGCATGGGGCGCGGTGTTCGTCGACACGCACGTGCACGGCCTCCCCGAGGGCAGGGTCGATTCGAAGGAACTGTCGCGCCTCGAGTCGGCGCTGCAGGACTTCGGCAGCCGGCCAATCCTGGTGTGCCTGCATCATCCGCCGTTGCCCGTCGGTAGTGCCTGGCTCGATGGCGTGGGTTTGCGCAATGCGAGTGAGTTGCTGGCCGTCGTCGAGCGGTATCCCAACGTACGTGTGGTACTCGCCGGCCACGTGCACCAGGCATTCGAACGGCAGCACAGACACGCGCTCGTGCTTGCGACGCCTTCGACGTGCGCACAGTTCACGCCACTCATGGAGCACTGCCTGATGGACCTCAGGCCGCCAGGTTATCGCTGGTTGGAGTTGTTGCCCGATGGCCGGGTGCGCACGGAAGTGAAGTGGCTGCAGGGCTGGGAAGTGACGGACCGGCCGCCAGACGACCGTTTGTGACGATCTTGGGAATCCGCCTGGGAAACCAACGGATTCCGGTGCCACATGAGCCCCGCGCGCTGCAGCATGACCAGCTGACTCCGGAAGATCCATTCATGGGCCGCGGAACTCACACAGCCGCCGACGCAACTGCTCCTCCTGTGTCCGGCGGCGCACAGACGAGGAAGGCTGGCCACGGCAGCATGCGGCCTGAAGTCACGATTGTCTGGAGAGCAGATGAACATCAGGAGACGGCCGGTCCAGGCGCTCGCCATGAGTGTCGACCCTGGCGCCGATCTGGCGGCGTCGCACGCAGCCGAGGAGCGTGCGCAGGCCACGCCCGCCTCGATCGGGGATGCCGTTCTCGCCACTGACCTCGCAGGCAACATCACCTACATGAATCCGGTCGCCGAGCGCATGACCGGTTGGTCGGCGTGGGAGGCGGCCGGCCGACCGCTGCAGGCAGTGATGCCGCTCATCGACGCGGACAGTCGAGAGACCGTTCGGGATCCGCTGGCCCTGGCGGTGCAGCGCAATACCAGTACGGGGGTGGGCGACAAGTGCCTGCTGATCGGCCGGGATGGGCGTGAGTGCGCGATCGAAGACACCGCCAGTCCGATTCATGATCGGCATGGCAACGTGACTGGCGCAGTGATCGTGTTTCACGATGTGGGTGCGGCGCGCGCGCTGTCGCTGCGAATGTCGCATCTGGCACAACACGACGTACTGACGGGCCTCCCCAACCGGATGCTGCTGACTGACCGGCTCGACCGCGCGATCGCAGCAGCGTCCCGCCACTCCAACCGGCGCTGGCGGGCGTCGCCGTGACTCGAGACGACCCGACGCGCCGGTCGGTCCAGGCCGAAAAAGCCGGGATCAGGCGCGGGAATCGTTTGCCCATCTGCGAATGATGCGCGCCCTGGTGCTCGCTGCGGCACCGCACCGACCCATCCCGATCGCGCTCCTACAGTAGCGTCAGGACTTCTTGAAGGAGAAACTATGAACTGGGATCGCATCGAAGGAAACTGGAAACAACTCACCGGTCGAGCCAAGGTACAGTGGGGTAAGTTGACCGACGATGACCTCGACGTCATTGCCGGGCGTCGGGAACAGCTGGCCGGCAAGATCCAGGAGCGCTACGGCGTGGCCAAGGATGAGGCCGAGAAGCAGCTCACCGCCTGGGAAGCCAAAGCCGACGACACGTGGTTCTCATAGAACGCTGGCCGAACAGATTCGCGTCCGGGAATGGCTTGAATCTTCAGCGCCCCGGGTTCGCTTGCGAGTCGCGGGGCGCTATTCTTCAGCACAGGGCTTGATCCGCCGTCGCTGACCCGGAGAGACCGATGTTCGACCGTGCAGCAATGTCTCGATCCGCGAGCATGGTGCTGACGCTCGCCTGTTTCCTCGCAGCAGGGTGCGCCGGGGTCAGGCACGCGCCGACAACGGAGCCGGTCCCGGTCGCGCCGCCATCCGCGTCGACGGCGGTGCTCGAGGCAGCGGAGGTAATGGCAGCGCCGGAAGCGGGGGTTGCACCCGCCGTTGCCGAAGTGCCCGCGCTTCCGGCCCTGCCGCCCGCTGTTGCACCTGTGCGCCCGGTGGAGCCCGCCCCGGTGGCGCGAGCCGCAGTCCCCAGAGTCCCCGCCACCGTCACGACAGTCGCACCGCCCAAGCCGCCACCGAGGCCGGTGGCTGA
>JAOUGW010000161.1 GCA_029865465.1 Gammaproteobacteria bacterium
GCCTGGTCCGCCGATCGCGAGCGTCGTCGTCATCGGGTGCGGCGACGGCCACAGCATCGGCCACTGCGCGTTGTTCACCGCCACGCGGATGCGATGCCCTTGCGGGAACACCCATGAAGTGAAGTGCAGCTCGATGTCCAGCGGGAACTCCTCGCCGGGCGTCAGCAACTCGGGGGTGCGCGCGGACTGACGATGGTTGCCATTGAACCCGGCGCCCGCCACCTGCGTCACGGCGCCATCGGGTGCGACATCCGAGATTCTGGCGAACCAGTTCGCGCGCGGAGCGTCTGCGCTCACGCGCAGCTGCGCACGCGGCAGCCCCAGGATCTCGAGGTCTTCGGTCAGCGGCGCGGAGTCGTAGACCAGGCTGAAGGCGTCTGTGGGTCGCTGGTCGTGGGCGACGTCGCCCCACCACATCACGGGGCCGCCGGCCTCGATGCCCGTGCCGGCCACATAGCGCAACCTGTGCGTCGCGGGCTGGTCGTCGGCGAGGCCCAGCGTGTGATCGTTCCGCAGGTGCAGCGTCCGGTCCCGGATGCGCGCGATCGGCCAGCCATCCTCCCAGCGCCAGTGCCCCGGCGCGGTGTCGAGGTACGGCCCCGGGGGATGCCAGTCGCGCACGTACACGGCGAAGCGCGGCTCGCGCATGATTCCTGTGTCGACACCCTTCAGCCAGTGATCGAACCAGCGCACGGCCTCATGGCGCCACTCCATGCCGGGCTTCGGGTATGGATCGTGCGGAAAGGCATGTGACCAGGGGCCGATCATGGCCTTCACCGGCCCGCCGGCGTGCTCGAGCATGCGCGGGATCACGTCGCGGTAACCGTCGTACCAGCCGCCGATATGAAACCCCGGCACCGTGATCTGCTGCTCGCGGTCGCGCCACGAAGCGCGGTCCCAGAACGGCCCGTCGCGCTGCTCGCGCTTCCAGGTCAGCATCCAGGGCGGCGTGTCGAAGCGGTCCCTGAAGTAGGCTTCGTCCATCACGTACCCCGGCGCGCCGGGACGTGCGTTGTCCAGGTCCTGGCTCATCTCCCAGGAATCGAGATGCATGATGCCGTCCATGTAGTGGACGTCTTCCTGGTAGAGGTCGTCGGTGGCATCCACCGCGATGAAAGCCTTCAGCGCCGGGGGATTCCGTCCGGCCATCTGGATGGAATTGAAGCCGCCCCACGAGATTCCGAACATGCCCACCGCGCCGGTCGACCACGGCTGCCGCGAGAGCCAGTCGATGACCGCCTCGCCGTCGTCGAGTTCGATCTCGGAGTACTCGTAGGGCACGAGCGTGCCTTCACTGTTGCCCGTGCCGCGGATATCCACTCGCGCAACCACGTAGCCGCGCTGCACGAAGTACGAGTAGAGCGGCCAGTTGCGCCCGCGTCCCTCGGTCTTACGATAGGGGAGGTATTCGAGCAATACCGGAAACTTCGTGTCCGCAGGCGCGCCGGTAGGAACGTAGAGATCCGCCGCGAGGCGCACGCCGTCGGGCAGCTTGATCCACGCCTCTTGCAGCTCCATGCCGTAGCGGGGCGTCGACGGCTCCGCGGCCTGGGTGCCCCAGGCCGCGAGTGCAAGCAACAATGCGGCCAGACGCAAGCAAGTCCTGGTCGCATCGATCATTGCTTCATGTCCATGCCTGCAGTCGAGAACCTGGGCCACGCGGAACCCGCGGCATGACCAACGATCTCTCGTCGATCGCACTGCAAAGTTGCCATCCGGAGCCGCGCCGTGGAGTATGAAGCCGGCGCGGACGCACCAGCAAATCCGGTCGCGGGGTCTCAACATGAAACGCAGGCAGTTGCTTCAGCTCGGTGCAGGACTCCTGCTCGGCGGAATGAACGGCGTTCGTGCCCTGGCACGTTCGGCGGATCACGTCATCGTCGTCGGGGGTGGCATCGTCGGGGCTTCGATCTGCTACCAGCTGGCGCGGCGCGGCGCGCGCGTCACGCTCCTCGAAAAGTCGCACCCTGCCGCCGGCGCCACGGGCAAGTCCTTCGCCTGGATCAACGCCAACGTCTCGAAGCAGCCGCGCCACTATCACGCACTGAACCGGCTCGGTGTCCACGCGTTTCACGACCTGCAGCAGGAGATCGGCGCCGAACTGCCGGTGCGCTGGGGCGGCACGCTCGAGTGGTACGCGAACGAGGAGCGGGCTGCAGAACTGCGCCGCCTGGCGCGCCAGCAGCAGGCCTGGGGCTACCCGATCCGGTTTGTCGACCAGGCCGAGTTCGCACGCCACGAACCGCGGGCGACGCCGGGCACGACCCTGGTCGCGACGTACTCCGAACACGAAGGCAGTGTCGACTCCGCTGCGGCCACGCGCGTGCTGCTGCGCCGCGCGCAGGTGGCGGGTGCCACCGTCTTGTATCCCTGCGAGGTCCAGGGCATTGCGCTCAAGGGAGCGCGCGGGATTACGCTCCAGACGACGCAGGGAGAGCTTCATGCCGAGCGCGTCGTGCTCGCCTGCGGCGTGGACACGCCGCGGCTGGCAGCGCTGGCACAGGTGCGCGCGCCGCTCAAGCCATCGCCCGGCATCGTGGTGCGCAGTACACCGCAGCCGCCCTGGGTGCAGGGTGTGCTGGTCGCCGAGGATTCGCATTTCCACCAGCAGGCCGATGGGCGTGTCCTGATGGGCGACGACTATGGTCCGCCCGCCACGGAGCCGCATCAGCAGTTGGCGTCGCAGCCTGCGGATTTTCCCGGGCCTGACTTTTCCGAATTGCACGGGCAGCGCATCCGTCGACAGGCCGCGCGCTACCTTCCAGCGCTGGCCGACGTGCCGCTCGAGAGCGTTTCGCTTTGCTGGCGGCCGGTGCCACGGGACGACTTTCCGATCATCGGCTACGCGCCGCAGTCTCCACAGTTGTACGTCGCCGTCATGCACAGCGGCGTGACGCTCGGGCCGCTGGTGGGCGAGTTGGCCGCCATGGAACTCCTGGAAGGTGTGGAGATCGATCTCCTCGCGCCCTATCGCCCCGCCAGGTTCGCTGGCTGACGGTCGCCCGGCGATCCCACTCATGACGACAATGTAATCGATTGGTCCAGTCACCCGTGGTCACGGACGCTGCAGCCCACATGGCCGACGAATTCTTTGCCCGCGGATGGCTGAGTTTCGCGATGGATCCGGCGTTGCAGGCGTGGGCTGCCGCGGCGCTGCCGGCCGCCCGCGCGGCCGCTGATGATCCAGTGAACGCCTGCTGGCAGCGCTGCGGCGGAACCTGGTTCGTGGGTGTCGACGCCCTGCCCAACGACGCAGCTGGCCGAGTGGGCGCCGGCCCGCCGCTCACCGGCGCCGCGTCGAATTTCATCGCCGAGGTGCTGGGCTGCGGGCATCTGCCGCTCCACCGGGCGCAGGTCTCGGTGTGCTATCCCGGCTATCCGCAACCGACGCCCGGGGAGAGTGAAAGCGGGTTCCGTTTTCGCCGCGAGCGCGACGCCGCGCACGTCGACGGCCTGCTGGCCGAGGGTCCCGCGCGGAGGCGCTTCCTGCGCGAACCACACGCCTACATCCTCGGCCTGCCGCTGGCGGTGGGCGAGGGCGGTGCCTCGCCGCCCGTGCTGTGGGAGGGCTCACACCTGGTCATGCGCGCCGCTTTCCAGCAGGCCTTCGCAGGGCACGTTCCCGACACCTGGCGCGACATCGATCTCACTGCTATCTATGCCGAGGCACGCCGGGCTGTCTTCAGCGCCTGCCGCCGCGTGGTCATCGAGGCGCGCCCGGGCGAGGCGATTCTCTTCCACCGTCACCTGCTGCACGGCATGGCGCCGTGGGCCGACGGCGCCGTCGCGCCGCGGCACGGTCGCGTCATTGCCTACTTCCGGCCGCAGTTCGCGCGGTTCGACCCGTGGCTGGACGGCGCGAGGCCGTGATCGCATTTCACCCCGCTACAGCGTGTCCCTTGTCGCTCGCCCTCGTCTCCCAGCCTTCGAGCTGGCGTCCCACCGGCAACTCGCGCACCCGCACTCCGGTCGCCGCGAAAATCGCATTCGCGATCGCGGCACCCGCGGGCGGCACGCCTGGCTCGCCGATGCCACCTGGCGATCCCTCGCTCTCGACCACGTGCACGTCCACGACGTGCGGTGACGCCCGCATGCGAGCGACGCGGTAGTCGTCGTAGTTCGACTGCTCCACCTTGCCCTCGGCAAAGGTGATCCCGCTGTAGAGCGTGTTGCTCATCCCCATGATGAGCGCACCCTCCATCTGTGCCTTCACACGGTCGGGGTTCGCGACGAAGCCGGCATCGACTGCGACGGTCGCGCGCGGCACGAGCACCGTTCCGTCCGGCTTCACCTCGACCTCGACGACCATTGCGACGTACGACAGGAAGCTGCGATGCACCGCGATGCCGCGACCGCGGCCGCGCGGGAGCGGCGTGTCCCAGCCGCTGCGCTGCTGCACCGACTCGACCACGCGACGCGCGCGGGCCGTATCGAGCGGTTGCTCCGCCCACGGCGCTCCGTAATAGGTTTCGCCCGAATCGACCAGCCCGGCCTTGGACAGGTCGACCTTGCGATCCGGGCCGATGAGCTCGAGCAGGAAGGCCGCCGTGTCCTTGCCGGCCGCGTGCGCGAGTTCGTCGACGAACGAACCGATCGCGAACCCGTGATGGATCGCGTTCACGCTGCGGTACCAGCCGATCCGCGCGTGCGCCACGGCGGGGCAGACTTCGACGCTCATGTTCGGCACGTCCCACGGCACGTCGCTGGCGCCGTTGGTCAGCTCGTCCGGCGTTGGGCCGGCCAGGTTCGGCGCGAAGGTCGCGCTGATCGATGGGTACGCGGAACGATGCAGCCAGGCGGTGACCTTGCCCGCGTCATCCAGTGCAGCCTCGAAACGGTGTGCGGCGACGGAGTGGTAGTAGGAGTGACGCAGGTCGTCCTCGCGACTCCACTGCACGCGCACCGGGGCGCCGGTCTCGCGCGCTAGATAGGCTGCCTCGCAGATGAAGTCCGGCTTGGACTTGCGGCCGAATGCGCCGCCGAGCAGCGTCACATTCACCGTGACGCTGGCCTTGTCGACCTTGAGGTAATCGGCGATCGTGTTGCGCGCGTCGTTCGGGGACTGCGTCGGCGCCCAGGCTTCGACCTTGCCGTCCCGCACGCGTGCGATCGCCGCCATCGGCTCCATCTGCGCGTGCGACAGGTACGGGATGTGGTACTCGGCGCTGACCTTGCGCTGCGCGGCCGCAAGGGCCGCTGCGACGTCGCCATTCGTGCGGCCCGGCTTGCCGGGCGCGCGGATGCTCGTCTCGAGCGCGGCCTGGTACGTCTTCGAATCGTGCGAACCGTTCGGGCCCGCGTCCCAGGTGATCTTGAGCGCGTCGCGCCCGCGGAATGCCGCCCAGGTGTTCCTGGCAATCACGGCAACGCCGCCGAGCGGGAGGAAGGCACCAGGGATCGGTGTCTCCGGGATGCGCACGATGCGTTCGACGCCGGGCACCTTGCGCGCCTCGGTGTCGTCCACCGCCATGGCCTTGCCGCCCCAGACCGGCGGACGTGCGATTGCAGCGAACTTCATGCCGGGCAGCGTCAGGTCGGCGCCGTAGACGGCGGTGCCGGTGGTCATCGGCACGAGGTCGATCGACGGCATCCTCTTGCCCTGCCAGCGGCGCTCCTCGGGGCGCTTGATGCGCACGCTCTCCGGCGCGGGCATCGCGACGGTGCGTGCGGTCTCGACGAGCGCGCCGAACGACTTCGTGCGGCCGGTCGGGCGGTGCACGACCTCGTGCTGCCGGGCGAACACGTCGGCTGCGTCGACGTTCCATTCCCTGGCTGCCGCAGCCTCCAGCAGCGCACGCGTCGTCGCGCCGGCCTCGCGGTACTTCTGCAGGAAGTCGCGAATGCTCGTGGAGCCGTCGGTGTTCTGCGAGCCGTATTTCGGGTCGCCCACCGCCTGCTCGACGCGGCACCTGGCCCAGTCGGCTTCCATCTCGTCCGCGATGATCATCGGCATGGTCGTGCGGATGCCCTGGCCCATCTCCGAACGGTGGCAGACGATCGTGACGATGCCATCGTCGGCGACCCGCACGTAGACATGCGGCGACCATGGGTTGGCAGCGGTGCCTGCGGCAAGCTCGGCGGCCTCGAGACGACGCACACCTCCGGCCCCGAATGCGATGACGAGACCGCCGAGCCCGAGCAGCTGGATCAAGGTGCGGCGCTGCAGGTCCTGCGGCTGGTCGGTGCTGTCCCGGGTTGCATCGAGTGAAGTGGGTTCGTCGGCAGGTGCATGCGGCGCGACTGCACGACGCACCCACGGCAGGAACTCGTTTGCGCTCATGGGCTTTTCTCCGCCGCGGCCTTGATCGCCGCGCGTATGCGTGGATAGGTGCCACAGCGGCAGATGTGGCCGTTCATCGCCGCGTCGATGTCCTCGTCGGTGGGCTTCGGCTTGCGCTGCAGCAGACCGGCGGCCTGCATGATCTGGCCGGGCTGGCAGAACCCGCATTGCGGCACGTCGATCTCGCGCCAGGCGACCTGCAGCGGGTGCTCGCCGGTCGGGTGCAGGCCTTCGATCGTGGTGACTGTCGCGTCCTGGAGCTCGGACATCAGCGCCTGGCAGGAGCGGACGGGTTTCCCGGCCACGTGCACCGTGCAGGAGCCGCATTGTGCGACGCCGCAGCCGTACTTGGTCCCGGTCAGCGCGAGTTCGTCACGCAGGAACCAGAGCAGTGGCATGGTGGGATCGCCATCGAAGGTACGACGGGCGCCATTGACGGTCAGTGTGATCATGGGGGCTCCTGGGAGGATGCCGGTTGACGGCAGTTCGTCGTCTGGTCAGCGCTTCGGCTTCACGAACCGGAGCGTCATGCGGTCGCTTTCGCCGATGGCCGCGTATTTCGCCCGGTCCTGGTCGCCGAGGGCGAACGTCGGCGGCAAGGTCCATACGCCTTCCTGCCATGCCGTCGTGTCCTTCGGGTTGGCGTTGACCTCCGACGCCCCATCGAACTTGAACCCGGCCTGCTCCGCGAGCGCACGCACGCTCGAGACCTTGATGTAGCCGCTGTCGCGCTCGCGGTCGGCACTCGCGGATTCGGGCAGCCGGTGATCCTCGATACCGAGCACGCCGCCCGGCTTGAGCATGGCGAAGATCTCGCGGAAGGCCGCTTCGCTGTAATCTGCCTTGTCGGCCTGCATGTAACCCATCTTCCAGTTGTGCACGTTGCGGAAGGTGAGCACGACGTCGGCTGTGCCCGGCGCGACGCCGGTGCCGCCGAGCACGGTCGGGAAGTTGGCGCGCTCGACCTTGCCGTAGAGCGTCGGGTTGGCATCGAACCGCCTGGCCATCGACTCCGCACCCTTGCCCGCCGGTGCGGCTGCAATCAGCCTGCCGTTCCCGGCGAGGTAGGGCGCGAGGATCTCGGTGTACCAGCCGCCGCCCGGCCAGAGCTCGACGACCGTGTCCGTCGGCTTGACGCCGATGAAGCCGAGCGTCTCGACGGGGTGGCGGTACTGGTCGCGGGCACGGTTCGCGTCGCTACGCTGCGTGCCGGCGACGGCTTGCTCGAGTGCCGCG
>JAOUGW010000162.1 GCA_029865465.1 Gammaproteobacteria bacterium
GAGCATCGCGCCGGCGGCGGCCCGATTGCACGTTTTTCAGCGCACGCCCGCGTGGGTGATCCCGCGCGACAGCCGCACGTACAGTGAGGCCGCGAAAAGGCGCTTCGCGAAGTTCCGCATCCTGCGACGCCTGCACCGCGCGCGCCTGTACTGGAGCAACGAGTCGCGGGTCTGGCCGATCTTTCATCCCGCCCTGGCGCGCGGGCTGCAGCGGCTGGCCCGGTGGAACATCCGTCGCGCCGTGGGTGACGAGACGCTCGCCCGCAAGCTGACCCCTGACTACACGATCGGCTGCAAGCGGGTGCTGATTTCCAACGAGTGGTACCCGATGTTCCGCCGGCCGAACGTCGAACTCGTGACCGAGGACATCCGCGAAATCCGCGAGCGCTCGATCGTGACTGCGGACGGAGTCGAGCGTCGCGTCGACTGCATCATTCTGGGCACGGGATTCGTCGTCGATCCGCGCATCTACATGCAGGACTTCCCGGTGACGGGGATGCCCGGACATGAACTCGCCCGTGACTGGAAGGCGGGGGCCGAGGCGTACTACGGCATCTCTGTCGCGGGCTACCCGAACCTGCACCAGCTCGTTGGCCCGAACACCGCGCTCGGGCACAACTCGATCATCTTCATGATCGAGGCGCAGGTGCATTACGTCTGTGATTGCCTGCGCACGTTGCGCGAGCGCGGCGCGGATTACCTCGACGTGCAACCGGCCGCGCAGGCCCGGTTCAACGAGCGCATCCAGCATGCCCTGCAGGGCACCGTCTGGAGTTCCGGGTGCCGCAGCTGGTACCAGCAGGCCGACGGCCGCAATTTCACGATCTGGCCGTACTCGACCTGGCGTTACTGGCTGCAGACGCGCAAGGTCGATGCGGGCCAGTACCGGTTCGGCCGGGCGCGGGAAGACTAAGGGCGACGCGGTCCCGGGAAGAACGCGTTGGTGCGCCGGATGTACTCGGCGTAGCCGGGCCGCCGCTTGCCGATGTCCCGCTCGAGCAACGTCACGCCCGAGACCCGCAGCAACAGCACGCTCATGAGCGCAGGACCGATCACAGACCACCAGGCGCCCGCCGCGAGTGCCATGAGGCCGAAGCCCCACCAGACGCAGAAATCGCCGAAGTAATTCGGATGGCGCGTGAGGCCCCACAGCCCCTGGTCCATCACCTGTCCCGCGTTGGCCGGGTCTGCCTTGAAGCGCGTGAGTTGCCAGTCGCCCACGGCTTCGAAGTACAAACCGACCAGGCAGAGTGCGGCACCCGCGTAGTCGAGCCAGCCCAGGGGGGCCGCGTCACCGGCGATGGCGCCGAGCAGCGGCAGCGAGATGACCCATGCAAGGACGGCCTGCAGGCCGAACACCAGGTACAGGCTCTTCCACGCGAACCCGGGTTCGTTGCGCCGGCGGATCTTCTGGTAACGCCGGTCTTCTTCGTGGCCGAAGTTGCGCCGCCCAAGGTAGATCGCGAGCCGCAGTCCCCAGGCCGTGACCAGCACCAGTACCAGTTGTGCCCGCGGGTCGAGCGGCAGCGTCTTCGACGCGTAGCAGCAGGCTGCAATCACGAACATCAGCGACCACAGCGTGTCGACGATCGTGACATTGCGGAGTTTGACGCTCACGAGCCAGGTCAGGAATCCGGCACCGAGCAGGAAGGGCAGGGCGTACAGCCAGGTCTGGAGCATTGGCGGGGCCTCGTCGGAACTACTGATATTCGGCGGACGCGTGCGTGCGGTTTCAGGAGCGGTCAGCGTGTCGCCAGGAGCTCGGCGAGCAGCGCGTCTTCGATATTGCCGCCCGACAGCGTGACTGCCACGGTGCGTCCGCCGACATTGAGCTTGCCGGCGAGCACAGCTGCGAGCGCGACGGCACCGCCAGGCTCGACGACGAGCTTCAGCGTGCGTGCGGCGAACACGATGGCCTGCCGCACCTCGTCGTCGGACACGGCGAGCCCGCCGCGCAGCAGCGGCTGGTTGACGGCGAACGTGAGCTCGCCGGGGATCGGCGCGAGCAGCGCATCGCAGAACGACTGCGGCGCGCCCGGCTCGTTGCGCAGACGCCGGCCCGCGGCCAGCGAGCGACGGTGATCGTCGTGGGCCTCGGGCTCGGCCGTCCAGACGCCTGCCTGCGGTGCGAGCCGCGCCATCGCGATGGCGATTCCCGCCGTGAGGCCGCCGCCACTGCAGCAGACGATCACATCGTCGAGCGTCAGGCCGAGTCCGGCCGCCTGCTCGGCTATTTCGAGGCCGGCGGTGCCCTGGCCCGCGATGATGTCCGGGTCGTCGTACGACGGCACCAGCGTCGCACCCCGTTCAGTGGCGAGCCTGGCCGCGATCTGCTCGCGACTATCGCTCACACGGTCGTACTCGACGACTTCGGCGCCCAGGTCGCGCGTGTTCTGCAACTTGATCCGGGGAGCATCGGACGGCATCACGATCGCCGCGTGGATGCCGAGGCGCCGGGCGGCTTCGGCGACTCCCTGTGCGTGGTTGCCAGATGAAAAGGCGACGACGCCGGCTGCGCGTTCGGCTGCGTTCAACTGCACCAGTCGGTTCCAGGCGCCGCGAAACTTGAACGACCCGGTGTGCTGCAGCGTTTCGAGCTTGAGCAGGATGCGTCCGCGGGTGAGACGGTCGAGCGGGGTATCCGCCAGCAGCGGCGTGCGACGGGCGTGCCCTTCGAGCCGGCGCGCGGCGGCGCGGACATCGTCGAAGCCGGGAATGCGGGTCATGGGCCGGGGGTCCCCTGTCGGTGCCGGGCGAATCGTCGCACCATAGACGCGTGAGCGTACAACAAACATTACCTGCCGGCTGCGAACCGGAGTGCCGCGGCTGCCGCCATCGCACGCTGACCATGGCCGCGAGCGCCGCGCAGAAGCAGGGGTACCTGCAGCGCGTCCTGCAACGCTGGGGACACGTGCTGCAACCCGTGCGTTCGCCGCGCGACGACCAGCGTTTCGGCTATCGCGACCGGGTCACCTTGAACGCGCGTTACGACGAATCCGGTGGCTGGCGGTTCGGCATGATGCGTCGCGAGGAGCTGATCCCGATTCATGACTGCCCGGTGCATTCGCCGCGCGTGAACCGGCTCGTCGCCCTGCTGCGCGCCACGCTCCCGGCGCACGCAGATTTCCCGCTCGCGTACGTGCACGTCGCGGGTGGGCAGGCAACGCTGATCGTCAAGGCCAGGAACCATCGGCCCGCTCACCTCGATGTGCTGCGTGCGGGACTGTCAGCGACGGGCATCGAAGGCCTCTGGATTCATTGCCATGCCTGCGCAGGTCGCAAGCTGTTCGCGCGCTCGGGCTGGTCCCTGGCCTGGGGTGCACCGACCTCGCTCGATGCGGGAGGACTCGTGCACGGGCCGGCTGCATTCCAGCAACTGCTGCCCGACCTGCATGCGCAGTCCGTCGCGATCGCTCGCGAGCATCTCGATCCGGCCCCTGGCGTCGCCGTGCTCGACTTGTACTGCGGGATCGGCACCACGCTGCGCCAATGGACGTCGGCCGGCGCGTCCGCGCTCGGCGTCGAGCTCGCCGGCGGCGCAGTCGACTGCGCGCGCATCAATGCGCCCGGTGCCGTCGTGTTGCGCGGAACTTGCGAGCAGCGCATGCCGCAGGTGCGGGAGTGGTGGCACGACGGCAATCAGTCCCGCCGTGCCTGCTACGTCAACCCGCCGCGTTCGGGCCTGGAGCCGCCACTCCTCGAAGCACTCGTGCACGACTTGCGCCCGGACCGGATCGCCTACCTTTCCTGCAGCGCCGGAACGCTCGCACGGGACCTCGCTGTGTTCGATGCGGCAGGTTACGACGTGCGTTCGATAGCGCCTTTCGACTTCTTTCCCGGCACGCATCATGTCGAGTGCCTGGCCCTGCTCGCGCGCGCATCGGCCGGACAACCGGGCGCGAACCTGCCGGTGCGTTACGATGCGTGACGCCCACCGGTCCGGGCCGACGAGAAGGATTCCCATGCCAGCCCCCGCTTGCCCGAGCGTCAACCGTCGCCGGGCCCCGACGACGCGGACACTCGCCAACCTGCTGCTGGTCTTCCTCGCGGCCGGGGCCAGCCCGCGGGTCGACGCCACCGAATCGGCTCCGGCGCAACCAGCCATGGCGCCCGTCATCGGCCCGGCACACGCGCGTCCCCGCATCGGCCTCGTGCTGGGAGGCGGCGGCGCCAAGGGCGCGGCGCATGTCGGCGTGGTGACGCTGCTCGAGGACATGCGCATCCCCGTCGATTGCGTCATCGGCACCAGCATGGGCGCGCTGGTCGGAGGCACGTACGCCGTGGGCATGACGGCAACGGAGCTCGAAACAGCCATCCGCGCCATCTCCTGGTCCGAGGCGATCGCGTTCGAGGGACGACGTGCCAAGCTGCCGATGCGCCGCAAGCTCGCCGGGCGCGCCTATTCCAACAATCTCGAGTTCGGGTATCGCGACGGACAGGTGACCGCCCCGCGTGGATTCATCAACACGCAGAACATCGAACAGACGATCCGCTACCTCGTGTCGCGGAGCCTGGGAACCAGCGATTTCGACGAGCTGCCGATCCCGTTCCGCGCGATCGCAACCGACATGATGACGGGCGAGATGGTCGTGCTCCGTGAAGGCGACCTCGCGCTGTCGATGCGCGCGAGCATGGCGGTTCCGGGCGTGTTTTCGCCGGTGACGATCGACGGCCGCACGCTTGGCGACGGCGGGCTCACGCGCAACGTGCCGGTCGATATCGCGCGGCAGACCTGCGCTGACGTCGTCATCGCCGTGGCCGTGCCGACGCCGCCGCCGGAGGCCGAGGCGCTGCAGTCGCCGCTCACGATGGTCTCGCGCACCCTCGACGTACTGATCGGAGCCAACGAGAAACAGCAGCTCGACACGCTCGGCCCGCAGGACGTGAAGATCATCGTGCAGATGGAAGACATCGGTTCCGGTTCGTTCGATCGCGTCGCGGATGCCATTCCGCTCGGGCGGCGTGCCGCGGAGCAGCACCGCGACGAGTTGCGCCGCTATTCGCTGCCGGAGGCGGAGTATCGCGCGTGGCGCGAACCGTCCCGCCGGCCGGACACGCGCAAGGTGGCGCTCGCAGACGTCGCGGTGACGGGCCTCGATCGGATCAACGAAGCGTACGTCCGCTCGAGCCTTACGCTGCGGGCCGGCGACGTCGTCGACGAGAAGCAGCTCGCGACGGCGATGGACCGCGTATTCGACCTCGGGGACTTCGACAGCGTGCAGTACACGCTGGAAGGCGATCCACAGAATCCGCGGCTGATAGTGAATGTGAGCGAGAAAGCGTCGGGCCCGAACATCCTGCGCTTCGACCTGGGTCTCGCCGCGAGCACGCTCGACTCGACGGCGTTCGTGCTGACGGCCGATTACCTCAGGCCGTGGATCAATGCGCTCGGTGGCGAAATGCACGCAGTGCTGCAGCTGGGTCGCACCAGCCTGGGACAGTTCTCGTTGTACCAGCCGCTCGACCTGCGCCATCGCTGGTTCGTCGAACCCGGCGCGCAGCTCATGCGTTCCACCGAGGACATCTATGTCGGCGGCGACGCAGCGACGCGCTACAACTTCGACTCGGGCTACGTGTACCTCGAAGGCGGGCGTGTCATCGGGACCAGTGCCGAACTGCGCCTGGGGTTGCGCTCCGGCTTCCAGGGGGCAGAACGGGACATCGCGACGCCCGACCTGCCGAACATCGACAACGAAGGGTATGGCGGGCTGACGGCGGGCATCACTTTCGACGACCGCGACCGTGACGCGCTCGCCACGCGTGGCTGGCTGGGCCGCGTGCGCTACTACCGCGCGCTCGAGGGGCTCGGCTCGGAGACCGAGTACGACAAGATCGAAGGCATGGTGCTGAAGGCGATGCCGGTGTTCGGCGACCTGCTGCAGTTCCGGGCCAGCGGCGGTGCCACCTTCGAAGGCGAGCTGCCGCTCTACGAGTATTTCACGGTGGGCGGCCCGCGCAGCTTTCCGGGACTGGGGCTCGGCGAATTGCGTGGCACGTCGTACTGGGCCGGGTCGGCCGCGTACCTGCACAAGATCGGCGACATCAACACGCTGTTCGGGCAGTCGCTCTATTTCGGCGCGGAGCTCGCGGCGGCCGACATGTCCGGACGCGTCGATGGCCTGTACGAGCCCGCGATCTTCGGCGGTTCACTGCTGCTTGGCGGTCGCACGCCGCTCGGCCCGATCACGCTGTCCATCGCGACGACCACGGTCGAGGACGTCAGTGTGCTCTTCACGCTCGGCCGGCCGATCGAAGAGCGCAACATCGCCGACGACGAGTACTGACGACGGCTCGGTCCGTGATCTCCCGTCCCGTGCAGTGCCCCGGGATCACTGGATGCCCGGGACCCAGCGCTCGGCGGCGGAGGGTTGCTGCGAGAGCGGGTACCGGCTCGACGGGCCCGTCTTTGCCTGTCCGGCGACGAACGAGCTGATCACGCTGGTGCAGGCACCGGTGTTGATCCATTGCAGCGCGGCCTGCGTCAGGCTGTCCACCGGGTCTCCCATCGGGGCGCCAAGCGTGTCATCCGCCGCGCATGCAAAACGCAGGCTCGACGCGAGCCCTGCGTAATAGTCGCCGACGCCGTTCGCATTGACCGTCTTGAACGAGACGAGTCGCAGCCGGTCAGTGCAGGCGTTCGCGAGATCGAAAGCGAGCTGACCGACGGGCTTGCCGTACGTGTCGCTGCCGACGATCGCGATCTCGGCCCAGGCGCTCATGGCATTGATGTTGATCTCGCTCGCCGATGCGGTCGCGTCGGTCGTCAGGAACGCAATGCGCACGGGCCGTACCGACTGCGACTGCGGCTGGAAGCGAACGGTGGAGTTCTGCCCCGACTTGCCCGGACTGTGCACGATCGAGTACTGGGTATCGGCCGACGTGCGGTCACCGCCAAGCAGGTTGTCGATCAACTCGGCCGTGCTGACGAGACCGCCGCCGTTGTAACGCAGGTCGATGATGAAGTCGCGGACGTCCTGCGCGCGGAACGCCTGGAACGCCGTGCGCAACTGCGGGTCGGCCGTGCCGATGTAGCTGCGCAGGTGCAGGTAACCCACGCCGGTCGTGCCGGCCATGGGCAGGACGCGCGTGCCGAATGAATCCGGGACTGGATCGATCGTCACCGTGCGCTTGACCAGCCGCATTTCGAGGGTCTGCCCGTTGCGCAGCACGCGCAGGCCGCGCTCGATGCCGACCTCAGCGGCTCCAAGCAGGTCCGTGAACGTCGTGGATCCGTCTGCGAGCGATTGCGAGACCGAAACGAAGCCGCTGCCCTGGTCGACGGCGATGACCTCGTCGCCGCGCAGCAGGCCCGCCTCGGCCGCCGGGCTGCCTTCGAACACGTCGAGAATGAACGGCCGATTGCCGGGGTCGGTGCGCGAGCGGAAGCCGAAACCGTCGAACTGGCCTTCGCCAAGCAGGGAGTTCTCGGCGGATTTCGTCGTCAGGTAACTGAAAAAGCGATCCTTGCCCTGCGCCCGGGCGGTCGCGGTCAATGCATCGAG
>JAOUGW010000163.1 GCA_029865465.1 Gammaproteobacteria bacterium
TGCATCGGGCCCCGCGGCACATGGAGCTTACGCACCAGACGCTCGCCACCGAACTTGGCTCGGCGCGCGAAGTGATCTCACGTCACCTCAAGACGTTTGAGCAGCGCGGCTGGGTCCGCCTGGGACGCGGTAGCATCGAGTTGCTGGATTACGCGGCCCTGCAGCATGTCGCTTCCGATGCGCAGTCGTCATAGCACGGCTTCTCGTGAGGGGGTGCGGCGTCGCCAATCATGAGTTGTTCGGCGCCCTTGACTCGTCAGTGCCCTGGGGAAGTTGGAAAGTTTGTGCGCGCCCGGCGAGGGTGCGACGATCCAGCGAACACCATACGAGAGCTGAGAGATGAAGGGACGTGTCGCGCTGGTCACGGGTGGCGGCCGGGGGATCGGACGCGAGGCGTCGCTGCTGCTGTCGGCAGCGGGGGCGCGTGTGATGGTGGTATCGCGCAACGCGACGGAGCTGGCAGCCGTTGGCCTCGACTACGTTGTGGCCGACCTCGGCACCGCTGCAGGTTGCGCCCTGGCCGTGGCCGAGACCGAGCGAAGACTGGGGCCGATCGATGTGCTGGTCGTGAACCACGGCATCGGGTCAGCCCACGAGCGGCTGGTCTGGGAGCAGGATCCCGAGGTCTGGCGCGAGACGATGCGCATCAACCTCGACGGTCCGTTCGAGCTCGCGCGGCTGACGGTAGGTGGCATGTGCAAGCGCGGCTTCGGCCGGCTGGTATTCACCAGTTCGACCGCCGGGGAGAAGGCGGAACGCTCCGGCAGCGCGTACACGGCCTCCAAGCATGGAGTGATCGGGCTCGCGCGTGCGGTCGCCCAGGACGCGGGGCCGTTCGGGGTCACCTCAAATGCAGTGCTGCCTGGCTGGGTGCGAACGGCAATGGCCGAGCGCTCGGCGCTGACGGAAGCGGAACGGCGCGGAATCACCGTCGAGCAGGTGTGGCGCGAGCGCGCCGCCATCTACCCCCAGAACCGTGTCCTGGAACCGAGCGAGGTCGCGCAGGTGATCGCGTTCCTGTGCAGCGACGCTGCCGGCGGCGTGAACGGCGAGGCGATCACCGTGGCGCTCGGCGGCATGTGGTAGGTGGTCGAGGCGTCCGTGGCCAGGTGGTCGCGAGTGATCCGCGCGTGGAGGCCGGGCAAGGCCGCGCAGCATCGCCCCACCCTCATGAAGACATTACGTGCCCCGGCGAATTCGTCGTCGAAGACGACCTCGGCACTGAAGTAGTCGCGCCAGAACGCGATCGTCGCGTCGATGTCGGACGCCATGAGATGTGCGTGATGAAGGCTGATCATGGGTTCCTCGGGATCGGATTCGCATTCGCCGCCTGGCTGGCCCCCGAGGGGCGAGTGCGTTCAGGTGCCGGCGCCGCGGCTGCGGCGCCGGACCGGGCTCCTCAACCGGCCTTGGCGTAATTGCTGGCGCCGAACCAGTCGACGACGACGACCGGTTCGTCACCGACGACCCAGGCGTCGTGACCCCTCGGCAGCGAGGTGATGTCGCCGGGGCCGGCGACGATTTCCGTGCCGTCGTCCATGCGGATCGCGAGCCGGCCGCTGACGTGGTACTGGAAATGGGGAGCTTCGCAACTGCGGGTCTTGGCGATTGGTTGCACATCGGTTGACCACCGCCAGCCGGGTTCGAACACCAGCCGGCCGACCTCGCCGCCCCCGATCTTCAGGACCTCCGCCCTCCCGTGCGGAAACGATCGTGTCTCGTCGGGGTGGGAAAACGTCTTGTGCTCCGTGTGCTGATGGTGCGTAGGCATGGCCGAGTCCCTCCTGCGATTGTGGGTGGCTGCGTTACACCGGCCGCAGGTTTCGCTGCAGCCGTTGCTCCGGATACGCCGCGCATTCCGGGTCGTCAAGTTGCGTTGCGGCAATGTACGAGCGAGGGGCGCGCGCAGCGGCGGCCCGCCCGGTCCCTGTCCTCACAACTGACCGAACCTGCTAGCATCCCGCGACGCCGGTGATACTCCGGCCTGCAGGCGCGCCCGTCGCGACCTCCAATGACGACCGTCTATTTCACGCTCGCTGCGATCGTTCTATATATAGCGTCGGACCGCCTGCTCGACCTGCTCGAGCGCCGCGCCGGGCACCGCTTCGAGAATCGCACGTTGATCTTCTTCGGGCTGCTGCTCGGTCTCAGCCTCGTGACGTTCGCGATGGTCCGCCGCCTCGTCGGCGTGGACTGACCCCGCTCCTCACCGGTGCCGATGCGCGCCATCATGGTGCGTCGCTCCTTTCTTTTTGCAGTGCACTTGATCTATATCAAGGACGCGCACCAGCTTAGAGCCTACTTAGAGGGGCGGTACGCCGGGCCGCAGGGGTGACCCGGGCACGATCAAGAACGAACGATCAACAGGGGGCTACATGTCCGGACCACAGTCCAACGAGCCAGGTCAGCCGGAACGCACGCCGTTCTTCCAGCGCCTGCTCGACAACCCGTTCCTGCTGCTGTTCCTCGGGGTCACGATCCCGACGGTCGTCTATCTCATCTGGGGGATCATGGAGATCATCCAGATCCCCATCGCCTCACCCTGACCGGAGACCGCAACCATGGCTATTGCATCTCCGAGCGCGGGCTGGTGGAAAGAGCCCATCCACAAGGTCGAACTGATCTGGATCATCGTCGCGTTCCTGTGGGGAATCGCGATGTTCTTCATGATGATCTACTGGCATGGCGTCGGCAGCCAGAACCTCTCGAACGAGGCCTACAAGACGACGCCGGCCGACTACGCGGCCAAGGTCGACAAGATGACCGAGGCGTACACGGTGCGCCAGGAAGGCGCGTTTCCGGTCGTGCGACCCCCGCCCGGCAGCGACGTCTACATGATGGGTCGTGTCTACATGTGGTGGCCGATGCTCGAACTCGTCAAGGGCGAGACCTACCGGCTGCACCTGTCGTCGATCGACCTGCAGCATGGCTTCTCCCTGCAGCCGGTCAACATCAATGTCCAGGTGCACCCGGGCTACGAGATGGTGTTGACGTTGACGCCGAACCAGTCGGGCCAGTTCGGCATCGTCTGCAACGAGTACTGCGGCTTCGGGCATCACACGATGACCGGCCGCATCTACGTCGTGGACAAGAAGTAGGGGGCCCGTCATGACCGCTGCAACCAACTTTCGCACCTGCCCGACGACCGGCCTGAAAATCGATCGTTCTGCGGAAAACCTCATCAAGGCCAATGCCGTCGTCGCCGTGGTGTTCCTGCTCATCGGCGGCCTGTTCGGGCTTTCGATCGCGCTCACCCGCTGGCCCGCCGTGCACCTGCTGCCGGCCGACTGGTTCTACCTCGCACTCACCGCGCACGGCTTCGACGTCCTGCTGGCCTGGATCATCTTCTTCGAGATGGCGGTGCTGTATTTCGCATCCGCGATCCTGCTCAATTCGCGGATTGCCGCACCCCGCTGGGGCTGGGCCCAGTTCTGGCTGATGCTGGTCGGCGCGCTGATGACCAACGTCGCAGTGCTGCAGGGCAACTCGTCCGTGATGTTCACGTCCTACCCACCGCTGGTAGCTGCCCCGCATTTCTACCTCGGGCTGGTGCTGTTCGCAGTCGGCGCCCTGATCGGCTGCGCCGTGTTCTTCGGCACGCTGGTGGTGGCCAGGGACGAGAAGACCTACGAGGGTTCGGTACCCCTGGTCACCTTCGGCGCCATTACCGCGGCGATCATCGCCGTGTTCACGCTGGCCTGCGGCGCGATCATCCTGATCCCGACTTTCCTCTGGTCCGTCGGCATCATCAATGGCGTCGACCCGCTGATGTACAAGCTGGTCTGGTGGGGCATGGGCCATTCCTCGCAGCAGATCAACGTCTCGGCGCACGTCGCCGTCTGGTATGCCATCGGAGCCATGGTGCTTGGCGCCAAGCCGATCTCCGAGAAAGTGAGCCGCATGGCGTTCCTCATGTACATCCTGTTCCTGCAGCTCGCCAGCGCGCACCACATGCTGGTCGAGCCCGGCGTGAGTTCGAGCTGGAAGATCTTCAATACCAGCTACGCGATGTACCTGGCCGTCCTCGGCAGCATGATCCACGGCATGACCGTGCCCGGCGCGATCGAGGCTGCGCAGCGCGCCAAGGGCTACAACAAGGGCTTGTTCGAATGGTTGCGCAAGGCGCCCTGGGGCAATCCGGCCTTCGCCGGCATGTTCCTGTCGCTGGTCATGTTCGGCTTCCTCGGCGGCATCTCCGGCGTCGTGATGGGCACCGAACAGATCAACCTGATCATGCACAACACGCTGTACGTGCCTGGGCACTTCCATGCGACCGTGGTCGCCGGGACGACGCTGGCGTTCATGGCGATCACGTACCTCCTCGTGCCGCTCATATTCCGGCGTGAGGTCATGTTCAAGAAGATCGCGCAGTGGCAGCCCTACGTGTTCGGGCTGGGCATCGCCGGGATCTCGCTGTTCATGATGGGAGCCGGAACGCTCGGGGTGCCCCGCAGGCACTGGGACATCACTTTCGCGGATGCGCTGTCCCAGTTCCAGTTCTCGCCGGCCGCGTTCCTGATGCTGGCCCTCAACGGGCTGTCGGCCATCATGGCCGCGATCGGCGGTGCGATGTACATCGTCGTCGTCGTGTGTTCGGTCTTCCTTGGCCGCAGGATCGGTGACACCGAAGTGGTGCAGCTCGGGCCGGTTTCCGGCGCGGCATCGGCGGCAGCAGTCGCTCGCTACGGCAACGAGGGAACGCTGAAGATCCCCGGCACGGTCGTGCTGGTCGGCGTGTTCTTCGTGTCGTTCGTCCTGTACTACTTCGTGAACTGGAAGTACCTCGCCGAGGTCTGGCCGCTGAAGTAGGAGCGAACATGCAGGATGCTGTCGCCCAGGATGCGGGTTTCGACGGGAAGGGGGCTTCCTGGCGGAGCGCGGTCGAGGTGTTCAAACCGCGCATCGGGCTGGAGATCATGTTCGCCGGCATCGCCGGCGTCGCGATGGCGCAGGGGGGCGGGCTGCCGCTGCCGCAACTGCTGGTGCTGGCGACGGCGGTCTTCCTGGCCGCTGCCAGCGCCGGCGCGCTCAATCACCTGGCAGAGCGCGACCTCGACGCCCGCATGTCCCGCACCCGCGGACGTCCGTTCGTCACCGGCAGGCTCGCCGGTGGCTCGCTCTGGTTTGCGGTGATCGGCTTGCTGCTGACGCTTGCCGTCGTGTCGGCCGGCCTGGCGACGAATTGGCTGGCTGCGACGTTCGTGTTCCTCGGCGCCTTCACCTACGGTGTCGTCTACACCCTGTGGCTGAAGCGGCGGACGTGGCTGAACATCGTCGTGGGCGGTCTGGCGGGCAGTTTCGCCGTGCTCGCCGGCGCCGCGGCGGTGAACCCGGATCTCGGGCCGGCGGCGTGGACGTTTGCGGTGGTGCTGTTTCTCTGGACTCCGCCGCACTTCTGGAGCCTCGCCATGTATTACCGCCAGGACTACGCCGACGCGGGCGTACCCATGCTGCCGGTGGTGTTCGGCGACCGGGTCGCGGCCCGTGTGATCCTCGGGCACACTGTCCCGCTGGTGCTGCTGGCGCTGTTGCCAGTCGCCTGGGGCGCGGGGAATTTTTACCTCGCCTGCGCCGCGGCGGGCGGCGCGTACTTTCTGTATCGCAGCGTCCTGCTCGTGCGCGAGCCGACGCAGAAGAACGCCATCCGCAACTTCCTGGCGTCCCTGCTGCAGCTGACCCTGCTGTTGGTCGGGGCCATCGTCGATGGAGCCGTTGCAGGCCGCCTGGTCGCGTACTGAGCCATGCGCGCGCACCTTCGAAGGCCAACGCTGCAAGGCGGGCTCCTGGCAGTTCTCGCGTGCGCGGCAAGCGCCGGGGCGCTCGCACAGTCTGCAGTCCCGGACAACGACGCCGCGCTGGCGACCAGCCAGGCGGCGATCGCGCGGCAACTCGGCGACTACCAGTTCGTCGACCAGCACGGACAGGCTTTCCGGCTGTCGGATCTTGGCGGCAAGCCGGTCGTGCTCAGCCTCGTCTACACCAGTTGCTACTACGTCTGTTCGGGCCTGACCGTGCACCTGCGCGACGTCACCAAGGTGGCGCGGAAAGCGCTTGGCCCGGACAGTTTCGCCGTGCTGACCGTCGGGTTCGACACGCCAAACGATACACCCGAACGGATGCGGCTGTTTGCGCAGGACCGCGGTGTGGACGTGCCGGGGTGGTACTTCGCCAGCACTGATGCGGCGACGCTGGGGCGGCTCGCGCGCGACGTCGGCTTCACTTACCGGCCCTCACCCAAGGGCTTCGACCACATCACGCAGACTACGGTCATCGACCGCGCCGGACGGGTGGTGCTGCAAGTGTACGGCCAGGACTTCAATCCGCCGAATCTCGTCGAGCCGCTGAAGCGCCTGATCCGCGGCCAGGAGATCGAGCGCGGGACGCTAGCCGGTATGATTCGCTCGGTGAAGCTCTTCTGCACGATCTACGATCCCGCCAGCGGCCGCTACCGCTTCGACTACTCGATCGTCGCCGACGCGATCGCGGGCGTCCTCGCCCTCGGCATGGTGGCAATCGCGATCGCGGTCGCCTGGCGGAACTCGCATTGATCGGCACCGCACCCGCGTCCTGCAGCAAGGATCGATCGGAGTGAAGCTGCTCAAGTCGGGATTGCGCGCGCTCTTCCTGCGCCTCGAGCAGGTCTGCGAGAAGTTCTTCGGGCCGGGCCTGAATCCGCTGGTGCATCTCGGTTCGCTGGGCTGGTTCCTGTTCTGGATCGTCACCGTCACCGGCATCTACATCTACGTGTTCTTCGACACGGGCGTGACGCAGGCTTACGCGTCTCTCGAGTACCTCTCGCGCGAGCAGTGGTACCTCGGCGGCATCATGCGCAGCCTGCATCGCTACGCCTCCGATGCGATGGTCGTGGTGGTCATGCTGCACCTGTTGCGTGAATTCGCCATGGACCGCATGCGCGGCAACCGCTGGTTTCCGTGGGTTACCGGGGTGCCGCTGCTGTGGTTCCTGTACGCCTGCGGCATCACCGGCTACTGGCTGGTGTGGGACCAGCTGGCGCAATACGTGGCCATCGCCACCACGGAATGGCTCGACAGCATCGGCATCTTTGCCGAGCCCATTGCGCGGAACTTCCTCGACAGCTCGCACCTGGCCGGGCGCTTCTTCACGCTGATGGCCTACATCCACATCGCCGTGCCGCTGATCATGCTGCTGTTCATGTGGGTGCACATCCAGCGTCATGCACATGCGCGGGTGAACCCGCCGCGCGCGCTCGGGTTCGCGGTGCTGGGGGCGCTCGTTGCGCTTTCGTTCGTCGTGCCGGCCATGAGCCAGGCGCCGGCAGACCTGGACCGTGCCCCGTTCGAGGTCGGCTTCGACTGGTTCTATCTCACGGTGTATCCGCTGCTCGACGTCGTCAACGGCCGCGTGCTCTGGGCAGCGCTGGTCGGCGGCAGCGTGTTTCTCACGTTGCTGCCGTGGTTGCCGCCGCTGCGCAAGGCACCCGCCGCCGTGGTCGACCTCGACAACTGCAATGGCTGCGGG
>JAOUGW010000164.1 GCA_029865465.1 Gammaproteobacteria bacterium
GATATACGACTCGATGCGGCGGACCGACTGCTCGACGCGCTGCATCGGGTGCGAGCCTTCGAGGTGGTAGTTGATCATCAGCACGCGGCTCGCTTCCTGGGGGAACGGGTCCACCTTGGTCAGCTTCAGCGCGAAGAGCGGCACAGGCGAGACGACGATCAGCGCCGTGATCAGCGCCATCCACTTGCGGTGCGTGAGGGCCCAGTCGAGGCTGCTCTCGTAGCGGTTCTGCAGCCGGCCGAACCACGACCCGTCCTTGACGGGCGGGGGCGGTGACATGCGCGCGGCCAGCATCGGCAGCAACGTCTGCGCCAGTACCAGCGACGCGAGCATCGCGACGATGATCGGCACCGCGACGTGCACCAGGAAGATCGACATCTGGTTGCGCTCGCCGAAGACCAGCGGCAGGAAGACGATGATCATCGAGAACGTGCCGGCGAGCGTCGCCACCCCGACTTCCTTCACGCCCGCGAGCGTCGACTCGAGCGGGTGCCCCGGGTGCAACTGCCGGTGCCGGAAGATGCTCTCGGTGATCACCACCGAGTTGTCGACCAGCATGCCGATGGCGAGCAGCATGCCCATCATCGTCAGGATGTTGAGCGTGAACCCGAGGAAGTACATCGCGGCAAGCGTGACCAGCAGCGAGGCCGGTACGGCGAGGCTCACGATCGCCGTGGTGGGGAGGTGCCGCAGGAAGAACAACAGCATGAAGAAGCTGAGCACCGCGCCGATGAGGCCTGCCTTGCGCAACTCGCCCAGGGACTCGCGGATGCTGTCGGCCTGGTTGCCGACGACCAGGATCTGGATGCCCTGGAACTGCGGCAGGTCGCGCGCTTTCTCGATGGCTTCGAGGACGCGGTCGGCGACGTCGACGACGTTGGCTTGCGTGGCCTTGAACACGTCGATGCCGACGGCCGGGCGGCCTTCCATGCGGCGTCCCACCGCGAGTTCCGGCGCGAAGAGTTCGACCTGCGCGATGTCCCCGAGCCGTACGCCGGGCGAGAGCAGCAGGTTGCGCACGTCATCGATGCTGCTGAACTCGCCGATCGGGCGCACCGTGAAGCGCGAGTTGTTCTCGGTGATTTCCCCCGCGCTCACGGAGAAATTGCTTTGCTCGAGCAGGATGCGCAGCTGGCGCACGTCGACGCTGTAGGCGGCGAGCCGGGTAGGGTCGACCAGGATGCGCACCTCGCGCGGCTGCACGCCCTGCAGGTCGACGCGCGCGACGCCCTCGATGCGCTCGATCGGCCGCTGCAGGTATTTCTCCAGCATCTCGTACTGGTCGGTCAGGTCCTTGTCGGACGAAATCCGGATCACGGCCACGGGCTGGTCGCCCGCACTGAAGGCGAACATCAACAGCCGGTCGGCCCCCACCGGCAGCTGCGGCCGGATCGAGTCGAGCTTCGTGCGCACCTCGAACGCGGCGGCGTCCACGTCGCGGTCCCAGTCGAACAGCACCGTGAAGGTGGCCTGGTCAGACTGCGCGCTCGCCCGGATTTCCTTGATGCCGGACAGCGTGGCCAGCGCCTCCTCGACCGGGCGCACCACCAGTTCTTCCATCTCCTCCGGGGTCGAGCCCGCATACGGCACGACGATCTGCATGCCGGGGAACGAGATGTCCGGCATCGCCTCGAGCCGCAGCAGCTTGCCCGAGATCAGGCCGATGGCAAGCAGTGCGAGCGCCGCCATGACCGTGGTCACGGGGCGGGCCAGGGCGACCTTCGTGTGCAGCATGGCAGCAGATCCTCAGCCAGCGACGGCTGCTGCGGCGGCGGGTCCCGGGGCGTCCGTCAGCGGTTGCTGCACGACGAACTGCTTGCGGTCAATCACGGAGTACACCACCGGAATCACGAGCAGGGTCAGGAAGGTCGTGAGCAGCACGCCGCCGATCACGGTGATCGCCATCGGCGCGCGCACCTCGGCGCCCTCGCCGATGCCGAGCGCCATCGGCAGCAGTCCGAGGATGGTGGTGAGCTTGGTGATCAGGATCGGGCGCAGGCGCAGCTTGCCGCCTTCGACGATCGCGTCGAACTTGGGCATGCCGCCCGCGCGCAGCTGGTTGACCGCGTCGATCAGCACGATGGACTGGTTGACGACGATTCCCGCCAGCATGATCAGGCCGATATAGGCGACGACGTTGACCGTCGTGCCCGTGAGCCACAGCGCCCAGACGGCGCCGATCAGCGCGAGCGGGATGGTGAGCAGGATCACGAACGGATGGATCAGCGATTCGAACTGCGAAGCCATCACCAGGTAGACCAGGAAGATGGCGAGGACGAGCACGAACTGCAGCGACCTGAACGAGGCGGTCATTTCCTCGCTCTGGCCCGAGAGGAAGGCGCTGGTGCCCACCGGCAGCTCGACCTTCTGCACGATCGCGTCGAGCGCGGCGACGGCCGAGCCGAGGTCGCCGTGCGCGAGGTTCGCCGAGATGACGGCCACGCGTTCCTGGCCGACGCGGCGCACCTCGGCTGGGCCGATCGCGAGCTTGACGTCGGCGACTGAACCGAGCGTCACCGGGAAGTCGCTGCCCGGGTTCACGATCAGGTTGCGCACCTCTTCGATCGAGGCTGCGCGCGAATCGACGCTGCGGACGAGCACGTCGATCTGCTTGTCGCGCAGCTTGTAGCGCGTCGCCACCTCGCCGCGGACGCTGTTGACGACGCGGTTGGCGATGTCGCGGACCACGAGGTTCAGCTGTGTGGCACGTTCCTGGTCGAAGATGATCTGGATTTCCGGATTGCCAGCCTCGACCGTGGTCTTGACGTCGGCGAAGCGGTCATCCTTGAGCATCTCCTCGCGCACGCGCTCGGCGGCCACGCCGAGGCGATCGAGGTCGTAACCCGACACCACGACTTCGAGCGGGGTCGCCATGCTGAAGAGCGCAGGGCGGCTGAAGCGGTACTGCAGCCCCGGCATCTGCTCGAGGTCCTTGCGCATGCCGGCCATGGCCTGTTCCTCGTCCTCGCGGCCCGCGCCGGCCTGCAGCGTGATGCTGAGCCGGCCGGTGTTTTCTCCGGCGTCGACCGGGTTGGCGTCGAGCCGGTTGCCGGTGCCCGCGACGCTGTAGGCGAGGGCGACGTTGCCCAGGGAATCACTCGCGCGCTGCGCAGCCTGCACCGAGCGGTCGGTCTGCTCGAGTGGCGTGCCCGGCGGCAGGCGCAGGTCGACGTTGAATTCGCCCTGCGACATCTGCGGAATCAGCTCCGTGCCGAGCCGCGGCAGGATCAGCGCCATCGTCAGCACGAACACCGCGACAGCCGAGCCGATCACCTTGCCCGGATGCGCGAGCGCCCAGGTGATGGCGCCCGGGTACTTGCGGTCGGCCCAGCGGTTGACGGACTGCGTGACGTCGACGAGCGGGCTCAGCACGAGCTTGCAGCCACTGGAGATCCACCCACCGGCACGCGAGAAGCCGTCGCGCCCGATGCGCAGCCCGCGCGAGATGCGGCCCAGGGGTTGCGGTTCGGCGTGAACGGGCACTTCAGCCGCAGCGGCGCGGGCCCGGCCCGCCGCCAGCATCGGCACCAGCGTCAGTGCGACCAGCAGCGAGAAGCTGAGCGCAAAGGCGACCGTCAGCGACTGGTCCTTGAACAGCTGGCCCGCGATGCCGGTGATGAAGATCATCGGCGCGAAGACCGCGACCGACGTCAGCGTGGCCGCGAACACGGCGGTCGCGACCTCGGCGGTGCCGCGCCGCGCGGCTTCGACACGCGTCATGCCCTTCTCGTGGTTGCGGACGATGCTCTCGAGCACCACGACCGCGTTGTCGACGAGCATGCCGACCGCGAGCGCGATGCCGCCGAGCGACATGATGTTGAGGGTGATGTCGAACGCGTACATCAGCACGAACGTGCCGAGCACCGACACCGGGATCGCGATGCTGCTGATCAGCGTGGCGCGCGCATCGCGCAGGAACGCGTACAGCACCAGGATCGCGAGCAGGCCGCCGATGAGTGCCGAGGTCTTCACCTCGCTGATGGCCGCGGCGATGAACGTGGACTGGTCGTAGACCTGCTTGAGCCGGGTGCCCTCGGGCAGGCTCTTCTCGAGCTCCTTGATGCGGGCACGCACGCCGTTGGCCAGCGCCACCGTGTTCGCGTCGCCTTCCTTGTACACGGCGAGTTCGATCGACTCCCTGCCGTTGACGCGCGTGATCGCCTCGCGGTCCTTGTAGCCGCGCGTGACGTTCGCGACGTCGCGCAGGTAGATGGGCTGGCCGTCCCTGGTGGCGATGATCGCGTTCGCCATCTGCTCGACGCTCTCGAACTCGTTCAGCGTGCGCACCAGGAAGCGCTGCGTGCCCTGTTCGAGCCGTCCGCCGGACAGGTTCACGTTCTCGGCGCGGATGCGGCGCGTGACGACGTCGATCGACAGTCCCAGCTGCGCGAGCTTCTGCTGGTCGACGAACACCTGTACTTCGTCTTCGTAGCCGCCACTCACCTTGACCGCGGCCGAACCTTCGACCGCTTCGAGGTCGGGCTTCAGGCGGTCTTCCGCGAACCGGCGCAACGCCTTGAGCCGCTCGATGCTGTCGGCGCCGGTCGCGGCGCCTTCGTCCATCAGCGCGAGACGCATGACGGGTTCGCTCGCCGGGTCGAAGCGCAGCAGCAGGGGCCGCTTGGCCTCGATCGGCAGCTGCAGCAGGTCGAGTTTCTCGCGGACGTCGATGCCCGCGACGTCCATGTCCGTGCCCCAGAGGAACTCGAGCGTCACGTCCGACTGGCCGGCGCGCGAGACCGAGCGCACCTCACGGACGTTGCGGATGATGCTCACGGATTCCTCGACGGGCCGTGTGATCAGCGTCTCGAGTTCGAGCGGCGCCGCGCCTGGCAGTTCCGTGCGGATCGTGATCGTGGGGTAGGAGAGGTCGGGCAGCAGGTTCAGCTTGAGCCGCGACAGCGAGACGAAGCCGAACAGGGCGATGGCCACCGTGAACATCACGATGGTGACGCGGCGTTCGATCGCGAAGTCGATCAATGACTTGAGCATGGACTGTCCCCGGGGGGAGGGCCTGCCCGTGCAGCGCCCCCGCAGGTTGGGTTACTTCGCCTTGGCCTGGCCGGCAGCGACCGCCGCGGCCGGTTGCGGCGCGCCGTCACCGACGATCTTCACCAGCGTGCCGGTCTTGAGGCCGGCCTGGCCGACCGTCACGACCTGCTCGCTCCCCTCGAGGCCGTCGAGCACTTCGATCCAGCCGCCGTTCGCGAGACCTGTCCTGATCGGGCGTTGCTCGGCCTTGCCGCTCGCGACGACGAACACCGACTGCTGGCCGTCTGCGTCGAGAATCGCCGTGCGTGGCAGCTGCAGCGCGGCCTGGCGCCGCTCGTAGACGATGTTGACGCGCGCAAACATGCCGGGCTTCAGCGTGCGCGTCGCATCCGGGACTTCGACGCGGGCGCGGAAGGTGCCGGTCTGCGGGTCCACCGTCGGGCTGATGCGCGAGATCGTGCCGTTGAAGCGGGCACCGCCGAGCGCGTCGATGACGACTTCGGCGTTCTGCCCCGGCGCGATCTTGCGGAACTCCTTCTCCGGCACGTGCACGAAGGCGAGCAGGGGATCGAGATCGGTGACCGTGAACGTCGGGTCGTTCGGGCCGATGGTATTACCGACCTTGATCTTGCGCGCCGAGATCACGCCGTTGATCGGCGCGCGGATCTCCGTGTAGCTCAGTTCGAGGCGGGCGCTGTCGTACCCGGCGCGCAGTGCGTCGAGGTCGTACCTGGTGTTCTCGGCCGTGCTCTTCGGCACGAGACCCTTCTCGGCGAGCTCGAGCGTGCGCTTGTAGTCACGTTCGAGCTTGCGCAGGTTGGCGTCCGTCTGGGCCAGCGTGAGGCGGAGGCGGTCGCCGTCCAGCCGCGCCAGCACCTGGCCCGCCTGCACCGCGTCGCCTTCCTCGACGAAGATCTGCCGCACCTCGCCACCCACCTTGGCGACGACCGTTGCTTCTTCGTGGGCTTCGATCGGTGCCGTGCCCGAGTACACGGCCACCATCTCGGCTCGCTTGAGGGGCTGGACCTCGACCGGCACGGTCGCGTTCTTCGCTGCGTCCGCGCCTTCCTTGTCCTTGGCCTCGCCGTTGCCGCAGCCGGCGGCCAGCACACCCACGAGGCCGGCCAGCGCCAGCCAGCGGATGGAGTTGCGCCACGGGTAGGGTGACGGTTGGTGTTGATCGGTCATGGACGGCGAGCCCCTGTGGATCGGTTCGGACCAGGTGCAATGGTATGGGACAATAGTGTTGTAGTCAAGTACAACACTAGAAGCCTGTCGCTCGCAGCGACAGTCGGGCGGGTCGCCTGGCCGGACCTCAGCCGCCCTTGCTGGAGTCGCTGGCCCTGGCCACGAACTTCGGTTCGAGCCGGGCGAGGTCGGCCGTGATTTCGGCGGCTTCGCCCAGGATCGCATCCGGCGGGTCCTTGATCTCGCTGGCGGACTTCAGCGCGGGCTCGCCGAGCGTCTGCCGCCGCGCGTTCTCGCGCGCCAGCTGTTCCTGCGTGCGGGCCTCGCGCTCGGCCTTGCGCGTGGCCAGGTTCAGCGAGACCGACTTCTCGGCCCGCATCTTCTCGAGAGCGGAGATTTCGCTGACCGCAAACTGGAAGTTGGGATCGCCGGCGACGCGTGCGGCGTGCTCCTGCTGCAGTTCGGGCAGCAACGGCGTGAACGCTCCTTCACGACTGAAGTTCGACGAGCGGATGCGGTTCCACGGCAGCGAGCCATCACGCGAGCTTTCGCCGACTTCGTCCATGCTGATGGCGGAGGGCAGCGCCAGGTCCGGCATCACGCCGCGATTCTGGGTGCTGTCGCCCGTCACGCGGTAATACATGCCGATGGTGACCGTGAGCTGGCCATAGCCAGGATCCTGCCCGAGTGCGTAACGGTCGAGCGGGTAGAGGTTCTGCACCGAGCCCTTGCCGTAGGTCTGCTGGCCGAGCACGAGGCCGCGGCCGTAGTCCTGCATGGCGGCAGCGAAGATCTCGGACGCCGAGGCGCTGAAGCGATCGACGAGGATCGTGAGCGGGCCGGAGTAGGCCGCCTGCCTGTCCTCGGATTCGAGCACTTCGACGCGACCGCCGGTTTCGCGCAGCTGCACGACCGGACCCTTGGGCACGAACAGGTTCACGAGGCCGATGGCTTCGGAGAGGTGGCCGCCGCCGTTCTCGCGCAGGTCGAGCACGAGGCCGTCGACGCCGCCTTCGGCCCTGATCTCGTCGAGGAGCTTGCGCACGTCGCGCGTGGTGCTGCGATAGTCCTCGTCGCCGGCCGCGCGCGCGTTGTAGTCCTGGTAGAAGGAGGGCACGGTGATGACGCCGACCTTCAGCTCGCTGTCGCCGCGTCTCACCTTGCGGATCTCTTTCTTCGCCGCCTGCGCTTCGAGCGTGATCTTGGTGCGCGGCAGCGTGAGGACGTGTTCCTGCGTGCCCGGGGGCGCATTGGCCGGCTGGATCTGCAGGCGCACGAACGAGCCGTTCGGGCCACGGATCAGCTGCACGACG
>JAOUGW010000165.1 GCA_029865465.1 Gammaproteobacteria bacterium
CGTGCCGAGGTGCCCGAACTTTTCGACGATGTACTCGATGATGACGGCGGATTCCGCGATCACCGTGCCGTCGTCGGTCACCACCGGCGACTTGCCGAGCGGATGAATGGCCTTGAGCTCCGGCGGTGCCAGGCGCGTGACCTTGTCGCGCTGGTATACCTTGAGCTCGTATTGGGCGCCGAGCTCCTCGAGCAGCCAGAGGATGCGCTGGGAGCGCGAGGTTTCGAGATGGTGCACGGTCAGCATTGCCCCTCCCGGCTCACTTGACCAGCCTGATCACGCCGCACGCTTCCCGCGCCCCGCCCGCGCAGCCCTTCTTGAGCTCCGACTCCTCGTCGCAATACGTGTCGGCCTGCGTGTGCACGACGATCGCGCTGCCATCCGTGTCAAGAATGCTCAGGCGACCCGGCGCCAGCGTGACGCGGCTGGTCGTGTGCTTGAACGTGCCGACGCCATTCCTGACGTCGAGGTTGACCAGGTCACCCATGTGGAACGGGTGATTGATGTCCGTCGCCGGGATCGTGTCCAGCGCCGAATCGGGCCTTGATTGCCCCGCGGGACCCGGATCGTGGTGGCCGCCCGCCGCGGCACAGGGTTCGCAGGCACCGACCTCGTGGATGTGCACGGCGTGCTTGCCATCGGGCAGGCCTTTCACCTCGAGTTCGACGGTCACTTCCTTCACGCCCTCGGGCGTCACCTGTTCCTTGAGCCTGGCCGTGCCCGTGATGGCCGCGTTGGTGCAGCCCTTCAGGTCGGCAACGGCGGCAAGGCCGTCGGCCGCGGCGATGACCGGCAGCAGGATGACGCCGGCCAGGATCAATTTCATGGTGGGATGCACTGCAGGTTCCTCTTGTCGGTCGCGTCGTCGTTCACGGATAGACCACCGCGATGTGCGGTACGTTGGTCACGCCAGGCTGCTTGAGCAGGAAGGTGCGCAGGAAAGTCGTGAGCTGCTTCTCACAGAGCGCCATGATGGCAGGCTCGGACGCCAGTTGCTCACCCCTGGCCTGCGCACGCTTCGACGCCTCCGCGTACAGCTTCAGTGCCGCGGCCTTTTCATCGGTGAGCAGGCCGCCGGAAAGCACCTTGTACTTCAGGTTGGTGACGGCCGGCGTCGCGACCAGTCGCGGCTTGCCGACCTCGATCCGGATGCCGTCCGGGCCCGACTTGACGTCGTACCGGTCGGGCGAGAGGTCGTAGCCGAACGAATATTCGACCGAATACCAGATCGCGATCGTGCCCGTCGAATGGAACCCGAGCACGGACTGATCGATGACCTGCGTCACGGCATTCGGCTGGCTGACCGTCGCGGCCAGGAACTTCTGCTGGGCGGCCAGCTGTTTCTTGCCTTCCTGCAGGTAACGCACGTACGTGGTGTAGCCGAGCAGCGACCGCTCGCTCGCGGTAACAGAATCCTGCAGCAGGCTCGCCCGTTCGTTGGCGGAACGGACCTGTCCCTGCATGATGAAGAACGTCACGGCGGTCGCGATCGCGGCGGCTCCGACCAGCCAGGGGGTACTCACGGAACGCGTCATTCGACTCCTGCCTCGATCAGCCATGCTGCGGGACCGGTCCAGTCACCGGTCAATATAGCCGTTCAGGGCCTGTTGCGGCCGAGCTTGTCGTGACTGCTGGCCCAGTCGCCGGCCAGCATGGCCGATCCCAGGGAGACGTCCCCGGCCAGCACGACGGCCACCACGATTTCCGCGAGCCGGTCGGCCCTGCCCGGGCCGTAACAGCCGAGCATCTCCAGGCATTCGCGCTGGCTGGCAAGCCCCGTGCCTCCGCCCTTAGCTCGCGACGATCAGGGACGGCAGCGTGACCGACCAGTAGACGTGCCAGTGCGGCGGGTCACGAACTCGCGCCGTTGCTGCGCCATCTCCGTCGTGTAGTCGTCTACGGGACTGCGGCGTACTGGAATGCGGTCGTTCACGCTCCCTCCTCGGCACGTCGGCGCGGACGCGGCCGCCCGACGACTCTCAGAACCAGCTGAAGTTGAAGCTGATGCTCACCCGCTCGGCGGGCACGGGGTTCGGTGGGACTTCGTGACGCAGCCAGCTCTCGAACAGCAGCACCGTGCCGGCCGCAACGGGCATGGTCACCCACGGCTGGTTCTCGGGCCCTGCATGCGCCGTGCGGGGCGGCGCTGCCATGTAACGATCGAGGCGCGGATCCTCGAGTTTCAGGCCAGGCACGCCCCGGGGAGTGCGCACGTAGTACGTTCCGCTGATCGTGGAGAGCGGGTGCAGGTGCAGGCCGTGCGTGACCCCGCGGGGCATCATGTTGATCCAGCAATCGGTCATCGACAGTTCGCGACCATCAAGATCGTACTCTAGCGTACGGGCGTAGGCCCGCACGTGCCGCCCCAGCGCCTTGCCGAGCCGCCCGAACGTCGGCGACAGCGTGTGCATCCGGTTCAGCGACCCGTAGGAGGTGTAGCCGCCCGGATAGCGGTCCTTCGACCATGCGCGTCCGGCCGCGTCGTCGGCACGGTATTGCTCGCACTCGCGCAGCAGCCGGGTATTGAACGCGCGCCATCCGGACGTCTGCAGCTTCGCGCAGTAGACGCGCGTCGGGAACAACGAAAGGACGGTCATCGTCGGCCTCGCGGAGTGTGCTCAATCGAGCGCGGCGCCGGGCAGGTCCGGCCCGGCGAGCTGCACCGGTCAGTCCTCGATCGCCTGGCGGCGGCGTCCCGGCAGCGCGTCGTCCTCTTCAGGCAGCGTCCGCTGCAGGACTTCGAGCACCGCGTGCGCAGCGCGATACCGGTATTCGTAGCGGTGATCGAGCGGCGCAGGCCGTGCGCGCAGGTACAACTCGAGTGCCTCGCCCACGACCTCGGCTTCGAGTTCGGGCAGCAGCAGCTTGATGGGTTCTTTGGGCATTCGCGTCGCGCGTGCGGGGATCAGGGCGCATCCACGGCCGTGGCAGTCGGCTCGCCCTTCGGCATGTCGAATTCACCCTTGGACGAGAATCGCTGCGTGCCGAACATCGAGGCGCCGTGCAGCTTGCCGCTCATCGAATAGGTGACCTTGTCGACGGGCTTGCCGTCGAGCATGCCGAGCACCTGGCGCGCCATGCGCATCAATGAGACTGTCACCGGCACTGCAAGGACTGCTTCACCGAAGCGCGGAACGGTGCCCGCCTGATCGCTGACGCCGTTGGCAAAATCGCGGCCCATGACGTCCAGGTCGAGCGCCACGCCGTCGTAGTCGACCGGTGTGTCGTTGGGGTTCTGCACGCGCAGTTTGACCAGCAGGCGCAGTTCCATGCCCTCGCCGGGCATTGACTCGATTCCTGCCACGCTGACTTCCAGCGGATCGTGGCTCGGCATGGACGCGCACGCCGACAACAGCAGTGCCGCGAGCAACGGCCAGGTCCGGGCCAGCCGGAGTGATTCAAGAAACATCTGTCATTGCCTCCCAGTTGACGCGGTCGTGCCGGATTACACCCGAACCAGCGACTTGAATCCGCCCCAGAACATGCGCTTGCCAACCGTGACGTCGTCCGCGACGCACTCGTGATAGTCGATCGCACCGTGCTCGCGCCAGACCTTGCCAGCCTTGCTTGCCATCTTGCGGTACGCCGCAAGCCGGCCTTTGAGTACAGGAACGACGGATCCATCGACGTAGGCCATGGCAGGTCCTCCTCCGTTTCGTGTCGGTCAGTGCCGAGTGTATCCCGTCACCCGTTCGCGCAGGAACCGGCGCACGCCGAGAACCGCCCGCGCTGCCACGCGGTCAGCGTGCTGCAGGGGCCGGGTCATTTCCTCGCGGCTGGCACTGGCAGCCGGGGTGCCAGGATGGACGAAAGAAGATCAGGTGCCTTCTCGATCCGCTCGAGGTGTGGGTAGCGCAGGCCGCCGTGGTAATCGAGGCTGACGGTGCGGAAGGTATCGGCGCTGCGCATCAGCAGTTCCGTCCGCAGCCCGGGCTCGGCCCTGGCCGCCTTCAGCGCGTCCTTCAGGCGACCATGCGTGTACGCCTTGCCGTTGACGGCGACGACCGTCATCCCCGGAGCCACCCCTGCCTTGAACGCCACGCTGTCCCAGAACACCTCGCCCACCTTGCCGTCCTTGCCCAGGTTCACGCCCAGCGAATACAGGAAATCCTGCGTGCCCTCCACCGCATCCCCTTCCTTGACCGACGGTGACGGCTCGTCCTTGAAGACCATGCGCCAGCCGCCGCGCTCCAGGCCAGCGAGCGGCGCGCCCGGGCCGTGACCATCGAGTCGCGCACGCAGCATGCGGGCCCAGTCGTGAGGAGCCACCGAATTCAGCGTCGCAACGACGTCTTCGAACGTGTACGTCAGCGGCTCGATGCGTCCGTCCTCGACGCCGCAGAAGACTCGCGCGAAATCGTCGAGTGATCTCCTGCCCCGCGTGAGTTCGCGGATCTTCGTGTCCACGTCCAGCCAGACGAAGATGCCCTCGGTGTAGTAGTCCTTGCCGCGTTGCCAGCTTTCGTAGCTCTGCCTGCCCCGGTAGTTGACGATCGGCTGCTGCGTGGTGTCCTGGAGATTGCGCCACCGCCGGCCGGCGCGGCCCAGGTCGTAGTTCGCGGCATACCGGGCGAGGATGTCGCGCGTCTCTCCGGGCGACCACAGCCCCGAGCGGCTCGTGAGCACCACCCCGAGGTACTCGGTCATGCCTTCGTACACCCAGAGCAGGCTCGGGCCCATCGGTACCTCGTAGGACGGTGTCCAGAGGTCCGCAGGACGCCGGAACTTGCCGTTCCACGAGTGGACCAGTTCGTGCGGCAGCAGGTCGCGGCCGTTGCCTTTGCTGGCCCAGTCCGTGAAGTAGCCGAGCCCGACGCCGTTCTCGCTCGACTCGTGGTGCTCGAGCCCGATGCCGGAGAAATGGTCGCTGATCGCCAGCAGGAAATCGTACTCGCGGAAGTGCCGGGCACCGAAGAGCGCGACCGCCTCGCCGACGACGCGGCGGTGCAGGTCGAGCTGCGCGTCCGTGGCCCGCAGTTCTTCCTGCGTGTCGGCGAACATGTTGAGTCGCACCGGCCCCTGCGCGCTGTTGTCCAGGTCGACGCGACGATAGTGGGTGCCTGCGAACAACGGCGAATCGACCAGCGTCTCGAGCGGCACCGTCGCGAAACGCACGGTGTCGCCAGTGCGCTGAGCGCCGCGCAACGCCGAGGCGAACTGCCATCCGGCCGGCAACTCGACCGCAGCCGTCACCGGAACCTGGCGGGCGTAGAAGCCCGCCGGGTACATCAGGGCCTTTTCCCATTGCAGACCGAGCAGGTCCGGAGTCATCACGACGCGCCACTGGCTCGTGTCCGTGGGCGTGAGGAACTCGAACTCCAGATGCAGCTGCTTGACGCCTGCCGGCACGTCGACATGGAAGGCATGCATCTCGACCGCGTCGCGTTGCCATTCGAGCCGCTCGCCCGCGTCGCTGCGGACGATCAGCCCTGCGAGCTTGTCGATCGGACCGGTGGCCGAGTGATTGCCGGGCAGCCACTTCGGATAGAGCAGCGTCGTGCGGCCCGGCGCGGTGACAGGGAGCGTTTCCTTGACGCGAAACACGCGACGGTCGATGTCGGTCGCATCGACATGCAACTGGATCACGCCCGGATATGGCACGTCCCTTGGCGCGGGAATCTGCGCACCGACCGCTGCCGGGTGGGCCTGGCCGCCCCAGAGCAGCAGCGCCGCGAGTGCGCCGCACAGTCGATTCCTGGTCTGTCGCATACGTCGTCGCTTCCGGTTCAGGTGAGCAGTCTTTCGTGCAGGCGCTCGAGCAGCGCGGGCTCGAGCGCGAGTCCGTCCAGCAGGTACCGGCGTACCGAACCGTAGCGCGCTTCGATGGCACGCAGGCTGGCCAGGAGGTATTCGGGGCGTGCGGCCAGCATCGCTTCCTGTGCGCTGGCAGACAGCGCCAGGAGGGGCTCCGCCGTCGCGGCCAGACCCGCGCCCCTGCCACGCTCACCGAGCAACTGGGCGCGCAGGTCCACGACTGCGTTCGTCAGTGTGTAATCCTCGACGATGGCTTCGCGGCGCACGCCGGGTGACTCGAGCACGTGAGCCACCGCAATCGCGAAAGTTACAGCCGCCCTCCAGGGGCAGCACGCGCTCAAGACTCATGCGCCGATGATCACACGCAGCGTGCGGCGTTTCCACCGCGCCGGTGGACTACAATGGGACCGCCGCACACAAGGATGTCTTTTCCCCCAGATGGAGTACCTGTCCGCATGAAGATTCTCGTTCTCGCAGCCTTCTCCGCACTTGTCCTCCTCGTGGCAGGTTCCGCCCATGCGCAGCCGTCGTCCACGGACATGGCCGACGATGCCGTGATCGCGGCGACCATCAAGGCCGGCCTGCTCGACAACAGGAACACCAGCGGCACGCGGATCAACGTAGGGAGCTACCAGGGCGTGGTGCAGCTGAGCGGCTTCGCTCGCTCGGAGGGTGAAAAGGCCGCGGCGACCAAGGTGGCCGAGAGCGTGTCTGGGGTGAAGTCAGTGGTCAACAGCGTCGCGGTCGCGCCGGCCACCTCGCTGAGCACCAAGCTCGACGACAGCCTCGTCACGGGCAAGGTCAAGGCCGCGCTGATGGATGCGGCCGACGTCAAGAGCCTGCAGATCAACGTCGAAACCCACGATGGCATCACGCAGCTCGCGGGTTTCGTGGCGTCCGAGGCGATGAAGCACAAGGCGGGTCGAATCACGGCGGGTGTCGAAGGCGTCAGGCGCGTCGACAACGTGCTCGTGGTCAAGCCTCGCTGAGGTTCTCGCTGGCCGCCGCCGGGGCGGTCGTCCAGTAGGCATACATGTGCATGCGACCGGTGCGAACGTCGCACATGGCGCGTTTCGATTGCCCCTGCTCCGCCCATTGCTTGATGTTCACGCGTGCCGGCAGCTGCACGGGCGTCAGGAACTGCGTTTCGAGCCGCGCATCGGGCAGCGGGACGTCGATGGGACGTTCGGCCAGGCTGCGGGCCAGCGTCCACATGCCGTGAGCAATCGCGCCACGCAAGCCGAAGAAGCGCGCCGCGCGGTCGTTCAGGTGAATCGGGTTGAAGTCACTCGAGACGCGTGCGTAGCTCCAGGCGCGGTTCAGGTCCACCGCCAGCTCCGTGAGTACCTGGCTGTCCTTCGGGGCTTTCGGCGGCCGTGGGGGCCTGCCGCCCGTCCGTTGCACGGTGTCGGGCCAGCGCGACATGAACACGCATGTCTCCCGCCACACGGTTTGCCCGGCCCGCAGGATGTCCGTCACCATGTCGACGGTCAGGCCGGCATCGGTCTTGCGATAATTGCGGGCCGCGACCACGACGTTCACGGTCATGCCCGCCTCCAGCGCCCGTGGCTGTGCGATCGTGTTGGACACATGGATGAGGCCCATCGGGCGCAGCGGAAACGACGCGAGCCCCATGATCCGCAGGTGGAGCGGCATGGCGAGCACGTGCGGGTAGGTGATCGGCACGTAGCCGTTGCGCACGTCG
>JAOUGW010000166.1 GCA_029865465.1 Gammaproteobacteria bacterium
CGTACGCGGTGTCGAAGTTTGCGAACGAAGGAATGATGCAGGTGCTGGCGGATGAGCTGGCGACGGACTCGCCGATCCGATCGAACAGCGTCAATCCCGGGGCCGTGCGCTCGCCGATGCGTGCCAAGGCGTACCCGGGCGAGGACGCCGGGAAACTGGCGCGGCCCGAAGCGGTGCTGGCACCGTTCCTCTACCTGCTGGGCCCCGACAGCCGGGGCGTCACCGGTTGCCGCTTCGACGCGCAGTAGCTTTCTTGCGACGACGGTCCGGAGCGGGCCGGGGTCGCGGACGCGGCTTGAGGCCGGTGTCGCTGCGATCGCGACCCGCCAGCGTATAGAGAGCGTCGAGTTCCGGGCCTTCGAGCGCGCGCGAACGGCCCCGCGGCAGATCTCGCGGCAGCGCGATCGGCCCCCACTTCACCAGCATCGTGCGGCTGATCTTGAGACCCGCGGAATCGAACAGTGCGCGGATCGCTCCGCGGGGCAGGGTGCGGTCGCTCGTGACCTTGAACCACATGTTGGTGCCGCTCGGGCCTGCAGGCTCGACGGCGCCGAAAGTGACCGCCTGCCCTTCCACGTCGACTGCCGTCGGCATTTCGGGCCACGGATCTTCCTGGCTCGGTCGCAACGCACGCACGCGGTACTCGACCGGGATCTCGTGATTGTGGCGGGCGATCGCCAGTGCGAACTGGCCTTCGCTCGACAGGATCAGCAAGCCGTCTTCGCCGAAGCCGAGGGCGTTGACCGCCACCCAGCGACCGGCGTGGAGTGCCGGCAGGTTCATCTCGACGCTCTCGCGATCGTCGCCCGCGCGGCTGCGCAGCATTTCACCCGCGGGCTTGTGATACAGGATGACCTGCAGCTTGCGGTCCACGGCGAGCAGGCGCGTCACGTCCTTGCCATCCACGACGACGCGTTCGCCCTCCTGCAGCGCGTGACCGATTCCGGCGGGCCGGCCGTTGACCAGGACGCGGCCTTCGCGAATCCACGCCTCGACCTGGCGACGCGAACCGATGCCGTGCTGCGCGAGCAGCTTGTGCAGGCGTTCGCTCAACGGGTTGCTTCGTCCGATGCGGTCGTCGTCGCGCCTTCGGCATCGAGCGTGGCGGGCTCGTCAGCCAGCGCCGCCTCCGCTGCGGCGATCGCGGCCGGCAGGTCGAGCTGCTCCCTGATGTCTTCGAGGTCGCGCAGCTCGGCGAGCGTCGGCAGGTCGTCGAGGCTCTTCAGGCCGAAGTAGTCGAGGAACTCCCGTGTCGTCCCGAGCAGTTCGGGGTGTCCCGGCACTTCGCGGTGGCCGACGACGCGGATCCAGTTGCGCTCGTGCAGCGTGCGCATGATCGTCGTGGCGACCGTGACGCCGCGGATGTCCTCGATTTCGCCACGCGTGATCGGCTGTCGATACGCGATCAACGCCAGCGTCTCGAGCAACGCGCGCGAGTACCGGCTCGGCCGCTCCTGCCACAGGCGCGAAACCACGTCGGCGTGCTGCGGACGGATCTGGACGCGCCAGCCGCTCGCCACCTCGCGCAGTTCGGCGCCGCGACCTTCGTAGCTCTGCTGCAGCTCGGCGAGCGCGGCCGTCACTTCTTCGGCCGTCGGACGCTGTCCCTCGTCGAACAGTTCGAGCATCTGCTGGACCGAAACGGGCCGGCCGGCGGCCAGCAGCACGGCTTCGACGACGCCGCTCAGGGGGTGTTGGGTCATGATTCGGTGCCTTGCGGGCCCTGCAGGCCCTGGTCATCCATGCCGTCGACCTGGTCCGCCGGGCGGGGGGTGCCGGCGCGCACGTGGATCGGCGCGTACGGTTCGGACTGCACGATCTCGACCAGCCCCTCGCGGAGCAGCTCGAGGATCGCGATGAACGTGACGGTGACGCCCATGCGGCCTTCTTCGGCGCGGAACAGCGTGACGAACTCGACGAACGCCTGCGAGCGCATCGCGCTCAGCACTTCGGACATGCGCTGGCGCACCGAGAGCCGGTCGCGGCTGATGTGGTGGTGAGCGAACATTTCGGCGCGTGCCAGCACGTCCTTGAGTGCGACCAGCATCTCCTGCAGCGAGACGTTCGGCTGCAGCCTGACGACGCGCAGCTCCACGAGTTCGGCCGAAGCCGGGAACGTGTCGCGGTCGACGCGGTGCAGCTCTTCGATGTCCATCGCCGCGCGCTTGAAACGCTCGTATTCCTGCAGCCGGCGCACGAGTTCCGCGCGCGGGTCGGCTTCTTCTTCGCCCGCCGCGGCCGGTCGCGGCAGCAGCATGCGCGACTTGATCTCGGCCAGCGTCGCGGCCATGACCAGGTACTCGCCCGCGAGTTCCAGCTGCATGCCGCGCATCACGTCGATGTACGACATGTACTGCCGCGTGATCTCGGCGATCGGGATGTCGAGGATGTCGAGGTTCTGCCGGCGGATCAGGTAGAGCAGCAGGTCCAGCGGGCCTTCGAAGGCCTCGAGGAACACCTGCAGCGCATCCGGCGGGATGTACAGGTCCTTCGGCATCTGCGTGACCGGCTCGCCATCGACCACGGCGAACGGCATCTCGCCCTGCTCGTGCGCATCCGGCACGTGCGGCTCGGCCGGCGGCTGTTGCCCCAGCCCGCCTTCGATCAACCTGAGGTCGGGTTTCGTCATGCGTCGTCCTGCCTCAGCGGTATGCCAGGCCCATCGCCTGCTTGACGTCGTCGATGGTCTGGCCTGCGACCGCGCGCGCCTTTTCACAGCCTTCCGCGATGATGCCGCGAACCAGGTCCGGGTTGTCTTCGTATTCCTGCGCGCGCTGGCGCATGCCCGTGACTTCCTCGACGATCTTCTCGATCACCGGCTTCTTGCATTCCAGGCAGCCGATGCCCGCCGAACGGCAGCCCTGCTCGGCCCAGCGCTGCGTATCCGCATCGGAATAGAGCCGGTGCAGGTCCCACACCGGGCACTTCTCGGGATTGCCGGGATCGGTGCGCCGCACGCGCGCCGGATCGGTCTGCATCGTCTTGAGCTTCTTTGCGACCTCGTCCGGGTCTTCACGCAGACCGATCGTGTTGCCGTACGACTTCGACATCTTGCGGCCGTCGAGACCCGTGACCTTCGGTGTCGAGGTCAGCAGGGCCTCGGGCTCGGTGAGGATCGTGCGGCCGGTGCCTTCGAGGTAACCGAGCAGGCGCTCGCGGTCGGCCAGCGTCAGGCGAGAATTGCCATCCAGGAGCGCGTGGGCCTTCACCAGCGCATCTTCCTGGCCCTGCTCCTGGTAACCCTTGCGCAGTTCGCGATAAGTCGCCGCGTTCCTCGCGCCCAGGTTCTTGATGGCGCGCTCGGCCTTGGCTTCGAAATCCTGCTCGCGGCCGAAGACGAAATTGAACCGGCGGGCGATCTCGCGCGTGATCTCGACATGGGCGACCTGGTCCTCGCCCACCGGCACGCCCATGGGGCGATACAGCAGGATGTCGGCGCTCTGCAGCAGCGGATAGCCCAGGAAGCCGTAGGTGGCGAGGTCCTTTTCCTTGAGCTGTTCCTGCTGGTCCTTGTACGTCGGGACGCGCTCGAGCCAGCTGAGCGGCGTGATCATCGAGAGCATCAAATGCAGCTCCGCGTGCTCGGGCACGCGGGACTGGATGAACATCGTGCAGACCGCCGGGTTCAGTCCCGCGGCCAGCCAGTCGATGACCATCTGCCACGCAAAGCTCTCGAGATGCCGGGTGTCTTCGTACCCGGTGGTGAGGGCGTGATAGTCGGCGATGAAGAAATAGCAGTCGTACTGGTACTGGAGTTCGGTCCAGTTCTTCAGTGCGCCATGGTAGTTGCCAAGGTGCAGGCTGCCCGTCGGGCGCATTCCGGAGAGCACTCGACGCGGGGTCGTGACGGTAGAACTCAAACGGGTTCCCTGCGACCGTGTCGCGGTAGAGTCATATAAATTTCATTGACTTGCAGAACAAACATCGGGTATCACATTAACCCGGGTCCGCCCGCAGGCCAGTGGCAACGCGCGATTATACGCAGCCGCCCCGGCCCCGTTCACTCGAACGCGGTGACATCGCCCTTGCCTCGCCGCACGATGACCGGCGCGCCGCTCGACAGGTCCACCACGCTGCTCGGCTCGATGCCGCCGATGCCGCCGTCGATCACGAGGTCGACCAGGTGGTCCAGCTTCTCCTTGATCTCCTGCGGATCGGTCGGCGTTTCCGCCTCGCCCGGCAGCAACAGCGTCGAACTCATGATCGGCTCACCCAGTTCGGCGAGCAGCGTGCTCACGATCGCGTTGTCCGGGACGCGGATGCCGATAGTGCGACGCTTCGGGTTCTGCAGCCGTTTCGGCACCTCGCGCGTGGCCTCGAGCAGGAACGTGTACGGACCCGGCGTGAAGGCTTTCAAGGTCCGGTACTGGCTGTTGTCGACCCGGGCATACTTTGCGATCTCCGACAGGTCGCGGCACACCAGCGTGAAGTTGTGCTGCTTGACGTCGACGTTACGGATGCGCCGGATGCGCTCCATGGCCTCCTTGTCGCCGATCAGGCAGCCGAGCGCGTAGCTGGAGTCCGTCGGATAGACCACGACGCTGCCATCACGGATGGCGGCGATGGCCTGTCGCACCAGGCGCAGCTGCGGATTCTGCGGATGAATGGAGATCAGGAAAGCCATGAAACTCGCCGAGCCGCGGGTGTCACGGCCAAGTTGGTATGATACGCGTCCCTTCGTTGACCTGCCCCGAGCGCAATCCAGCCTGATGCAAATGCTGTTCGACCTGCTGCCGGTCGTGTTCTTCTTCATCGCTTACAAGATGGCGGGCATCTACGTGGCGACGGCGGTGCTGATCGCCGGCGTGCTGGTGCAGACCGCGATCAGCTGGTTCAGGCACCAGAAGGTGAGCCCGATGCTGCTCACCTCGGCCGTCCTGGTGCTCGTGTTCGGCGGCCTCACCCTGGTCATTCACGACGCGACCTTCATCAAGTGGAAGCCGACGATCGTGAATCTGCTGTTCGCCGGCGCGTTCCTCGCCAGCCAGTTCATGCAGGGACCGACCATCGTCCAGCGGCTGATGGGCGAGAAGATCAAGCTCGAACCGGCGTCCCTCTGGACACGCCTCAACCTGATGTGGATCGGCTACTTCGTCGTCTGCGCAGTGCTGAACCTCTACGTCGCGTACAACTTCAGCGAAGACACGTGGGTGAACTTCAAGCTGTTCGGGCTCATGGGCCTGACGATCGTCTTCGCGCTCGCGCAGGGCTACTGGCTGGGGCGCAAGCTCGACCAGGTGGAAGCCGGCGCGGCACGAACGGAATGAGCGGAATCCCAGCCATGTGGTACGTGATCATCGGCAAGGACGCGCCCGACGCACTCGAGATCCGCAAGCGAGTGCGGCCCGCGCACCTCGAACGCGCCAGGAAGCTCCTCGATGAAGGACGCATGCTGGTCGCCGGCCCGTGCCCCGCAATCGATTCGCCGGACCCGGGACCTGCAGGCTTCACCGGCAGCGTAATCATTGCGGACTTCGCCTCGCTCGCCGATGCGAAAGCCTGGGTGGCCGCCGACCCGTACGTGACGCAGGGCGTGTTCGAATCGCATGAAGTGCGCCCGTTCGTGAAGACACTGCCATGACCCGGACGGATTCACCCAGTCGCGCCGCAAGACTGGAGGACCGGTTGCGCAAGGCGTTGCAACCGTCGGAACTGCACGTCATCGACGACAGCCATCTGCATGCGGGGCATGCCGGCGCGGCCGGCGGCCATGGCCACTTCACCGTCCAGCTCGTTTCGGAACGATTCGTCGGCCTGCCGGTCGTACGGCGGCACCGGCTCGTCTACGAAGCCGTCGGCGACATGATGACCACCGATATCCATGCGTTGTCGATCCTGGCCCTGGCGCCCGGCGAAGGCTCGCTGGCCTGACGACGACGCTCTCTCATTAACGCGTCCACCTGGACGCACTGACGAACCATCCACAGAGGCTCATCGATGCGAAACCTGAAGACCGCCCTCCTGCTCGGCGCCACCCTGGCGCTTGGCACCACCGCGTGCACGAAGCCCGCCGAGAATGCAGTCAAGCCTGCAAGCCCGGCGTCGGCTCCCGCAGCCGCCGAAAAGGCCTCGCCGACGCTCGTCACCGTCAACGGCAAGGCGCTCAATGCACAGCTGCTCGACACGTTCCTGCAGGCCGTTACCGGCAAGCCCGCTGCCGAGGCGACCACGGAACAGCGGGATGCGCTGCTCGAGCAGCTCGTCAACATGACGCTGGCCGCACAGGCCGCCGAGAAGGACGGCCTGGCTGCTACCCCGGACGTGCAGTCGCGACTCGACCTGCTGCACATGCAGATCCTCGCCGAGGCCGCCAGCGAGAAGTACGTGAAGTCGCATCCAGTGTCGGATGACGAAGTGAAGGCAGCCTACGATTCCGAAGTGGCGAACATGCCGAAGGAATACAAGGCGCGGCACATCCTGGTCGAGACGAAGGAAGCTGCGGACGCCATCATCAAGGATCTGCAGGCTGGCGGTGACTTCGCGAAGATCGCGAAGGCAAAGTCGAAGGACCCGGGCAGCGCGGCCAAGGGCGGCGATCTCGGCTGGTTCTCGGCGCAGACGATGGTGAAGCCGTTTGCCGACGCGCTGGCGAAACTCGAGAAGGGCAACACGACCACCGAGCCGGTGCAGACGCAGTACGGGTATCACGTCATCCGGCTTGAAGACCTGCGCGCGCCGAGTGCTCCCGCATTCGAAGAGGTCAAGGACCAGGTGAAGATGTTTGCGCAGCGGAAGAAGCTGCAGTCCTACCTGGACGATCTTCGCAAGACGGCAAAGATTCAGAAGACCGGCTAACGGTCAAGTTTTATTTTTGCTGGCCGCGGCCGGTTTCCTGCGAGGGAAACCGGCCGTTTTCATTGGCCCGGTCCGGATGTGCCGAACACGCTTGGGCTACCGCGGGACGTGGTCGCCGGAACCGGAGGTCACGTGTCCGAGTTGAGCGGTTTCCGGGTGCTTGGGAGGGTCCCCGATAGATTGAGTCTTTTACTTTAGAAAAGTCAGCTATCTAATTGGTTTTTAATGATATTAGTTAATTCTGTGACGAAGTTCACATAATTCCCGTATTGGCCCCTCTTGGTCTCATTCCAGCCACGCTGGAGTTTACATATGCCTGCCGTGGATGCCCCCGCCAGCGCCTGGGCGCCACCTCCGGGCCGTTAGAGAGTTGCCTCCCAGCCCCATGATCTGGTTGAAATTTGACCAGTTTTGCCGCTGACCTGCCTTCCAGAGCCTCCCTCAAGACGCTCGCGTAACTCCGCGAATATGTTGAAGTCTTGACCGAAGGGGGTCTCTAGATATAGTTAACTCGGGGAGTTAACAATAACCGCCAATGTCAGCCGCAGCAGCAATCTGTTCGGAGCCGCTCTTTTTAGGGCTAGGAATGAGCGAAAACTTCAAAGCAACGCTCTTGTCT
>JAOUGW010000167.1 GCA_029865465.1 Gammaproteobacteria bacterium
GGCGACGTTGGTCGCGAGCACGACGCGACGGCGCGTGTGCCCGGCGAACACCTTGTCCTGGTCCGGACCGGTGAGCCGCCCGTACAGCGGCAGGACATCCCAGTCCATGCGGCTGCGCACCAGCAGGTCGCGCGTCTCGAGGATCTGCTTCTCTCCCGGAAGAAACACCAGCGCGTCGCCGTGCAGGCCGCGCGCATCACGCTCCAGTTCCTCGAGCGCGTCACGCACCGCCTCCGGCAGTGGTGGCGCGGACTCGTCCTCTTCCGCGAGCGGGCGATAACGCACCTCGACCGGGTAGCTCCGGCCCTCGACGTCGATGATGGGCGCGCCGCCGAAGAACTCGGCAAACCGCCCGGTCTCGATCGTCGCCGACGTCACGACCAGGCGCAGTTCGGGCCGCCGCGGCAACAGTCGGTGACAGACGCCGAGCAGGAAATCGACGTTGAGGTTGCGCTCGTGGGCTTCGTCGATGATCAGCGTGTCGTAGCGCAACAGCAGCGGGTCGCCTTCGAGCTCGCGCAGCAGCAACCCGTCCGTCATCAGCTTGACGAGTGTGCGCGGACTCGTGCGGTCGACGAAGCGCACCTGGTAACCGACGAGATCGCCGGTGGTGGAACCGAGCTCCGCGCTGACCCGGTTGGCCAGCGCTTGCGCCGCGATGCGCCGCGGCTGCGTGTGCCCGATCAGGCCGGCCGTGCCACGCCCCATCTCGAGGCAGATCTTTGGAATCTGCGTGCTCTTGCCGCTGCCCGTGGCGCCGCTGACGATGACCACCTGGTGCGTCTCGATCGCGCGGCGGATGTCCTGGCGGCGCGCGTGCACCGGCAGGGTCTCGTCGTAGACGATCGGTGGAACGGATGCACGGCGGGCCGCGACGAGTCCGATGGACGCATCGACTTGAGCCTCCAGCCGGGTGACTTCGCGCGGATCGGCCGCCGCGGGCTTGCGTGCCAATCGGTCAAACGTCGACTGCAGCCGGTGCCGATCGCGCAGCTGGCACCCGGGGAGCAGTTCACGCAGGGCCGCGAGTCGCGCCGCGGCGGAAGCGGGGGCATTCACGGCGGCTCAGCCGAGTTCCCGCTTGGCACGGGCCCAGAGCGCCTCGAGCTGCTCCATGTCGGCGTCGGCCGGGGTTCGGCCCTCCGCGGCGAGGTGCATCTCGACCTGGCGGAACCGCCGCTCAAACTTGGTATTTGCGGCACGCAGCGCGGCTTCTGCATCGACGCCGAGGTGACGCGCGGCCTGCGACAATGCGAACAGCAGGTCGCCCAGTTCTTCGTGCGAGCGGGCCCGATCGCCCTTCTCGATCTCGTCCTGCAGCTCGACCAGTTCTTCGCGCACCTTCGCGACGACGCCCGACGCGTCGGCCCAGTCGAAGCCGACTCGCGCAGCGCGCGCACCGAGCTTGGTCGCCCTGGTCAGCGCCGGCAGGCCGAGCGTCACGCCGTCCAGCGCGCCAGTGCCCAGCCCCCGGGCCGCGCGTTCCGCGCGCTTGTGCTCCTCCCAGGCCACGGTCTGCGCCGCCGCGCCGTCGATCTTCGCGTCGGCAAAGACGTGCGGATGTCGCCGTTCGAGCTTGTCGGCGATCGCAGCGGCGACGGCGTCGAAATCAAACAGTCCGCGTTCCTCGGCGATGCGCGCCTGGAACACGACCTGGAACAGTAAGTCTCCCAATTCGTCACGCACCGCTTCGGGCTCGCCACGGGCGACAGCATCCGCCAGTTCGTACGCTTCCTCGATCGTGTGTGGCGCGATCGATGCCCAGTCCTGCTCGCGGTCCCACGGACAGCCGGTTGCGGGATCGCGCAGCCGGACCATGATCAGCCGCAGTCGCTCGATGGCGCTCATGCCTTCATCTCGCGCAACAGCCGTGCGAACGTGATGAGCATGCTGGCCGTCGCGCCCCAGATCTGGCGGCCTTGGTACGGGATTTCGTGCGTGATGACCGAATGGCCGGCCACGGTGCGGTCGCGCGCCAGGTGGTTGCGCACGTCCAGCACGAATTCGAGCGGCACCTCGAAGACATCCTCGACCTCGGTCTCGTCCAGGCGCAGGTCGAAGCCGGGCCGCACGAAGCCGACCGCAGGCGTCACGCGGTACCCGGAGATCACGAGGTGATCCTGCAGGAAGCCGGCGCGCGTGACGTAGCGCGGGTCGAGGCCGATCTCCTCCCGTGCCTCGCGCAGCGCGGCCTCCCACGGGCCGGCGTCCGCAGGCTCGATGCGGCCGCCCGGAAAGCTGACCTGGCCCGGATGGTGCTTCAGGTGCGATGCGCGCTGGGTCAGCAGCACCTGCAGTCCGGCGGGGCGCTCGACCAGTGGCACGAGCACCGCGGCGCGCGCCGGCTCTGCGGGGAACAGCCTCCGCAGCCGGTCGATCTGTTCGGCGGTGAACTGCGAGGCGTAGGGAAACTCGGGGTTCCGGCCCGGCACCGTGTCCCGCAGCAGGGTCTCGATCCGAGCGCGCAGCGGCGGGGCTGCGATGGGTTCCGGGACCGTCAACTAGCCTTCCCCCTTGCCCGGTGTGCCGTGCTCGCCACCGCGCGTGAGTGCGGCCGGATCGAGCAGCCTGGCGAGACGCTGCTCACCGAGGTCCGTCATCTCGGCGGCCACCTCGATGATCGGGCGGCCTTCGGCATAGGCCTTCTTCGCGATCGCCGCCGCCTTGTCGTAGCCGATCACGGGAGCGAGCGCCGTCACCAGCATCGGGTTGCGATTCAGCGCGAGTGACATCTGCCGCGCATGCACCGCGAAGCCTGCGATCGTGCTGCGCGCGAGCGTGCGCGCTGCCGCCGCCAGCAGTTCGATGCTCTGCAACAGGTTGTAGGCGATCACGGGCAGCATCACGTTGAGCTGGAAGTTGCCCGACTGGCCGGCGATGCCAATCGTCGCGTCATTGCCCATCACCTGCGCGGCCACCATCGTGACCGCCTCCGGCACTACCGGGTTCACCTTACCCGGCATGATGCTGCTGCCCGGCTGCAGAGCGGGCAGCGAGATCTCCCCGAGCCCCGCGAGCGGCCCGCTGTTCATCCAGCGCAGGTCGTTCGAGATCTTCATCAGCGCAACGGCAAGCGTGCGCAGATGGCCGGACAGTTCCACGGCGGTATCCTGCGATGCGAGCGCGGCGAAGAAATCGCGGGCCGGACGCAGATCGAGACCGGTCTCCTGCGACAGCAGCGCCGCCACCTTCGGCGCGAACTGCGGATTGGCGTTGATGCCCGTGCCCACGGCCGTTCCGCCCTGTGCCAGTGCGTGCAGGCGCGGCCGGCAACTCTGCAGCCGCGTCACCGCGTCTTCGATCTGAGTCCGCCATGCGCCCATTTCCTGTCCGAGCGTCACCGGCATGGCGTCCATCAGGTGCGTGCGGCCGGTCTTCGCGATCTCGCCAACGTCGCCCGCCTTGCGCGCGATCGTCTCGATGAGTTCCTTGAGCGCGGGCAGCAGCGATTCCGAGAGCGCGATGGCTGCAGCCAGGTGAATCACGGTCGGGATCACGTCATTGCTGCTCTGTCCGCGGTTGACATCGTCGTTGGCGTGCACGGGCATGGTCGAGCCACCGGCGTACCCGGTGGCGAGTCGCGCGATGACTTCATTGGCGTTCATGTTGCTGCTGGTGCCCGAACCGGTCTGGAAGACGTCGACCGGGAAATGGGCGTCGTGACGACCCTCCGCCACTTCCAGTGCGGCCCGCTGGATGGCGAAGGCACGGACACGGTCGAGATCACCGAGTTCGAGATTGGCTCCGGCCGCGGCCCACTTGACGAGCCCGAGCGCCCGGATGAAGCCGCGCGGCAGGCGCAAGCCGCTGATCGGGAAATTCTGGATCGCGCGCTGGGTCTGGGCGCCCCACAGCGCCCCGGCGGGCACGCGGGTTTCACCCATGCTGTCGCGTTCGACGCGGTAGTCGGTATCGGCCATGGCGGGCTCCGGGGAACCGCGCAGGCGCCCCGGGCGGGCCGTGCGGTATCATCCGGAATCGTAGCACCTCCCGGATGACCGCATGAGTCTCACCCCGCTGACCGCGCTTTCCCCCGTGGACGGCCGCTATGCGGCGCGCTGCGCCGACCTCCGGGAGATATTCAGCGAACAGGGCCTCATTCGCGCCCGCGTGCGCGTCGAGATCGCCTGGCTGCACGCATTGGCCAGCGAGCGGCGCATCGGTGAACTGCACGGCGTCACCCCGGCCGACCTCGCCGCCGCCCAGCAGATCGCCGATGGCTTCGACGCCGCGGACGCGGCGACCGTGAAGGCGTTCGAGCGCGAGACCAACCACGACGTCAAGGCGGTCGAGTACCTCATCAAGCAGAAGCTCGGCGCGCACCCGGCCTGGCAGTCGCGGCTCGAGTTCGTGCATTTCGCATGCACCTCCGAGGACATCAACAACCTGGCTTACGCGCTGATGTGCCAGGAAGCCCGCTCGCGGGTGTTGCTGCCGCGCATCGACGCGCTGCTCGGCGCCCTGCGCTCGATGGCGCACGTGCATGCGGACGACGCGATGATGTCGCGTACGCACGGCCAGGCCGCGACGCCCACCACGCTGGGCAAGGAAGTCGCGGTGTTCGTGCGCCGCCTGCGCCAGGCCCGCAACACGTTCGCGGCCGTGCCGATCCGCGGCAAGATCAACGGCGCCGTCGGCAACTACAATGCACACGTGGCGGCATACCCGGACGTGGACTGGCCGCTGCTCGGCCAGCGACTGGTCGAATCGCTCCTGCTGGAGTGGAACGCGTACACCACCCAGATCGAGCCCCACGACTGGATGGCCGAGTACTGCGACGCCGTGGCCCGCTGCAACTCGATCCTGACCGATCTTTGTCGCGATTTCTGGGGCTATGTGTCGCTTGGCTATTTCAGGCAGAAAATCGTCGCGGGCGAAGTCGGCTCGTCGACGATGCCGCACAAGGTCAACCCGATCGACTTCGAGAACGGCGAAGGCAACTTCGGGCTCGCCAATGCATTGCTGCGCTTCCTGTCCGAAAGACTGCCGATCTCGCGCTGGCAGCGCGACCTGACCGACTCGACGGTGCAGCGCAACCTGGGTGTCGCGCTCGCGCACTCCGATATCGCGATCCAGTCCGTCGCACGCGGACTGGCCCGCATCGAAGTCGATCGTCCCCGACTGGCCGAAGATCTCGCGGCGAACTGGGAACTGCTGGCAGAACCGATCCAGACCGTGATGCGCCGGTACGCCGTGCCCGAAGCCTATGAACAGTTGAAGGCGCTCACGCGCGGACGTCGCATCGACGGACCGGCAGTCGCGGATTTCGTCGACGGGCTGCCGATCCCGCCAGTCGAGAAGGCAAGGCTCAAGGCGTTGACCCCGGCGACATACATCGGCCTCGCGGCCCGACTGGCCCGCGAAGTCTGAGCCCCCGGTTCGGCAACGTTTGACATAACCCTGTCAACACCGGCCGACATGCCTGCACGCGCCACCCGGGATTACGTCGTGCGACTGGCCACGTGGGAGCACGATCGATTGCAGATCCAGCGCGTGCGGCGGTCGGTCTTCATCGAAGAACAACGAATCGCGGAACGCGACGAGTGGGACGAACTCGACCCCGTCATCCCGCACGTCCTCGTTTTCGAACCACCTGCTTCCGCAAAACGTGACGCGGTCGGCACTGGACGCCTGGAACCCACCGGTAAGATTGGCCGCGTCGCAGTACTGCCGCAGTACCGTGGCACCGGAGCTGGCGTCGCCGTGATGCGTCGCCTCATGGATCTCGCCGCCGAGCGCGGCTTCCAGGAGGTGTACCTCAATGCGCAGGTGTCAGCCGCCGGGTTCTACGAGCGACTGGGTTTCCGGGCCGACGGCCCGGAGTTCGACGAGGTCGGAATACCGCACCAGCGCATGCGCCGGGCGGTCGGGAAGCGGGATGGAACATCGGCTGGACCTGACTGGGACGCGCAGCATCCTCTCGAACCTTGAGGAATACCGCGCCGCGGTCGCAGAAATCGCGACGCGCGCCAATCGCACCCTTGCCATCTACACGACCGACCTCGAACCGCTGATCTACGATCACGACCTCTTCCTCGAGCCGGTCAAGCGGCTCGTCCTGGCCCGCAGCCATGCGCGCCTGCGCGTGCTGATCTCGAATCCCGGCCGGGTCTCGCGCGAAGGCAACCGTTTCATGATGATGGCACGCCGACTCACGAGCTACATCGACCTGCGCAACGTCGCGCCCGAGTACCGCAGCAACCCTTGTTCTTTCATCGTGGCCGACGACAAGGCCATCGCGTTTCGCCAGCAGGCTGCGACGTGGGAAGGCATCGTCGAGTTCAACGACGTCGCGGTCGTCAAGCGCCATCTCGCCTATTTCGACGAGGTCTGGGCTGGCAGCCTGGTCCAGCCCGAAATGCGTGCCACGGCCGTCGACTGCTGACGCGGTCCGGACGCCACTGCACCCCCGGCGCTTGCCCGTCCAGCCTGAAAAGAAGCACCTGCACGCGGGCTCGCTATAATGTCCGGCATGGTATGGAAGCCTGACGTCACCGTGGCAGCCGTCGTCGAACGCGACGGCAAGTTCCTTTTGGTCGAGGAGCGCGCGGGTGGCCGGGTGGTGTTGAACCAGCCTGCCGGTCACCTCGAGCACAACGAATCCCTGCCGCACGCCATCGCGCGCGAGACGCTCGAGGAAACCGGCTGGACCTTCGTCCCGCGCGACGTCGTCGGCATTTACCTCTGGCAACCCGAGCACCTGAGCAAGACCTTCCTGCGCATCGCGTTCTGCGGGCAGCTGGAGGGCCACGATCCCTCGCGGCCCCTCGATCACGGCATCCTGCGCACCCGCTGGCTCGACCGCGAGCAACTGATGGCGGCGCAGGCGCGGCATCGCAGTCCGCTGGTGGCACGCTGTGTCGATGATTATCTGGGCGGCGTGCGGTATCCGCTCGAACTCCTGACGCACCTGATGCGCAGCGTCGAATCCGTCGCTGACGTGACGACGTCGATCGCCGCCAGCGGCTGAGCCGCGCACCTCTCCCGGTCCTCGCGTGGAAACGTCGACGCGCTGCTTGCAGGCGTCCGACCCGGCCTGTCCTGTCGCGCTTGGAAAGGCAGACACGCGCGCGCCAGGACAGGCCGGATCGAACGCCTGACATCACCCGCCTCGGGACCTCTTCCACCGCCACGGAGAACCAAGGCGGCAAGCGGCTGAGCCGGGACCATCCCCCGAGCGCGTGTCTGCCTTGCCAAGCTCGGGGGATGGTCCCGGCTCGACTGCTTGTAGCGAGCGCGTGTCTGCCTTTCCAAGCTCCGGGGAAGGTCCCGGATCGACTGCTCGCAGCAACCACATCCCTCCAAACGACGCGGGAGAGGGAGCAGGACAGGTAAGATTCGCGCATGCCGTCCCCACGCGTC
>JAOUGW010000168.1 GCA_029865465.1 Gammaproteobacteria bacterium
GGCGGCAACCCTGTACGAGGTCGGCTTCAATCACTTCTGGCGTGCCCCGAGCGAGCAGCATCCCGGCGACATGGTCTTCATCCAGGGCCACTCGGCGCCCGGCATCTACGCGCGCGCCTACCTCGAAGGCCGACTCACGGAGGACCAGTTGAACCGCTTCCGCGAGGAAGTGGGCGGCGGCCTGTCGTCGTATCCCCACCCGTGGCTGATGCCGGACTTCTGGCAGTTTCCGACCGTGTCGATGGGCCTCGGCCCGATGATGGCGATCTACCAGGCGCGGTTCGTGCGCTACCTCGAGCACCGCGGGATCGTGCCGGCGAGCGATCGCAAGGTCTGGGCTTTCCTCGGCGACGGCGAAATGGACGAACCGGAGTCGCTCGGCGCGATCACCATGCCCGTGCGCGAGAAGCTCGACAACCTGGTCTTCGTCATCAACTGCAACCTGCAGCGGCTCGACGGGCCGGTGCGCGGCAACGGCAAGATCATCCAGGAACTCGAAGCCGCCTTTCTCGGCGCGGGCTGGAACGTCATCAAGGTGGTGTGGGGTTCGCGCTGGGATCCGCTGTTGCAGCAGGACACCAAGGGCCTGCTGCGCCGGCTGATGATGGAATGCGTCGACGGCGAATACCAGAACTTCAAGGCGAAGGGCGGGGCGTACACGCGCGAGAATTTCTTCGGCAAGTACCCGGAACTGAAGGAGATGGTCGCCAACATGTCCGACGAGGACATCTGGCACCTGAACCGCGGCGGTCACGACGCGCGCAAGGTCTTCAACGCCTACCAGGCGGCCATCCAGCACACGGGACAGCCGACGGTCATCCTCGCCAAGACGGTGAAGGGGTTCGGCCTCGGCCAGACCGGCGGCGAAGCGCAGAACATCACGCACCAGCAGAAGAAGCTCGACGACGCGGCGCTGCGCGAGTTTCGCGACCGCTTCAACATCCCGGTGTCGGACCAGGACATCGCGAGCCTGCCGTACTTCCGGCCGGCGGAGAACAGCGAAGAACTCAGGTACCTGCAGGGGCAGCGCAGGTCGCTCGGCGGCTACCTGCCGCAGCGCAGCGATCGCGCACCGCCGCTCAGGACACCGCCGCTCGAAGCGTTCAAGCCGCTGCTCGAATCGTCCGGTGAGCGCGAGATCTCGACGACGATGGCGTTCGTGCGCCTGCTCGGCATCCTGCTCAAGGACAAGGAGATCGGGCCGCACGTCGTGCCGATCGTGCCAGACGAGGCGCGCACCTTCGGCATGGAAGGCATGTTCCGCCAGATCGGCATCTACTCGTCGATGGGCCAGCTCTACACGCCGCAGGATGCCGACCAGCTGCTGTACTACCGCGAGGACAAGAAGGGCCAGATCCTCGAGGAAGGCATCAACGAAGGTGGCGCGATGTGCAGCTGGATCGCAGCGGGCACGGCCTACGCGAACCATGGCGTCAACATGGTGCCGTTCTACATCTACTACTCGATGTTCGGCTTCCAGCGCGTCGGCGACTTCGCCTGGGCCGCGGGCGACATGCAGGCGCGTGGCTTCCTGCTGGGGGCGACGGCAGGCCGCACGACGCTGGCAGGCGAAGGACTGCAGCACCAGGACGGCCACAGCCAGCTGGTCGCGACGACCATCCCGAACTGTGTCGCCTACGATCCCGCGTATGCCTACGAGCTCGCGGTGATCGTATGGGACGGCCTGCGCCGCATGTACACGGAGCGCGAGTCGATCTTCTATTACATCACCTGCATGAACGAGAACTACGTGCAGCCGGCGCTGCCGCAGGGCGCCGAGACGGGCATCCTCAAGGGCATGTACCTGCTCAAGCGCGGCGGCAAGGGCAAGGTGCGTGCGAACCTGCTTGGCTCCGGCACGATCCTGCGCGAAGTCGTCAGGGCCGCCGAGGTGCTGGAGCAGGACTTCGGCGTTCCCGCCGACGTCTTCAGCGTGACGAGCTTCTCCGAGCTGCGGCGCGAAGCGCTCGACGCCGAGCGCTGGAACCTGCTGCATCCCGACCAGCCGCCGCGCGTGCCCTACGTGCAGGAGATGCTGAGCGGGCAGCAGGGTCCGTTCGTCGCCGCGACCGACTACATGCGGATCGTGCCCGACCAGGTCCGCCAGTGGGTGCCGGGCAGGTTCCACGTGCTCGGCACGGACGGCTACGGCCGCAGCGATTCGCGCGCCGCCCTGCGCGGCTTCTTCGAGGTCGACTACCGCTACGTCGTGCTGGCGGCGCTCAAGTCGCTGGCGGACGAGGGCAAGCTGGACCGCGCCACGGTCGTGAGCGCGATCGAGACGTTCGGGATCGATCCCGAGAAGCCGAACCCGGTGACGGTCTGAGCGCGGGGTGAGCGAAGTGGCAGGCAACGTGCTCATCGAAGTCCGCGTCCCGGACATCGGCAACTACAAGGACGTGGAAGTCATCGAAGTCGCGGTGAAGCCGGGCGACAGCATCGGCGTGGAAGGCACGCTGATCACGCTCGAGACCGAGAAGGCGACGATGGACGTTCCGTCCACGACCGCGGGCCTGATCAAGGAACTGAAAGTGAAACGCGGCGCGCGCGTGTCGCAGGGCGACGTCATCGCGGTGGTCGAGGCTGCTGCGTCGGCCGCTCCTGCCGCCGCATCCGCTCCGGCTCAAACTGCCGTTGCAGCGCCAGCCCCAACTCCAGCGAGAGAGGTCGCGCGCAGCGCAGGCGAGAGCCGGGAGCGCGAGCCCCCACCCCAGCCTGCGGCGCCGCAGGCACGGGACGGAGTCACGGCGAGCGCGGGCACGATCGACGAGCCCGGGTTCGCTCGCGCGCACGCGAGTCCTGCGATCCGCAAGCTCGCGCGTGAACTGGGCGTCGATCTCACCAGGGTACAGGGCTCGGGCGAGAAGGGCCGCATCACCGACGTCGACGTGAAGGCCTACGTCAAGCGCATCCTGTCGTCCGGTGGTGCCGCCACCCCGGGCGCTGCGGCGCTGCCCCGCGTGCCTGTCGTCGACTTCGCGGCCTTCGGACCGGTCGAGCGCAAGCCGCTCACGCGGATCCAGCGGATTTCGGGACCGCGGCTGCACGCGAGCTGGGTCAACCTGCCGCACGTCACGCAGTTCGACGAGGCCGACATCACCGAGATGGAGCAGGCTCGCGGCAACCTCAAGCAGCAGGCGACCGAACGCGGCCTCAAGCTGACGCCGCTCGCGTTCGTGATCCGGGCCTGCGTCCAGGCGATGCAGCAGTTCCCGCAATTCTGCGCATCGCTCGACGCCGACGCCGGCGAACTCGTCTACAAGAAGTACGTGCACGTCGGCTTTGCAGCCGACACGCCCAACGGCCTGGTGGTGCCCGTCGTGCGCGATGCCGACCGCAAGGACGTCTTCGAACTCGCGCGCGATCTCGCGGATCTCAGTGAAAAGGCCCGCGCCGGCAAGCTCTCCGCGGCCGAGATGCAGGGCGGCTGCTTCACGATCTCGAGCCTGGGCGGCATTGGCGGCACGGCCTTCACGCCGATCATCAATGCGCCCGAGGTGGCGATCCTCGGCGTGTCGCGTTCGGCCTACAAGCCGGTCTACAAGGACGGCGTTTTCGTGCCGCGCCTGATGATGCCGCTCTCGCTTTCGTACGATCACCGCGTCATCGACGGTGCCGCAGCCGTCCGGTTCACCTCGTTCCTCGCGGCCGCGCTGAGCGACGTCGACGGCCTGCTGAGGGCGATTCCATGACGGGCGCGAGACCCCCGGCTGCGTCCTCGTTCGAGGTGCGCCTGCCGGACCTGGGCACGGCGGGCGAAGTCACCGTGCTCGAAGTGCTGGTCAAGGTCGGCGACCAGGTCGAGAAGGAGCAGGCGCTGCTCACGCTCGAAAGCGAGAAGGCGACGATGGACGTGCCGGCGATGGTCGCCGGCAAGGTGTCGCGCATCCTCGTGCAGCCTGGCGACAAGGTGTCGACGGGCACGGCCGTGCTCGAACTCGAAGGACCTGGCCAGGTCGTCGCCAGCGCGGTCCCGGTGGCGGCGCCCGCGGCTCCGGCGCGGCCGACTCCGCGCCAGGCTGAGCCCTTCGGTGGCGAACCGTACCTCGACACGATTCCGATTCAGCCGCTGCCAGCCGGTGCGCCCGCAGGGAATGCCGCTGCAGCGGCAGGCTCGAAACCTGCTGCTGCGCCGTCGCCCGTTCCGGCCAGTTTCGATTACGACGTGCTCGTCGTCGGTGCGGGTCCCGGGGGATACACCGCGGCGTTCCGCGCGGCAGACCTCGGCCTCAAGGTCGCCCTGGTCGAGCGCTGGCCGACGCTCGGCGGCGTGTGCCTCAACGTCGGCTGCATTCCGTCGAAGGCGCTGCTGCACGCGGCGAAGGTCATCGAGGACGCGCGTGCGATGGCCTCGCATGGCATCGAGTTCGGCGCGCCGAAGATCGACGCTGCCAGGCTGCGCGACTGGAAGAACAAAGTGGTCGGGCGCCTGACGACGGGCCTCACGGGGCTGGCCAGGCAGCGCAAGGTGACCGTCATCCGCGGCGTCGCGGCGTTCGCCGGCACCCATGCCGCCAGCGTCACCGGCGAAGACGGCGTCAGCCAGCGCGTCACCTTCGCGCACTGCGTCATCGCCGCGGGTTCCGAGTCGTTGCGGCTGCCCGGTCTGCCGGACGACCCGCGCATCATCGATTCCACCGGTGCACTCGAGCTCGACCTGCCGCGGCGCATGCTGGTCGTGGGCGGCGGCATCATCGGGCTCGAGATGGCGACGGTGTACGCCGCACTCGGCGTGAAGGTCGGCGTCGTCGAACTGACCGAGGGCCTGATGCCCGGCTGCGATCGTGACCTGGTGCGTCCGCTCGAGAAGCGCATCGCGGCCCGGTACGAGGCCATCATGCTGCGCACCAGGGTGACCGGCGTCGAGGCGCTCAGCGAGGGCCTGCGCGTCACGTTCGAGGGCGAGCAGGCGCCCGAGCCGCAGCTGTACGACAAGGTCCTGGTCGCGGTGGGTCGGACGCCGAACGGCGGCAAGCTCGGCTGCGACGTCGCCGGCGTGCTCGTCAACGAGCGCGGCTACATCCCGGTCGACCGGCAGCAGCGCACGAACGTGCCGCACATCTTCGCCATCGGCGACGTCGTCGGACAGCCGATGCTCGCGCACAAGGCCACGCACGAGGCCAAGGTGGCGGCGGAAGTCATCGCCGGCCACAAGCGCTTCTTCGACGCGCGCTCGATTCCCTCGGTCGCCTATACCGATCCCGAGATCGCCTGGGCCGGCCTCACGGAAACCGACGCCAAGGCGAAGGGCATCGCCTTCGAAAAGGCGGTGTTCCCGTGGGCGGCCAGCGGCCGCTCGCTGGCCAACGGCCGCGACGAAGGATTCACCAAGCTGTTGTTCGATCCGCAGACGCATCGCGTCATCGGGGGCGGCATCGTCGGCACCAGCGCCGGCGACCTCATCAGCGAGGTGATGCTCGCGATCGAGATGGGCGCGGACGCGGCTGACATCGGCCTCACGATCCATCCGCATCCGACGCTGTCGGAAACCGTCGCCATGGCCGCCGAGGCATTCGACGGCACGCTCACCGACCTCTACATCCCGCAGCGCGGGACCGCCAGGAAGTAGCCTGCCCGCCGTCGCAGGCATCCAGCGGCGGGGCGGTACCGATCCATGCACCCGACACTGATCCGCACGCTGCGCTGGTTCGGCCTGCTGGAAGCGGGCCGGCGGGTCGAGTTGCGGCTGCGCCTGCGCGACGCGCGGGCCCTGCCCGATGCGCTGATCATCGGTGCCATGAAGTCGGGCACGAGCTCGCTGCATTACTACCTCACGCAGCAGCCGCAGGTCATCGCGCCGCTGCGCAAGGAAGTGCATTACTTCGACCTGAACTTCGGGCGCGGCGAGTCCTGGTACCGGGCCAACTTCGGCCGCGAGGGGCAGGACGGCGTCAACATCGACAGCAGTCCCTATTACCTGTTTCATCCCCAGGCACCGCAGCGGGCGCACGCGCTGGTGCCGCATGCGAAGCTGATCGTCCTGCTGCGTGATCCGGTGCGGCGTGCCTATTCGCACTACTGGCACGAGCGCGACAAGGGACGCGAGCCGCTCGCGTTCGAGGACGCGATCGCTGCGGAGCCCGACAGGATCGACCGCGTGCATGAGCGGCTGGCCCGCGGCGAGATCGAGCGCAGCGCAGCCCACCAGTACTTCAGCTACCTCGCACGCGGTCGGTATGCCGAGCAGCTCGAGCGCTGGCTGCAGTACTATCCGCGCGAGCAGCTGCTCGTCCTGCGCTTCGAAGACCTGGCACGCAATCCGTTGCCGCAGGCGAACGCAGCGCTGGCGCATGTCGGGTTGTCCCCGCTCGGCGAGGCGCAGCTCGGGCCGCGCAACACGCGGAAGTATCCGCCGCTCGATCCGGCGACGGCAGAACGGCTGCGGGACTATTTCGTGCCGCACGATGCGGCGCTGGCGAAGGTGTTGGGCCGGCCCGTACGCTGGTAGCCGCCGCCCGGGCGCGCCTGGTGTCCAGGCAGCGCAAGAGCGCTGCGGCGTCCTACAGGAGCCTGCGCAGCGACTCCAGGTATTGCGCCTCATCCGGCGGCAAACCGGCACGTTGTGCGTTCCACAGCGCCTCGCCGAGGCGCTCGATCATGGCGTGTTCCGCGTCGTGCGCGTCGCCGAGCCTGGCGGCAAGTGCGCGGTGGACGGCGGCGATTCCGGCCGGCCGGTCCGTCGCGACCTGCTCGCGGATGGCGAGGTGCAGCCCCATGTGCAGGAACGGATTGGTCTGGCCGTCCTCGGGCAGGTAGTCCCGTTCGAGAGCGTCGCCGCCGGACTCGAGCAACGGCGAATACTCCGGGTGCAGTTCCACGACGCGGATGATCTGGTCCTCGACCGGCTCGACGGGCAGCGACTCGCGGTGCTTGCGCCAGGCCTCGAAGTACATGCGGCGCAGCGACCCGCGGCCCTGGTCATGGAAGAACGGCATCAGCGCGTGCCCGGGGCGGACGGCGACGTCTTGTCCTCGAACGGACACAGGTCGACCACCGGGCAGCGCGGACACTCGGGCTTGCGTGCCTTGCAGATGTAGCGGCCGTGCAGCAGCAGCCAGTGATGCGCGTTGAGCAGGTAGTCCGCGGGAATGGCCTTGAGCAGGCCGTCCTCGATTGCGCGCGGGGTGTCGCCGCGGGCAAGGCCCAGGCGCTTCGCGACACGGAAGATGTGCGTGTCCACGGGCATCGTGGGCACACGGAAAGCGCTGTTGAGCACGACATTCGCCGTCTTGCGGCCCACGCCCGGCAGCTCTTCGAGGGCCTGCCGATCCGCAGGCACGTCGCCGCCATGACGCTCGAGCAGCAGCCGGCACGTGGCGGGGATGTTCTTGACCTTGCC